>NZ_JAAIXZ010000009.1:167341-465522 GCF_010894435.1 Pyxidicoccus trucidator | reverse complement strand
CGCTGGAGGGTGACACCAGCGACATCGGCGAGCCGTCCATCCTGAAGCTGATGGAGGCGGTGGACAGCTACATCCCCACCCCGGTGCGCGCCACCGACAAGCCCTTCCTGATGCCGGTGGAAGACGTGTTCTCCATCGCCGGCCGTGGCACGGTGGCGACGGGCCGCGTCGAGCGCGGCATCGTCAAGGTGGGCGAGGAAGTCGAAATCGTCGGCCTGCGTCCCACGCAGAAGACCGTCGTGACGGGCGTGGAGATGTTCCGCAAGCTGCTGGACCAGGGCATGGCGGGCGACAACATCGGCGCGCTGGTGCGTGGCCTGAAGCGTGAGGACCTGGAGCGTGGCCAGGTGCTGGCCAAGCCGGGCAGCATCACCCCGCACACCAAGTTCAAGGCGCAGATCTACGTCCTCTCGAAGGAGGAGGGTGGTCGTCACACCCCGTTCTTCAAGGGCTACCGTCCCCAGTTCTACTTCCGCACCACGGACGTGACGGGCACGGTGAAGCTGCCGGACAACGTGGAAATGGTGATGCCGGGCGACAACATTGCTATCGAGGTGGAGCTCATCACCCCGGTGGCCATGGAGAAGGAGCTCCGCTTCGCCGTTCGCGAGGGCGGTCGCACCGTGGGCGCCGGCGTCGTGGCCGAGATCATCGAGTAACTTGCCTGGGCGGCCTTCGGGTTGCCGGGCTCAACAGTCCCGATTCGAGGGGAGGGCTCCTTCGTGGTAGCCTTCCCCTCTCGTATCTGGTGAGGTAGGTCATGCCGAAGGGCAATCGTTCCATCATTTCGCTCGAGTGCACTGTGTGCAAGGAGCGGAACTACACGACCACGAAGAACAAGCGGAAGAGCCAGGACAAGCTCGAGCTGAGCAAGTTCTGCCCTCGGTGCCGCAAGCATCAAGACCACAAGGAAGGTAAGGTCTAGGTCGGTAGTTCCAGGGAAGGTTCTAGGCCAGTAGCTCCAACGGTAGAGCAGCGGTCTCCAAATCCGCGTGTTGGGGGTTCGAATCCCTCCTGGCCTGCCAACTCTCAGTGGGAGCGGGGCCCCCGGTACCTGGAGGTACCGGGGGTTCCTGTGTTTTCGCAGTCCCACGTTTTCGCATCCGTAGTACCCCAGTGAGGCACCATGGCGACGGCATCAGAGGCCAGCCAGCAGGCTAACCGCTCGGCAATGGACCCGAAGCGGCTCGTGGTCATCTTCTATCTCCTCGCCGGCATCATCCTGGCCCTCTTCCTGGAGCGTGTCTTCGGGTTGCTCTGGGCCCGGTTTGGCTGGGGCGACCCCGTCCTCATCGAGGGCATGGACTGGAAGGTGTCCACGCTGATTGGCTACCTGCTCGCCGTGGGGTTGGCCGTTGGCGCGTACTTCCATCCACGCACCCACACGCTCTCGCTCGATGTGGCTTCCGAGCTGATGAAGGTCACCTGGCCGACCTGGTCGGAGACCCGGGCGTCGACCATGGCCGTGGTCGTCGCCTCGCTCGTGGCCGCCGTACTGCTCTTCTTCATCGACACCATCGCCTACAACTTGATGGTGGAATGGCTGCCCAGCGTGTGGGGGAAGCTGTAATGGCGATGAAATGGTACGTGGTCCATACCTACTCGAACTTCGAGAACCAGGCGAAGAAGAGCCTCGAGGAGAAGGTGCGCCTTGAAGGGCTCCAGGACCAGTTTGGCGAAATCCTGATTCCCATGGAGCAGGTCGTCGAGATGGTGAAGGGTGAGAAGAAGACGTCTCGCCGCAAGTTCTTCCCTGGCTACATCTTCGTGCAGATGGAGCTGAACGACCGGACGCTCCACCTGGTGAAGAACACGCCGAAGATCACCGGCTTTCCGGGCACGGCGCAGCACCAGAACCCGCTGCCCATCTCCGACCAGGAAGTGGCCCGGCTCACCTCGCAGATCTCCGAGGGCACGCTCAAGCCGAAGCCCAAGGTGCAGTTCGACGAGGGTGACACGGTGCGCGTCATCGACGGCCCGTTCGCCAACTTCAACGGCACGGTGGAAGAGGTCAACGCGGAGAAGGGCCGGGTCAAGGTGCTCGTGAGCATCTTCGGCCGCGCCACCCCCGTGGAGCTGGACTTCATGCAGGTGGAGAAGACCACCGGTTAGCTCGTGTTTTCGCGGCGCGCCCTCCATCTGGAGGCCGCGCCGCACGCGCTTCCGTGCCCGGTGACGGGCGCGGACCCATGGGTGGGAGGGCCTCCCCGTCTGGCGGCCCGCTGGTACCACCCCCTCGAAAGGCAGTCGTCAGCCGATGAAGAAGGTCACAGGACAGGTCAAGCTGCAGATTCCCGCCGGCAAGGCGAACCCCGCCCCGCCGATCGGCCCCGCGCTCGGTCAGCAGGGCGTGAACATCATGGAGTTCTGCAAGCAGTTCAACGCCAAGACGCAGGCGGAGGCCAAGGAAGGGCTCATCATCCCGGTGATCATCACCGTGTATGCGGACCGCTCCTTCACCTTCATCCTGAAGACGCCTCCCGCGGCCATCCTCATCAAGAAGGCGGCGGGCCTGCACACCGACAAGAAGAAGGGTTCTGGCGCGAAGAAGCCGGGCAAGGAGAAGGTGGGTCAGATCACCCGCGCTCAGCTCGAGGACATCGCCAAGAAGAAGATCCAGGACACCACCGCCGCGTCGCTCGAGGCCTGCATGAACACCATTGCTGGCACCGCGCGCTCCATGGGCATCGACGTGGTCGGCTAGGCCGCCGCCCACCCCACTCACGACAAGGATTTCTGTCATGGCTCAGAATGGGAAGAAGTTCCGTGCGGCCGCCGCGCTGGTGGACCGCGAGAAGCGTTACCCGATCTCCGAGGGCTTCGCGCTCTTGAAGAAGACGGTGGAGGCGCGTGCCTCCAAGTACGACCAGACGGTGGATGTCGCCATCAACCTGGGCGTGGACCCGAAGCACGCGGACCAGATGGTCCGTGGCGCCGTGGTGCTCCCGCACGGCACCGGCGCCACCGTGCGCGTGGCCGTGTTCGCCAAGGGCGAGCGCGCGACGGAGGCCGGCAACGCTGGTGCGGACATCGTCGGCGCCGAGGACCTCCAGAAGCGCATCGAGGAGGGCTTCCTCGACTTCGACACCGTCATCGCCACCCCGGACATGATGGGTGTCGTCGGTCGCCTCGGTAAGGTGCTCGGCCCCCGCGGCCTCATGCCCAACCCGAAGGTGGGCACCGTCACCATGGACGTCGCCAAGGCCGTTCGCGACGCCAAGGGCGGTAAGGTCGACTTCCGCGCCGAGAAGGCCGGTATCGTCCACGCGAAGATGGGCAAGGCCTCCTTCGAGCAGGACAAGCTCGAGGCCAACTTCAACGCGCTGGTGGACCTGGTGATGAAGCTCAAGCCGGCCACCGCCAAGGGCGTCTACCTCCAGGGCATCGCCATCTCCACGACGATGGGGCCGGGCATCAAGCTCGACACCACGGAAATCCAGGCTCGCCACCGCTAGGCGGCCAAGGAGGGCAGGCGGGCGTGAGACCCCCAACGGGGTCGTCAGGCCCGTCGCCCGTCTGACGTCACAGGTTCGAAAGTTCTGGATCTTTGCTGAAGCCGGGGGTATAGGCCCCCGGCTTTTGCAATTGGAGCGCCACGTCGCGAGACGCGGTGTTCCGACCTGGTTCATGACAGCAGGGACCCAGGGAAGAGCGGACATGTCCCGTTGGGAACCGGGCAACCGGTCGGGCGGTTCTCTCAACCCGGGGTTCAAACGACCGTAAGGTCAGCCCTGCCGAGACTGAGGGTGCGGTGTGGTGCCTCTCGGAGGCTCCTCTCGCTCTGCCACTTTGGCCCAGGCATCACGCCCGTCCTGATTGGGGCGGGCCAAGAAGGAGGTGAGTCAAAGTGCTGAAGAGCGAGAAGGAAGAGATGATCAAGGAGCTCCACGAGAAGTTCTCGCGGACCAAGTCGGCCGTTGTCGCCGAGTTCTCCAAGGTGGACGTGGAGACGGTGACGAAGCTGCGCAAGAAGTTCCGCGAGGGCGGCGTCGAGTACAAGGTCATCAAGAACACGCTGGCGCGCCGTGCGGCGCAGGGCACGTCCGTGTCGGTCATCGCCGATGACTTCACGGGCCCCGTGGCCCTGTGCATCAGCTACGGCGATGTGGTGGCCCCGGCGAAGATCCTGACCGAGTTCACGAAGGACCTCGAGGACAAGATCAAGATCCGCGTCGCCGTCGTCGAAGGCCGCAAGGTCGACGTCAACGGCGTGAAGGCCCTGGCGAAGCTGCCGGGTCTGCCGGAGCTGCGCGCCCAGCTGCTGGGCATGCTGAACCAGCCGGCAGGCAAGCTGGTCCGGACGATTGCCGCCCCGGGTTCCCAGCTCGCGCGGGTGCTGCAGGCCCACGCGGACAAGTCGCAGGGGTAGTTTCCCTCATCCAACCGAGAAGTTTTCCTACCAACACCCTTCGGCCGTACCTCCCCTCGGGGGATGGGGGCCGTTAGTCGAAACCAGAAGGACACAGTTCAATGGCTGACCTGAATTCGATTGTTGACCAGCTCTCCTCGCTGACCGTCATGGAGGCTGCGGAGCTGGTGAAGCAGCTGGAGTCCAAGTGGGGCGTCTCCGCCGCTGCCGTCGCCGTGGCCGCCGGCCCGGCCGCCGCCGCCGCCGCTCCCGCCGAGGAGAAGACGGAGTTCACGGTGGTGCTGGCCAACGCCGGCGCCAACAAGATCAACGTCATCAAGGAGATCCGCGCCATCACCGGCCTGGGCCTGAAGGAGGCCAAGGACCTGGTCGAGGGCGCCCCGAAGAACGTCAAGGAAGGCGTCAACAAGGACGACGCCAAGAAGATCAAGGACCAGCTCACCGCGGCTGGCGCCACCGTCGAAGTCAAGTAACGCCTACAGGGGCTGCCCGGTTTTCCGGGAATTTTCAGGCAGCCTCCTGACCGGATGAGCAGGCCGGCGCTCCCAGCGAGGGGGTGCCGGCTTTGCCCATTTGACAGTTACAAATTTCCCGGCGCCGCCGCGCGTTACTGATGTTTGCCCGCCCGAGCAGTCGTCCCCGGAGCCAGAATGCCGACGCAGATCCAGAACAATTTCCGCGTGCGGAAGACCTTCGCGAAGATCGCGAAGATCATCGACATTCCCAATCTTATCAACATCCAGAAGCAGTCCTACGAGAAGTTCCTCCAGGCGGACATCGCGCCGGAGAAGCGTGAGGACGTCGGTCTTCAGGGTGTCTTCAAGTCCGTCTTTCCGATCCGCGACTTCAACGAGACTTCTTCGCTGGAGTTCGTCAGCTATCACCTGGAGAAGCCGAAGTACGACGTCGATGAGTGCCACCAGCGTGGCATGACCTACTCGGCGCCCATCAAGGTCGTCGTCCGCCTGGTCGTGTGGGACAAGGACGAGGAGACTGGCGCCCAGTCCATCCGTGACGTGAAGGAGCAGGAGGTCTACTTCGGGGAAATCCCGCTGATGACCCAGAACGGCACCTTCATCATCAACGGCACCGAGCGCGTGGTGGTGAGCCAGCTGCACCGCAGCCCGGGTGCCTTCTTCGACCACGACAAGGGCAAGAGCCACTCGTCTGGCAAGCTGCTCTACAACGCCCGCATCATTCCCTACCGCGGTTCGTGGATCGACTTCGAGTTCGACCACAAGGACCTGCTGTACGTGCGCATCGACCGGCGCCGCAAGCTGCCGGCCACCGTGCTCATCCGCGCGCTGGGCGCCGTCAGCGACACCGCGAAGAAGAACCCGCTGGAGTTCAAGGGCTCCACCGAGGAGATCCTCAACTACTACTACGCGACGGAGACCATCTACCTCCAGAGCGCGCAGGACTTCGAGAAGAGCGTCGAGCTCGAGCTGCTCCCCGGGCAGCGCGCCACGCGCGACATCAAGACGAAGACGGGCGAGCTGATCGTCAAGAAGAACCGCAAGTTCACCCGCGCCGCCATCAAGAAGCTCGAAGCGGCGAAGATGAAGACGCTCCCCATCGACGCGGACGAGCTCTTCACCAAGGTGTCCGCCTACGACGTGGTGGACGAGAACACCGGCGAGGTCATCCTCGAGTGCAACGAGGAAGTCTCGCAGGACAAGGTCGACGAGCTCCTCAAGCGCAACATCAAGGAGTTCAAGGTCCTCTTCATCGACAACCTCAACGTGGGCCCGTACCTGCGTGAGACGTTGATGCTGGACAAGCTCGAGACGCCCGAGCAGTCCATCATGGAGATCTACCGCCGCCTGCGTCCCGGCGATCCGCCGACGCCGGAGACGGCGATCAACCTGTTCACCAACCTGTTCTTCAACCCCGAGCGCTACGACCTGTCCAAGGTCGGTCGCCTCAAGCTGAACTTCAAGTTCGGCCTCGAGGAGCCTCTCGACGGGCAGATCCTCACCAAGCGGGACATCCTCGAGGTGATCCGCTACCTGATCGATCTGAAGAACGGCAAGGGGACCATCGACGACATCGACCACCTGGGCAACCGCCGCGTCCGCGCGGTGGGCGAGCTGCTGGAGAACCAGTACCGCATCGGCCTAGTGCGCATGGAGCGGGCGATCAAGGAGCGCATGAGCCTCCAGGAGATCGAGACGCTCATGCCGCACGACCTCATCAACGCCAAGCCCGTCACGGCGGTCATCAAGGAGTTCTTCGGGTCCAGCCAGCTGTCGCAGTTCATGGACCAGACGAACCCCCTGTCCGAGGTCACCCACAAGCGTCGTCTGTCCGCCCTCGGGCCCGGCGGCCTCACCCGCGAGCGCGCGGGCTTCGAGGTGCGCGACGTGCACCCGACGCACTACGGCCGCATCTGCCCCATCGAGACGCCGGAAGGCCCGAACATCGGCCTCATCGCGTCGCTGTCCACGTACGCCCGAGTCAACGAGTTCGGCTTCGTCGAGACGCCGTACCGCAAGGTGGAAGCGGGCATCGTGACGACGGACGTGGCCTTCTACTCCGCGCTTGAGGAGGAGAAGCACACCATCGCCCAGGCGAACGCCGAGACGGACAAGAAGGGCAAGTTCGCCAACGCGCTGGTGTCCAGCCGCCGCGGCGGTGAGTTCGTCCAGGCTCGCGCCGAGGACGTGGACCTGATGGACGTGTCCCCGAACCAGCTGGTGTCGGTGGCCGCGTCGCTCATTCCCTTCCTGGAGAACGACGACGCGAACCGCGCGCTCATGGGCTCCAACATGCAGCGCCAGGCGGTGCCCCTGCTGCGCACCGCGGCCCCGTTGGTGGGCACGGGCATCGAGGCCATCGTCGCGCGCGACTCGGGCGTGACGTGCGTGGCCCGCCGCGACGGCGTGGTGGAGAGCGTGGACGCCGGCCGCATCGTGGTGAAGGCGGACGTGCCGGCCGGGCTGAGCGACGTGACGAGCGAGGTCGACATCTACAACCTGCTCAAGTACCAGCGCTCCAACCAGAACACCTGCCTCAACCAGAAGCCCATCGTCAACAAGGGCGACCGGGTGCGCAAGGGTGACGTCATCGCCGACGGCCCGGCCACCGAGACGGGTGAGCTGGCGCTGGGGCAGAACGTGGTCGTCGCGTTCATGCCGTGGCAGGGCTACAACTTCGAGGACTCCATCCTCATCAGCGAGCGCATCCTCAAGGACGACGTCTTCACGTCGATCCACATCGAGGAGTTCGAGTGCATCGCGCGCGACACCAAGCTGGGCAAGGAGGAGATCACCCGCGACATCCCGAACGTGGGTGAGGAGGCCCTCAAGGACCTCGACGAGAGCGGCATCATCCGCATCGGCGCCGAGGTGAAGCCCGGCGACGTGCTGGTGGGCAAGATCACCCCGAAGGGCGAGACGCAGCTCTCCCCGGAAGAGAAGCTGCTCCGCGCCATCTTCGGCGAGAAGGCCGGCGACGTGCGTGACAGCTCCCTGCGCGTGCCGCCGGGCGTGGTGGGCACCGTCATCAACGCCAAGGTGTTCAGCCGCAAGGGCGTGGAGAAGGACGAGCGCGCCAAGCAGATCGAGTCGATGGAGGAGGCGAAGCTCCTCAAGGACCAGAACGACGAGATCAAGGTCCTCCAGGACAGCGCCTTCGCCCGCATCCGCACGCTGGTGCGCGGCAAGGAGGTCCAGGGCAAGCTCGTGGACGACAAGGGGAAGATCCTCCTGAAGAAGGGGGACATCCTCAACGACGAGCTGCTCACCACGGTGCCCTACAAGTACTGGGGCGAGATCTCCGTGGGCGACCCGCTCGACTCCCGCATGCGCGACGTCCTCCGCAATCTGGAGGAGACGAAGGAGGCCGTGAAGCTGGCCTTCGGCGAGAAGATCGCCCGCATCAAGAAGGGCGATGAGCTGCCTCCGGGCGTCATCAAGATGGTGAAGGTGTACGTCGCCATCAAGCGCAAGCTCGCCGTCGGCGACAAGATGGCCGGCCGCCACGGGAACAAGGGCGTCGTGTCCCGCATCCTCCCCGAGGAGGACATGCCGTACCTGGAGGACGGGCGTCCGGTGGACATCGTCCTCAACCCGCTCGGCGTTCCCAGCCGCATGAACATCGGGCAGATCCTCGAGACGCACCTGGGCTGGGCGGCCAAGGGCACCGGTGAGGCGCTCCAGCAGTACGTGGAGGCCAACTGGAGCTCCGCGGCCATCAAGGAGCGGCTCAAGGTCATCTACGACGAGCCGAAGTTCGGCGAGTTCCTCGACACCCTCAGCGACGAGGAGATCGTCCAGCTGTGCCGCCGCTCCAAGCGCGGCATCCACGTGGCCACTCCGGTGTTCGACGGCGCCCACGAGCTGGAGATCCACAAGCTGCTGGACGAGGGCCACCTGCCGCGCACCGGCCAGATGGTGCTCTTCGACGGGCGCACCGGTGAGCCGTTCGACCAGAACGTCACCGTGGGCGTCATGTACATGCTGAAGCTGCACCACCTGGTGGACGAGAAGATCCACGCCCGCTCCATCGGGCCCTACTCGCTCGTCACGCAGCAGCCCCTGGGCGGCAAGGCCCAGTTCGGCGGCCAGCGTCTGGGAGAGATGGAAGTCTGGGCGATGGAGGCCTACGGCGCGGCGTACACGCTGCAGGAGTTCCTCACCGTCAAGTCGGACGACGTGGTGGGCCGCACGCGCATGTACGAGGCCATCGTCAAGGGCGACAACGTCCTCGAGAGCGGCCTGCCCGAGTCGTTCAACGTGCTCCTCAAGGAACTGCAGTCCCTGGCGCTCGACGTGGAGCTGCTGGAGCACGCCCCCCCGGAGCGGCAGCGCAGCTTCGGAGGCGACTTCCTCGGCGGCGGTGACGGCGAGGAGCGCAGCAACAAGACGGGGACTGAGGCCTGATTCAGAGCCGGAGCGCCCGCCTGACCGGCCGCCCGCCGCCCCTTCGAGGGGCGGGCGCGGCCGGGTCCAGGGCGGGGGCCCGAATCAGCTGGCGACCCCCGAGTGGGGCGCCTAACGAGATTTCGGAGGCAACGTGAAGGACATTTTCAACTTCTTCGAGAAGCCGAAGGACCCGCTGTCGTTCAACGCCATCCGCATCGCGCTGGCGTCGCCCGACAAGATCCGCCAGTGGTCTCACGGCGAAGTGAAGAAGCCGGAGACGATCAACTACCGTACCTTCAAGCCGGAGCGGGACGGCCTGTTCTGCGCCCGCATCTTCGGGCCGGTGAAGGACTACGAGTGCAACTGCGGCAAGTACAAGCGCATGAAGCACCGGGGCGTGGTGTGCGAGAAGTGCGGCGTGGAGGTCATCCAGTCCAAGGTGCGTCGTGAGCGCCTGGGCCACATCACCCTGGCCACGCCCGTGGCCCACATCTGGTTCCTCAAGTCGCTGCCGAGCCGCATCGGCAACCTGCTCGACATCACCCTGAAGGAGCTGGAGAAGGTCCTCTACTGCGAGAGCTACATCGTCCTCGACCCGAAGGCGACGCCCCTGCAGAAGGGCGAACTCATCAGCGAGGAGAAGATGCACCGGCTCTTCCAGGAGCACGGTGAGGACTCCTTCACCACGGGCATGGGCGGCGAGGCCGTCCGGGAGATGCTCAAGTCGCTGGACGTGGAGAAGCTGTCCGAGGAGCTCCGCAAGGACATGCGGGAGACCTCCAGCGAGGCGAAGCGGAAGAAGTACGCCAAGCGCCTGAAGGTGGCCGAGGCGTTCCGCGTCTCCGGCAACAAGCCCGAGTGGATGATGCTGGACGTGATTCCGGTGATTCCGCCGGACCTGCGCCCGCTGGTCCCCCTGGACGGTGGCCGCTTCGCGACCTCCGACCTGAACGACCTGTACCGCCGCGTCATCAACCGGAACAACCGCCTCAAGCGGCTCCAGGAGCTGAACGCGCCGGACATCATCATCCGCAACGAGAAGCGGATGCTCCAGGAGGCCGTCGACGCGCTGTTCGACAACGGCCGCCGCGGCAAGACCATCACCGGCCCCAACAAGCGGCCGCTGAAGTCGCTGTCCGACATGCTCAAGGGCAAGCAGGGCCGGTTCCGTCAGAACCTGCTCGGCAAGCGCGTGGACTACTCGGGCCGCTCCGTCATCGTCGTCGGTCCCGAGCTGCGCCTGCACCAGTGCGGCCTGCCGAAGATCATGGCGCTCGAGCTGTTCAAGCCGTTCATCTACAACAAGCTCGAAGAGAAGGGCTACGTCACCACCATCAAGTCAGCGAAGAAGATGGTGGAGAAGGAGCGTCCTGAGGTCTGGGACATCCTCGAGGACGTCATCCGCGAGCACCCGGTGCTCCTCAACCGCGCGCCCACGCTGCACCGCCTGGGCATGCAGGCCTTCGAGCCGGTCCTCATCGAGGGCAAGGCCATCCAGCTGCACCCGCTGGTGTGCGCCGCCTTCAACGCGGACTTCGACGGCGACCAGATGGCCGTGCACGTGCCGCTCTCCATCGAAGCCCAGATGGAGGCCCGCGTGCTGATGATGTCGACCAACAACATCCTCAGCCCCGCGAACGGCAAGCCCATCATCGTCCCGACGCAGGACATGGTGCTCGGCATCTACTACATGACCCGCGCCCGTGAGTTCGCCAACGGCGAGGGCCGCATCTTCTCGTCTCCGGACGAGGTGCGGGCCGCGTACGACCACGGCGAGGTGCACCTGCAGGCGAAGGTCGTCTGCCGCATCGACGGCGTCCGCAAGGAGACCACCGTCGGCCGCGTCATGCTCTGGGACGTGGTGCCGCGCCGCGTGGGCTTCGACGCCATCAACAAGGTGCTCGACAAGAAGTCGCTCGGCGGCCTCATCGACCTCTGCTACCGCCTCACCGGCGAGAAGGAGACGGTGCTGCTGGCCGACCGCATCCGCAGCCTCGGCTACTACAACGCCACCCGCGCCGGCATCTCCATCGCGCTCAAGGACATGATCATCCCTGCGAAGAAGCAGGAGTTCCTGGACTACGCGCGCAAGGAAGTGTCGGAGATCGAGAACCAGTACCTCGAGGGCCTCATCACCGACGGTGAGCGCTACAACAAGGTCATCGATATCTGGGCCGAGGTGACGGAGAAGGTCGCCCAGGAGATGATGCAGCAGATCTCCGGCGAGGAGACGACGGGCGACCGCGACGGCAAGCGCGAGACGCGCAAGCAGCCGTCCTTCAACCCCATCTACATCATGGCCGACTCGGGCGCGCGTGGTAGCGCCCAGCAGATCCGCCAGCTGGCGGGTATGCGCGGCCTGATGGCGAAGCCGTCCGGCGAAATCATCGAGACGCCCATCACGGCCAACTTCCGTGAAGGCCTCTCCGTGCTCCAGTACTTCATCTCCACGCACGGCGCCCGCAAGGGCCTGGCGGACACGGCGCTCAAGACGGCCAACTCCGGCTACCTCACCCGCCGTCTCGTCGACGTGGCGCAGGACGCCATCATCAACGAGTACGACTGCGGCACCATGGACGGCCTGTTCATCGGCGCCCTGGTGGAGGGCGGCGAGATCATCGAGCCGCTCGGTGAGCGCATCCTCGGCCGCGTGGCCCTGGACGACATCCTCGACCCCGTCACGGGCGAGGTGCTGGTGCGCGCCAACGAGGAGATCGACGAGGACCGCGTCCGCCGGATCGAGAACAGCGGCCTGGACAAGGTGAAGATCCGCTCGGTGCTCACGTGCCAGGCCAAGCGCGGCATCTGCGTGGAGTGCTACGGCCGTGACCTGGCCCGCGGCCGCAAGGTGTCCGTGGGTGAGGCGGTCGGCGTCATCGCGGCGCAGTCCATCGGCGAGCCGGGTACCCAGCTCACGATGCGCACCTTCCACATCGGTGGTGCGGCGACGCGGCGCGCGGAGCAGTCCAGCCTGGAGAACCGCTACGCGGGTACCGTGAAGTTCGCGGCGCTGAGCACCGTTCAGAAGCTGGACGGCACGCTGGTGGCCATGAACCGCAACGGCGAGCTCGTCGTGGTGGACGACTCGGGCCGCGAGCGCGAGCGCTACCAGGTCATCTACGGCGCCCGCATCCTCGTGAAGGAAGGGCAGCGCATCGAAGCGGGCACGCTCGTGGCCGAGTGGGACCCGTTCGCGATTCCGCTGCTCACCGAAGTCGGCGGTGTCGTCCGGTACGAGGACATCATCGAAGGCGTGACGATGTCCGAGACGCTGGATGAGGTCACCGGTCTGTCCCGGAAGACCATCATCGAGTCCAAGGACCCGGAGGCGCGCCCGCGCGTCACCATCCGCGACGCGAATGGCAACGTGAAGGACCTGCCCAGCTCCCGCAACCCGGCGAGCTACTTCCTGCCGCAGGGCTCCATCATCACCGTCAACGACAGTGATGAAATCCACCCGGGCGAGGTCATCGCCAAGGTGCCGCGCGAGACGACGAAGACCAAGGACATCACGGGCGGTCTGCCCCGCGTGGCCGAGCTCTTCGAGGCGCGCAAGCCGAAGGACGCGGCGGCGATTGCCGAAATCGACGGCGTGGTGTCGTTCGGCAAGGACACCAAGGGCAAGCGCAAGCTCATCATCACCCCCGAGGTGAATGGCGAGCAGCGCACCGACCTGGCCAAGGAGTACCTGATCTCCAAGGGCAAGAACATCAGCGTCCACTCCGGCGACCGCGTGAAGGCCGGCGAGGCGATGATGGACGGCGCGGCGAACCCGCACGACATCCTCAAGGTGCTCGGCGAGAAGGAGCTGGCGCGCTACCTGGTGGACGAAGTGCAGGAGGTCTACCGACTCCAGGGCGTGAAGATCAACGACAAGCACATCGAGACCATCGTGCGGCAGATGCTCCGCCGCGTGCGCGTCACCGACGTGGGCGACACCAACTTCCTCGTCGACGAGCAGGTGGAGAAGTGGGTGTTCGAGGAGGAGAACGAGAAGGTCATGGCCGAGGGCAAGCGCCCGGCCGTGGGTGAGCCGCTGCTGCTCGGCATCACCAAGGCCTCGCTCTCCACCGAGTCGTTCATCTCGGCGTCCTCCTTCCAGGAGACCACCAAGGTGCTCACCGAGGCCGCCATCAACGGCAAGGTGGACTACCTGCGCGGCCTCAAGGAGAACGTCATCATGGGCCGGCTCATCCCCGCCGGCACGGGCCTGCCGAACTACAAGCACCTCGACATCGAGGTGGAGAGCCCGACCGACGAGGTCAACGAGATGGAGGCCGCGCTCGCCGCGACGCACGGCGACGGCCCCCTGACGCCGCCGCCCTCCCGCCCGGAGGGCACCCAGACGACCGGCGCGGCCTAGTCCGCACCCGGCCGCCCGGAAGGGCGCTCCGCTGAAGACTGCCGCCGCCTCCGGTGTCCACACCGGGGCGGCGGTTTTCTTTTTGGCGGGGTATCCGTGATTTCTGCGCAGGTTGACTTGACGGTCATGGCGCGCTGCGTTAAGTCAGGGCACGAAGCTGATTGACGCAGCTGGCTACCGCCCGGCACGACCGGGATGAAAAGGGGAGGACGGTATGACCGCGAAGCACGAGACGACCGAGACCACGACGGAGACCACGAAGGTGGAGGCCACCGCCACCGCCACCGAGGCCGCGAAGAGCGGACTTGCGCAGGTGGAGACGTTCCTGAAGGCGCAGCTGGCCGTGGCGCAGAAGCGCATCGAGGAGCTGGAGGGCGAGGCGCAGAAGGTGGTGAAGACGCTGGAGAGCCGCGGCCAGGAGGCGGCGAAGGAGGCCCAGGTGCTGTGGGGCAAGCTGCAGGCCGGTGAGCTGCTGGCGGACCCGCGCGTGCAGGAGCTGGGCAAGAAGGTGGACGCGGCCGGCACCGAGCTTCGCAAGCGGCTGGACACCGTCCAGACGAAGGTGGTGGAGGCGGTGGGCGTGGCCAGCCAGGCCCAGCTCAAGGACCTCAACAAGGAGCTGGCGAAGCTGTCGCGCAAGGTGGACGCGCTGCTGAAGCCGGTCCGCCGGGTGAGCGGCGCCAAGCCGTCCAGCAGCCCGTCGTCGCCCCCGCGGGCCTGAAGAACGTAGAACCTGTGACGGTGGGTATCACCTCCCCTTTCCTTGAGTGGACTCAGGGCGGGGGAGGGGGCTCACCGTCGTTCCCTTCACGTCGGGGGTGTGCTTACTTCGGCCGTTCCTCGACCCTTCCGGGCCAGGCGGCCCGGGGGACCCACTCCCGGAGAGACCCATGGACAACAAGCCCGAGGCCCCCCGAGAGAAGAACGCCGTCGCGGAGACCTTCGAGAAGCTCTGGAGTCAGGCCCTGCTGGCGGTGAACACGGCGGAGGAGGAAGCCTCCCGCGCCGTGCAGCGCGTGGCGGCGGTGGCCGGCTGGAGCCAGGAAGAGGTGAAGCGGCAGGCGCGTGACTTCACCGAGCGGCTGGCCGGACACCGCAAGGACCTGGAGCACAACGTCGAAGAGCGTGTGCGCCTGGCCCTCACCCGGCTGAAGCTGCCCCGTCGTGAGGAGCTGTCGTCGTTCGGCACGCGGTTGGACCGGCTCGCCGAGCGCATCCAGGAACTGGAGCAGCGCAAGTGAAAGCCCCCGCCCGGACGGGCGGGAGGTCTTTCGGCACGCGGCTCTTCGAACATCTCCACGCCCTGAGCTCTGGCTGCTCCCGGCTCCCGCTGCTGGCGGGGGTGGCGCTCGTCGTGTCCGCGCGGGTGGTGCCGCTGCTGGACCAGCGCCCGGCGCCGCCCGTGGTGCCGGAGGTGGTGGCGGCGGAGCACTCCTCGCCCGAGGCGGCCCTCATCGATGCGGTGCTGGCGCGGCGGGCCCCGGACCTGGGGCTCACCCTGCGCCGGCAGCTCGGGCAGGCCATCGCCGAGGAGGCCCGACTCACGAAGTATGATCCGCTGCTCATCCTGGCCCTCATCGATGTGGAGTCCGACTTCGAGGAGGAGGCCATCTCCGAGAAGGGCGCGCGCGGGCTGATGCAGATCAAGCCGAGCACGCTCCACTTCCTGGCGGAGAAGGCGGGCCTGCGGCTGTCCCGCGAGGAGGTGACGGCGGACCCCGCACTCTGTGTGCGCCTGGGCATCCGCTACCTGAGCTCGCTGCAGGAGCGCTTCGGTGGGGACCTGGAGCTGGCCCTGATGGCCTACAACGCCGGTCCCACCCGCATCCGCACCGCCATCAAACAGGGGGAGCTGGAGCGCTTCCGGCGCTACCCCCGCGCGGTGCGGCGGGACTTCCGGCGCTTCCGCGAAGGCCACGGCCTGGGCGGCGACTGGGCCCTGGCCCAGCGCGAGCTGCCCCCGGAGCCCGTCCAGCCGGCCCCCTGACAGGCGGGTGAATCTCCGGGCGGCCCGGCCGCTCCAACCGGGTACACGCGCGCCTTGTCCCTTCCCCTGGGGTGCGCTAAGCGTTGCAAGTGCCCGGGACTGTTGGAGATTCCCAGGAGAGACCCGCATGAATCGCCTGCTTTCGAGCGTTGCTCTCGCCGTGCTGGCCCTCGCCCCCACCGGGGCGCTCGCCGGCTCCGTCTTCCTCAATGGCGTCAAGATTGACGGCGTCACCAACCAGAAGTTCGAGAAGGCCACCGTCCGCATCGACGAGGCCGGCAATGTCCACATCGACGCGCCCGGCTACGCGGCCCGGGTGACGACGGTGACGCCGCCCGCGCCCGTGGCCACGGCCCCGACGCCGGCCCCCGCGCCGCAGGCGGTGGCTCCCGCGCCCACGGCGCCAGCTCCGGCGGCGGCCCCCGTCGCGGGCGCCGCGCCGGCGGCTCCGGCCGTGGCTCCCTCCCCCACGCCGGGGCGCATCACCCAGCGCTACTTCCTGGTGACGGAGCAGACGGTGCCGGGGATGACCGAGTACGACATCGACGTGTTCGTGAACTCCAAGTGGCTGCAGAAGCTGCGCGGCAACGATGACCAGGTGGTGTCCGACATCACGCGTCACCTGTTGCCCGGGGCGAACACGGTGACGCTGATTGCCCGGAAGGTCCTCACCGGAAGCCGGCGCAGCAATTCGCCCGGCCACGTATTCCGGGTCATCATTGGCGAGGGCAACGAGGGCGGTGGCAATGTGATGATCGACAACCCCCTCATCCGCTTCCAGAAGACGGCGGCGGACGCGCAGGACGCCACGCAGGAGTACACCCTCACCACGCGCTGACGGGCGAGGGGCTTTTCCGGTAACGGAGACACCACCGTGTTCAACCTCGACGAGCGCTACCGCGGCCTGCCCGCCACGCGGGAGCAGATCCTCGCGCTGCACACCTCCCTCAACACGCCGCACGTGGCCATTCCCGGCAAGCAGGCCGGGCCGGCGCAGGCCTTCGTCGTGGGCATTCGCGGCGGGCAGGGCGCCGCCGTCTTCGTGTACCTCTATCTGGCCGAGGCCGGGGACTGCGCGGTGTACCTGTCCGGCCGGCGCAACAGCAACGCGGACGAGTACCGCGAAGACGAGGGCGACGCGCTGGCCTTCGTGGAGTCGCTCGGCTTCATGATGGACGACGCCAACTGGCGCGCCGCGCCGCCCCCACAGCAGGACGAGTGGCTCAAGACGCTGCCCGTGTTCTTCAAGGACCCGAAGCTCGTGCCCGCCGTGGTGGCGCGCGCCGAGGAGAAGAAGAACGTCACCACCACGCTGGGCCGCTTCCTCGCCGCCTTCTGAACCCCCCTTTCTCCCGCTGAGAGCCCATCGCCCCATGTCCCGCCTCGCCCTCGCGTCCTGCTCGCTCGCGCTCCTCCTGGTGTCCGCTGGTTGTGCCCACACTCCGACGGAGAAGGAGCGGCGGAGCGCGGAGATCCACTACGACCTGGCCCTCCAGGCGCAGCAGCAGGGCCACATGCAGGACGCGGTGCGCGAGCTGCAGCAGTCGCTGGAGAATGACCCGGACTACCCCGAGGCCAACAACGCCATGGGGCTGCTGCTGCACCTGGCCTTCCGCCGGCCGGACGAGGCCGTGACCCACTACGAGCGGGCCCTCAAGGTCCGTCCCACGTTCTCCGAGGCGCGCAACAACCTGGCCAACGTGCACCTGGACCAGGGCCGGTATGACCAGGCCATCAAGCTCTACGAGCAGGTCCTCAACGACATGGTCTACCCGACGCCCTACATCGCTCAGGGCAACATGGGCTGGGCGTACTACAAGAAGGGCGAGACGGACCGCGCGCTGGAAAACATCAAGGCGGCGGTGACGACGAACCCCTCGTTCTGCCTCGGCTACAAGAACCTGGGCCTCATCTACGACGAGACGGGGCGCACGGACGACGCCTGCCGCCAGTTCACCCGCTACCGGGAGAGCTGCCCGGAGACGGCGGATGCCTACATGCGCGAGGGCGTGTGCCAGGCGAAGCGGGGCCAGGTGGACGAGGCGAAGGCGGCCTTCGCGGGTTGTGAGACGAAAGCGAAGCCCGCTGAACACCAGATGAAGGATGACTGCCGGAGGTTGCTGGAAAAGCTCTAGCCGGTTGGCTATCTGGACTCCGTGGACCACGTCGAATTCGGCAAGTACCTCAGCCAGCAGAGGGAGCTTCGGGGGCTCTCGCGCGATGACGTCGCGCGGGAGACGAAGATTCCTCCCACCCTCATCGCGGCCCTGGAGGCCGGGCAGGTGGAGCGGCTGCCCTCGCGCATCTTCGTGGTGAACTACATCAAGGCGTACGCGCACGTCATCGGCATGTCCCCCGAGGAGGCGGTGCTCCGCTACGAGGAGGTGGACAAGTCGGTGCCGGCGCCGTCGCCGGTGCAGTTGGAGCAGGAGCGGCGCAAGCGGGCGTACGTGGGGTTGAGCGTGCTGGTGGGGGCCCTGCTGCTGGGCGTGTACCTGTTCCTCGTGCTGAGCGGGAAGCTTCCCTCCCCGCTCATGCGTTGAATCACTCCTATGGAGCGTTTCGACGATGACGCGCTCGTGCTGTCCACCATGGACTACGGGGAGGCGGATCGGCTCGTCACCCTGCTGACGCGTGAGCACGGAAAGCTGACGGCCTTCGCCGCCGGGGCCCGCAAGAGCAAGCGGCGCTTCGCGGGCGCGCTGGAGCCGTTCATGCGGCTGCGCGTGCACATCGTCGAGACGCGCGGCAGCACCGTGCGGCTGGACTCGGCGGACATCGTGTCGGGCTACTACGCGGCGCGGGAGGACCTGTCCCTCATCGCCCGCGCGCTGTACGCGGTGGAGCTGTGCCGCGAGCTGACGAGAGATCATGAGCCGCACCCGGAGCTGTTCCTCCTCCTGGAGGAGTACCTCGTCCGGCTGGACGCGAAGGAGGCCGGGCCCACGTCGCTGCTCGCCTTCGAGCTGTCCGCGCTGGCGCACGCCGGGCTGATGCCGCGCTTCGACACCTGCACGCTGTGCGGCGGAGCACCCGGCGAGCGGCCCCGCTTCGACCAGGCCCACGGCGGCGCGGTGTGCGAGCCCTGTGGCGGCCGCGCGCGCGAGTCGGTGGCGGTGCCGGTGGCGCTGCTGTCGGGCCTGCGCGCGCTGCAGGAGGGCCAGCGCACGCCGCTGCCCGCGGACCTGCGCGCCCGGGCGCGCGGCCTGCTCAACGTCTTCATCTCCCACCACCTCGGCCGGCGCCTCAAGAGCGTGGACTTCATGGCCCAGGTGGGCCTGGACTGACCGGCGCGCCCGGACCTGGAGCAGCGATGAGCGAGGGGACGGTGCCGCCGCTGGATGTGGTGTGCTTCGGCGAGACGCTGGTGGACTTCCTCCCATCCGCTCCGGGCCAGCGCGTGCGCGACGTGCCGGCCTGGCACCCCTGCACGGGCGGCTCGCCGGCCAACGTCGCGGTGGGGCTGGCCCGGCTGGGACTGCGGCCGGCCATGCTGGGCGTGGTGGGCTCCGACGAGTTCGGCCACTTCCTGCGCGAGCGCCTGGCCTCGGAAGGTGTGGACGTCAGCCATCTGCGGCAGACGGCGCAGGCCCGCACCGGACTGGTGTTCATCTCGCTGGATGCACGCGGTGAGCGCAGCTTCACGTACTTCCGGACGCGCTCGGCGGAGTTCCTCCTGGGCGCGGAGGACGTGGACCCGGCCTTCCTGCTGCGGGCGAAGGCCGTGCACTGCGGCTCCAACTCGCTCCACCGGCAAGAGGCCCGCGAGGCCACCCTGCGGATGATGGAGGTGGCGCGAGGCGCGGGCCGCATCGTGAGCTGCGACCCCAACCTGCGCCTGCACGCGTGGGAGGACCCGAGCGAGCTGAAGGGGCAGCTGGGACGCATGCTGCCGCTGTGCACCGTGGTGAAGCTCTCCGAGGAGGAGATTGGCTTCGCCACCGGGACGGAGGCACCGGACGAGGCGCTGGCGCGGCTCGCCGCCCTGGGCATCCCGCTGCCGGTGGTGACGCTGGGCGAGCGGGGCGCGGTGCTGCTGTGGAAGGGCGAGCGCATCCATGTCCCCGCGCCCCGCGTGACGGTGCTGGACACCACCGGCGCCGGGGATGGCTTCGTGGCGGCGCTGCTGCACGGGCTGGTGCGGTGGTACGGAAGCGCGCGGGCGCTGTCGGGCGCCTCGCGCGAGGAGCTCACGGTGCTGGCCACCTTCGCGTGCGAGGTGGGCGCGCGGGTGGTGGAGCGCTTCGGCGCGGTGGAGGGCCTGCCTCGCGCGGAGGAGCTGTCAGCAGTGATGCCCTCGCGCCCGCCCGCCTCCGGGTAGGGGATGCGGAGAACTACTCGTCCGACAGCGGCTTGAGGATGTCGTAGTCGAAGCGCCCGTAGGGCGGCGTCACCTTCTGCCGGCGCTGGTCGTACCGTTCCAGCGCGAGGGCCTCGTCGTGGAGGCGGCGCCCCTGCTCGTCAATCCATCGCGCCAGTCCGAGGTAGGCGGTGTCGATGGCCTCGGCTGTGCCCTGCACCCGCGCCGTCGCGTACGTCCTCGCGGGGAGCACCAGGGCGTGCAGTCCCTCCGGCGGCGTGTCGGACCCTCTCACCTCGGTGCAGGCCCAGTACGTGTAGACGCCGTCGGCGCTCGCGCGCAGGTGGTCGCTCTCCGGGAAGGCGCCGTGGAACACGTCTCGGTCCACGACGTGGGGAATGGCGTCCTGACGCGCGACGAGTTCGAGCCAGGCCATGGGCACGCGGTGGCTCAGCTCACTGCGCCGGCCCACCACCTTGATGCCGACCAGTCGGATTGCACCTCGGGACACGATGGACACGTTCATATGCTCCCCACCCTGCACCTTGAACCAGGTTGAAGCTCAAGGAGAATGCCGCCGCATGCTGACGATTTCCCAGTTCGCGGACCGCAGCGGAATCTCACCGAGCGCGCTGCGCTTCTACGAGCGCAAGGGACTGCTGTCTCCCGCCACCCGGCGCGAGAATGGCTACCGCGCCTATGCCCCCGCCCAGGTGGGGGATGCCCGCTTCATCAGCAGCCTGCGGGCCGCGGGCATCCCCATCTCCGCCATCCGCGAGTTCCTCCGGAAGGACGGGCGGGCTCGCGAGGCGATGCTCTCCACGTGGCGGCAGGACCTGTCCGCACGGCTGCTCTCCCTCCAGGTAGCGGACCAGTACCTGCGGGGGTTGAAGGCGTCGCAGCCCCGCGTCCACCTGGAGCACTGGGCGGAGCCGTCCATGCTCACCTGGTTCCCCGTGAGCGCGCCGGAGGGGCCGCTGCCGTTCCTCTCCCATGTGGCCACGTGTAAGAAGGAGCTGGAGCGTCGGGGTCTCCCCATCCTGACCAGTGGCTACGTCCGCACGCTGGAGGTGGTGGGCGGACAGCTCTCGGGCGAGGTTGGCTTCCGACTCAAGCCCGGGCGGCGGGTGCCACAGGGCGCTCGGCGCCAGGACGTGCCGCCCACGCTCTTCGCCACCCTGGAGTGCACCCTCCGCGACGACCTGGCCGCACACCGGATGTTCCGCTTCCTCGACGAACTCGGC
The DNA here is from genome assembly GCF_010894435.1 of Pyxidicoccus trucidator. NCBI lineage: Bacteria > Pseudomonadati > Myxococcota > Myxococcia > Myxococcales > Myxococcaceae > Pyxidicoccus > Pyxidicoccus trucidator. The sequence continues at coordinate 444,394 of NZ_JAAIXZ010000009.1, read as the reverse complement.
TTCCAGCCCGATGGGCTCCACCTGGAGCGCTACCTGCCGGGCGCGTCGGACCGGTACCTGCTCATGATGGCCGTGCGGCGGCTGTAGCCTGGTCCCAGTCCAGGGGAGCGGGAGGGGGGCTCGTCCCCGGGGGGCGTGGGGTGGAAGGATGGGGGGCTCATGGCCGCCCAGCCCGTACTCCGCCCCACACCCGAGGAAGACGCGCCGACGCCGGCCCCGCTGGCGCTGCTCACCATCCCCGGCGACACGCCCGAGGACTCGGACACGTACTGGCTTCGCGAGGTGTACCAGGCGGACCGCGTTCCCCAATTCACCCTGCGCGCCGTGCTGCTGGGGAGCGGCATCGGCGCCCTCACGTGCGCCACCAACCTCTACGCGGGGTTGAAGCTGGCCATCGTGTTCCCCATCGCCATCACCGCCGCGCTGCTCGCGCATGCGACCCATGGCGGCCTGCGGCGCCTCGCGCCGGGTGTCTCGGGCGCACCGCTGTCCCCGCTGGAGACGTGCTGCGCGCAGGCCGTGGCGTCCTCCGCCGGCTATGCCACGGGCGGCGCGCTCATCTCCGTGCAGGGCGCGTGGCTCCTCACCACCGGGAGTCACCCGCCGGGCTGGGCGCTGCTCGCGTGGACCTTCCTCCTGTCCGCCCTGGGCGTCTTCTTCGCCGTGCCCCTCAAGCGCCGGCTCGTGGACCACGAGCAGCTTCCGTTCGCCACCGGCACCGCCGCCGCTGTCGCCATCCGCGCCCTGCATGCTCCCGGCACCGGAGCCCGCTCGGGCACGCGCATGCTGGGCGTGGGGGGCCTCGTGGCCGGCCTCGTCACCCTCGTCCGGGATGGGCTCGGCCGCCTTCCCTATGCGTTCCCGTTTCCCGGCTCGCTCGGGGGCATGCCCCTGCAGCAACTGGGCTTCGCGCTGGAGACGAGCCTGCTGCCCTTGGGCGGAGGCGCGCTCCTCGGACTTCGCCTCACCGCTTCATGGCTGCTGGGCGCGCTGCTCATCCACGGCGTCGTCGCGCCGCGCATCTTCGCCGCCGGCATCGTCCCCGCTGACGAGAGCTTCCTCGGGTGGAGCCTCTGGCCCGGTGCCGCCGCGCTGACCGCGGCCTCGCTGCTGCACTTCGCCCTGGACGGCCGGGTCCTCGGGCGTGCGCTGCGGGGACTGTTCTCCGGCCGCCGCGCCGCGCCCCACCCGGTGGATGCGCTCCAGGTGCCCGGGCGCTGGGTGCTGGTGGGCGTGGCCGTGCTGACTCCGGCCATCCTCGCCGTGGCGCATGTCGGCTTCGGCGTGCCCGTGGCCCACGCGGCGCTCGCGGTGGCGCTGTCCTTCGTCCTGTGTCTCATCGCCTGCCGCGTCACCGGGGAGACGGATGCGACGCCCGTGGGCCCGCTCCAGCAGGTGACGCAGCTCACCTTCGGCGTGCTGTTGCCTCGCAACGTGGAGGCCAACCTCGCCACCGCTGGCATCACCGTCAACTCGGCCTCGGCCGCGGCGGACCTCCTCAGCGACCTCAAGACGGGACACCTGCTGGGCGCCCACCCGCGACGGCTGTTCCTCGCGCAGTTGTTCGGCGCCCTGGTGGGGGCCGCCGCCGTCGTGCCGCTCTTCTACCTGCTCGTGCCGGACCGCTCCGTCCTGGGCAGTGAGCGCTTCCCCGCGCCCGTCGCCGCGATGACGGCCAGCGTGGCCCAGGTACTGTCCACGGGTGTCGGCAGCCTGGGGCCCGCCACCCGTGCCGCCATGCTGTGGGCCGGCCTGGCCGCCATCCTCCTCACGCTGGCGGAGCGCCGCCTCCCCGAGCGGGCGCGCCAGTGGGTGCCGTCGCCCCTGGGCATGGGCCTGGCCTGCCTGACGCCATTCTCCACCGCGCTGGGGTTCTTCCTGGGGGCGCTGGCCGCGGCCGTGACGCGGCGCCTGCGCCCTTCCGCTGGCGAGGGGGTGGTGACGCTGGCCTCGGGGCTCATCGCGGGCGAGGGACTTGTGGGCGTCGCCATCGTCCTGGCACAGGCCCTCTGGTAACGTGGGCGTCCTCCGATGCGCTGCCCGGTCTGCCATCGCCGCCTCGCCACCGGTGCGGCGTGTCCCGTGCATGGTGAGCGACTGTCGGCTGGCCACTCCGTCGAGCCGTTGCTGCTCCCGGACGTGCCCGGACTGACCTGCGCTGCCCTGCTGGGCAGGGGTGGCTTTTCCCGCGTCTTCACCGCGTACCGCGACGAGGACGGACTCGAGGTGGCCCTCAAGCTGGGCCTGGGGCCCCACCATGAGCGCTTCGCCCGCGAGGCCGCCGCACTGCGGCGCGTGGGCCCGCCCACCGCGCCCGAGCTGCTTGAGTATGGCACCGCCCGGGGCCGGCCATTCCTCGTGCTGGAGCACCTGCATGGACAGACGCTGGCCGCATGGATGGCCGCGCTTCCGGGCACCGGCGCTGCCTCCGTGCCGCGCGTGCGCGAGCTGCTCAGTGGCCTGTGTTCGGCCCTGACGCGTGTCCACGAGGCGGGCCTGGCGCACCGCGACCTCAAGCCGGAGAACATCTTCCTGCGCGAGGGCGGCGCGCTCAGCCTGCTCGACTTCGGCCTCGCGCGCTTCCTCGACGAGCCTGGAGACGGAGCCGTGCCGGACGCGGAGGCCCCGGGCTTCACTCCCGTGGGACAGCGGCTGGGCACGCCCATCTACATGGCGCCCGAGCAGTGCCTCGATGCGCGTGAGGCGGGTACCGCCTCGGACCTCTACACGCTCGGGGTGCTGCTCTTCGAGTTGCTCACCGGCGCGCCGCCCTTCACCGGCGGCTCCGAGGAGATCCGCCACGGACATGTGAGCCTGCGTCCTCCGCGTGTCACGGAGCGCGTGGGCGTCCCCGCCGCGCTCGACGAGGTGCTGCGCCGGTGCCTGGCCAAGTCACCCCAGGAGCGCTTCGCGCGGGCCGGCGACGTGCTCTCCGCCTTCGATGCCGCGTGCCGTGAGGAGGCTTCGGCGGTGGGAGTCTCGCCTTCGGTCGCGGCGCCGGTGGCGGTGCTCTCATCCCTGGGCATCGGGGTGCGGCCCGTGGCGCTGCTGGGCATCCGGTCGGGGCTGGCCGTGGATGCGCTGCTGGCGGCTGTCGAGCCGCAGGGAGGAACGCTCGCGCGGGTGCGGGCGGGCGGCTACGTCGTGGCCTTCTCCGAGTCAATCTCGGCCGAGGCGAACCTGCGCGCGGGCGCGCTCGTCGCGCGCAGGGTGGCGGAGGAGGGAAGGGGAGGTGCCGTCCTCCACCTCGCGGAGCTGCACGTGTTCCCGGGGGTGACCACGACGCGCGTGGCGGGCGCCGCGCTGGAGGCGCTCGCGGAGTGGTGGCCCGAGGACCTTTCTGGCGGAGAGGTCCGTGTCACCGCCGCGGCCTCCGCGCGCCTTGGCCCGGGAGCCACCGAGCCCGTGCCCGCGGATGGCCCCACGCTTCGCGTCGGCAGCCTGCGCCTGCGGCTCCACGACGGTGGCGCGTCCTCGTCCTCATCCGAAGCGCCACCTCTGTCCGGACGTGAAGCCTCGGTGGCGGCGCTGGCGGACGAAGCGGCGCGCTGTCTCGACGAGGGCGTGCCCGGACTGTCTGTCCTCACTGGCGACGTGGGCCACGGCAAGTCCCGTCTCCTGGAGGCGCTGGCCGCGCGGCTCGAGCAGGAGGGGCGTGCCCGGGTGGTCCGCGTGCGCGCGCCCGCGCCGGATGCCGTCACCCAGGAGTCGCTGCACGACACGCTGAAGGCCGCCATCGCGGAGCTGGACTCCGCCGACATGGACGAGAGCGGAGCGCCGCGACACGGCAGAGGCCCACCCGTCGGAATATCGGGCCAGGCCTCCGCGCTGCCGATGCTCCGCCAGCGAGGCTCGCCGCCGCTCGCGGACGTGCGCCATGCCGCCGCGCGTGCCCTGGCCGCCGCGCTCCGTGAGCGTGCGCGACACGAGCCCCTGGTGCTGCTGGTGGATGACGGCCACCTCGCGGACCCCACCAGCCTGGACGCGCTCGAGGTCGCCACGCTCGCCGGCACACGGGCACCGCTCTGGGTCTGCATCGCCGCACGGCCCGCGCTGCTGGGCCTGCGCCCCCACCTGGGCGAGCGCAGCGCCCGTGTCGCGCACCACGCGCTGCCTCCACTGTCCCCCGAGGCCAGCCGCGCGCTCCTGCTGCGCCTGCTCCTCCCCGCCGAGCACATCCCCGAGCCCGTGCTGGCTCGCCTGGAGCAACTCGCGCAGGGCGTGCCCCTGTCGCTGGTGGAACTCGCCGGTGCGCTCCGTGCGGCGGGCGCGCTGCGCGCCTCCCCCGGTGGTGGCTGGTACATCGCGCCAGACGCGTTGCTGGACGTCTCCGTGACGCCCCTCTTCGAGCGCCTCGCCGCGCGTGCCCTCGCTGGACTGCCGGAGGCGCACCGGGTGCTGGCCCGGCTGTGCGCGGTGCTGGGCACGGAGGTCGAGGTGTCCCGCGTGGACGCGGCGCTGCGGCACCTCGACGCGAAGGACGAGCCCGGGCGCGTCGCCTCGCTGGACGCCGGGGCGGGCCTCCAGAGGCTGGCGCGCACGGGGCTGCTGCGTCCGGTGGCTCCGGGCCGCTTCGTCTTCCGTCACCCCCTGCTGCGCGAGGCCCTGGAAGCCCTGCTGCCTCCGCCCACGCGCCGCGCCCTGCACGCCGCCGCGCTGCGCGCCACCCCGAAGGAGGGCCTCGCCGAGCGCCGCCGCCGCGCCCACCATGCCGCGGCCTGTGGCGCCCACGAGGAGGCCACCACCACCTTCCTCGCGCTGGCCGAAGAGGCCCGTCGCGCCCACCTCTCCGTGGAGGCCGAGCAGCACTACACCCGCGCGCTCGCGCTGCTTCCAGAAGGCGACGTTGAGCGACGCTCCCGCGCGCTGGCCGGGCGGGGACGGGTGCGGCACCGGCTCCAGCGCTTCCGCGAGGGACTCGCCGACCTGGCCTCCGCGCGAGTCCTGGCCGAGGCCCGCGGGGACGTGGCCCTGCAGGTGGACCTCTTGCTGGAAGAGGCCACCTCGCGCGACTGGATGGAGGACATCGACGGCTCCACCTCGTGCACGCGCGATGCGCTGGAGCGAATCGAGCAGCTCGATGACCCGCGACTGTCCCTGCGCTGCACCCTGGCCCGGGGCCGGCTGCACATCCGCCAGGGCGAGTGGGGCAGCGCGGCGCGCATCCTCACCTCGGCGGTGGAGGGCGCGGAGCTGGCCCGGGAGCACGAGACGGGAGTGGTCGCCGGCGCGCTGCTGGGCTCGGCCCTGACGTTCCTCGACAGGACGGAGGAGGCCGCCACGCGCTTCGACGAGGCGCTGGTCCGCTGCGAGGAGGCCGGCGACGCGCTGCACCTCGCGGCCACCCTCATCAACCGCGTGCTGCTCTGGCTGCGCCTGGGCGACGTGGCGCGGATGGAGGAGGACCTGCGGCGCGCCATGGCCCTGGGCCGCGAGCTGGGCCACGCCCAGGTGGAGCGCTGGTCCACCTTCAACCTCGCGGAGGTGCTCTACATGCAGGGCCGCCTGGAAGAGGCGCTGCCGCTGGCCCGCCGCGTCCACGAGCTGGGCGTCCGCTTCTTCCGCGAGCACCCGGTGCCGGTGGACGCGCTGCTCCTCGCCCGCATCGGCGCCGCGCTGGGGGACCTGGACGAGGCCACGCGCCAGCTCCGATGGATTGAGACGCACTGCGCTCCCGAGTCCCTGCCTCCCACCGCCGTCATGCGTCGCCTGGTCGAGCTCCAGGTTCGCGAGGCGCGGCCGGGCGGCGCGGCTCCGGACTCGCGGGCCTGGCACGCACTGGTAGAGGACGCGGCCACGTACGCGTCGGACGACGAGAAGGCGGAAATCATCCTCCAGGCCGCCCGGGGCGCGCTCCAGGCGGGGCTCAAACAAGAGGCCCAGGGTTGGCTGGAGCGGGCCGAGCGCGCCGTGGAGGGCGCTCCCCTGTGGCGCCCGCGCCTGGAGTCCCTGAGGGCGTCCCTGTGCGCCCTGTAGCGCGAGACGTCACAACCCGCCGCGCCTGTGGCATTCCGCGCTACAAACGAAGGGTGGGGGACAGGGCCGTTCTTCAGGTGAACAGTGGTTTTCCGGATGCTGGCTCGGCACGTGCTTGCTCCGGGACATCCCGTCCATGTCCCAGACTCCGCTGGAGAAAAGCTCCATGGCCATCCGTTCGTGTCGCTCCCTGTTGGTCCCTGTGTCCCTGCTGGTACTTGCCTTCGCCGGCTGTGGAACCGCGATTCACGATGAGGACGGGTCCCTATCGCCCTCTACACAGCAGTCGGAAATCCGCATCGCGAACTCGCTGACCACGCAGGCGCTGGTCCTCAACGCCATCTCCGCGAACATCGACTCCAACCGGAAGCTGTCCCTGCAATCCCTCCAGTCGCTCTTCGACCCCGTGAGCGGGGACGTCAACACCCGCAGGCGGCTGGGAGACCCGAACGCGCAGCAGTTCATGTCGTACCTGGTGGGCTGCGCGCTGAAGCAGGGCGACTTCATCAACTGGTTCGACCCGCTGACCTACACCCCGCGGAAGTGGTACGGCCAGGCAGGGCTCTGCCCGGCGTGGGCCGGCGGGGTGCCGACACCGGACTGCCTGGAGCGCGTCTCCTCGTGCCTCCTCGCGCGCAACAACGCCCTGGGCCGCCGCGTGGAGCTGTCCATGCGAGGCGAGCACCGGACGTACGCGACGGGGCCCAACATCTACACGCTGGAGGCGAAGACGCGTCCCGCCGACCACCACCCGGCCACCGGCCAGCCGCTGGACAGCTTCCTGTCGTGCAACCCGACGACGCAGCAGGGGCCCGCGCGTGACTGCGGCTGGACGGCGGACGGCATCGGCTACTGCACGGCGAGCGGTCTGGTGCAGGTGGGGGCGGGCGGCCTCACGTCCTGCCCCGGCCCCGCACCCGTGCTGGGCTCCAGCAACATGCAGACGGTGCTCCGCGTGTGCTCGGGTGTGAATGGCTGCGACCACGACGACGAGCGCAACCTCGGTGAGGCGACGGGGAGCTGTGCTGGAGCGTCTCCGGTGCCGGTGGTGTCCTTCACCTGCACGGCAGGGCAGTACTTCAGCGTGATGGCGGCGCCGTTCTCGGCCAGCACGACCAGCGTCCTGCTCCCGGACGTGGCGGTGTCGCCAGACAGCGTCGTCCGCTACGGCCTGGCTGAGACGGAGGTGTATGCCGAGCGCGAGGGCGCCTTCTACGGCAACGTGTTCGACTCCAAGGCGCTGGCTCGCGGAGTGAACGTGGAGGTGGTGCAGTACGGGAAGGGTCAGGAGGCGCGGTACGTGGTGGTGGGCGCCGACGTGCAGATTCAGGGCTCCATCTACACGCGGATGTTCTCCTGCTACGACCCGGCGTGGGCGAGCGGGGCCGCCTACTCCTCCAACCGGGTCTGCGCGCTGCCGGGCGCCAACGCCAACTGCGCGGCGACGGTGACGGGCGCGTGCTTCAAGTCCCTCAACCCGCCCATGCCCGGCAGGTGCGCCGTCCAGGAAGGCCCGATGACGACAGGCGACAGGGACTACGAGCAGTGCCAGGACACGCTGGGGAACGTGTGGCAGCACCCGGTGACGACCTTCCTCCATTCCGCGTGCGACACGGTGCAGCCGCGCACGGGCGCGCCGACCTGCGAGCGGACGTAGCGGCGCACACCCCGGGAGTGCCAGGTGCCAGGCGGAGAAGAGCCACTCTACGGTGAGGAGCTGGGGGCCGGTGCCCTGGTGGGGCATTGGGTGGTGGAGCGCGTCCACTACCGGGGGCCTGTCTCCACGCTCTACCGTGCGAAGGACACCCGCACGGGCGCGCCCGCGGCGCTGAAGGTGCTGCACCCGCAGGCGGCCCTGGCCACCATCGCGCTGCGCCGCTTCCGCCGTGAGGCGGCGACGCTCCAGCGGCTGAGCCACCCGCACATCGTCGAGGTGCTCGGCCACGGGGAGCTGCCGGACGGCCGGGCCTTCATCGCCATGGAGTGGCTGGAGGGCCGGGACCTGGCCGCGGAGCTGGCCGCGCGCGGGCCGCTGTCCCCCGGCGAGGCGCTGGAGGTGCTGGAGCAGGTGGGCGCCGCGCTCCGGGCCGCGCACGGCGCGGGCGTGGTGCACCGGGACTTGAAGGTCCAGAACGTGGTGCGCCTGTCGGGCCGGGGCGAGGCGCTCCACGTGAAGCTGGTGGACTTCGGCGTGGCGAAGGGCCTGACGCCGGACTCGCCCGGGGCCTCCACGCTCACGCACACCGGCGTGGCGCTGGGCACTCCGCTGTCCATGGCGCCCGAGCAGATTCGAGGCGAGGTTCCGGATGCGCGCACGGACCTCTATGCGGTGGGCGTGCTCCTCTTCCAGCTCGTCACGGGGCAGCCGCCGTTCCAGGGCACCACGCGGCACGAGGTGGAGGAGCAGCACCTGCACGCGCCGCCCCCACGCCCGGGAGAGCGCGCCCCCGTGCCGGCCGCGCTGGACACGGTGGTGCTTCGCTGCCTGGCGAAGCGACGCGAGGACCGCTACCCGGACGTGGACGCGCTGCTGGACGCGCTGCGAGACGCGGTGCGGGGCGGACGCGCGCCGGCCCGCGAGGGGTACGCGGTGGCGTTGTACGCGGAGGCCCGGCTCCAGGGCACGCCCGACGTGGCCTCGCTGGAGCGGCTGGACGCGCTGCTGGAGCGCGCGGGCGCGGCGGCGCGACAGGCCGGCCTGGAGGTGCGGGTCGACGGAAGCGGCTGTGTGCTGGCCCTGGCCACGCTCCCCGAGGAAGAGGCGTGTGAGCGGGCCGTCCGCGAGCGCGTGCTGTCCGCGGCGCTGGCGCTGGTGAAGGACGGGGACGCCTCCGACGACACCCGGCGGGTGGAGCTGGCCGTCACCGTCCACGTGGCCCGGCTGCCCACGGAGGAGGGCGGGGGAGGACTGCTGCACCTGCCCGCGTGGGCGGCGGCGTCGCCAGAGTCGGGACTCACCGTCACGGAGGCGGCGCTGCGCGGGCTGGAGCCGGGCTTCGTCACGGAGCCCGGAGTCCTGGAGGGCCGGCTGCGCGTCACCGGCTCTCGCTGACGCTCACGGCTTGATGCCGTGCCTGCGCAGCAGCCGGTAGAGGTGGACGCGGTCCATGCCGGCGGTGACGGCGGCCTGGGCCACCTTGCCCTGGTGCTTCTCCAGCAGCGCGCGCAGGTAGCGCCGCTCGAAGTCGTCCACCATGCGGCGGCGCTGGTCCGCGTACGGCTGCGAGGGGTCCACCTCCAGCGGGCCTCCGTGCAGCGCCTCCTCCTCGGTGAGGTCCACGGCCTCCTCGAAGACGAGGCAGCGCTCCAGGTAGTTGCGCAGCTCGCGCACGTTGCCCGGCCAGGCCGCGTGCCTCAGCCGTGCGATGAAGTCCTGCGTGCGCAGTGCCCCGGTCCGCTCCCGGTCCGCGCCCAGCGAGTCGAGGATGCCCTCCACGAGCATCGGCAGGTCCTCCGGACGCTGGCGCAGGGGCGGCAGGGAGATGCGCAGCACCGCCAGCCGGAAGAACAGGTCCGAGCGGAAGCGCCCCGCATTCACCTCGGCGCGCACGTCCCGGTGCGTGGCGGCGACGAGGCGCACGTCCACCGGCAGATGCGTGTTGCTGCCCACGCGGCGGATCTCCCGGTTCTCCAGCACGCGCAGCAGCTTGGGCTGCAGCTCCGCGGGCAGCTCGCCAATCTCGTCCAGGAAGACGGTGCCGCCCACGGCCTCCTCGAAGGCGCCCACGCGGCGATGGAGCGCGCCGGTGAAGGCGCCCTTCTCATGGCCGAACAGCTCGCTCTCCAGCAGGTGCGCGGGAATGGCGCCGCAGTCCACCACGAGGAAGGGCGCGTCCCTCCGGCGGCTGGCCTGGTGGATGGCGAGGGCCGCCTGACTCTTGCCGGTGCCCGTCTCGCCCTCCAGCAGCACCGTCACGTCGCGCGCGGCCGCGCGCTCCATCATCGCGAAGCACCCGCGCATGGCCACCGACGCGCCCACCAGCGTGCCGAAGCGCGTGCTCTCCGACAGGGGCAGCCGGTTGTTCTCCGCGCTGAAGTCGAAGCGCAGCACCACGCGTCCCAGCCGCAGCAGGCTGCCGCTGCGCAGCACGCCCTCCACCACCTGCACGCCGTCCACGATGACGCCGTTGAGGCTGTCCAGGTCCTTCACCTGGGGGCCTCGGGGGCCGATGCGCACCTCGCAGTGGAAGCGCGACACCGTGGAGTCATCCAGCGCGAAGTCGTTGAGCGGGTGCGAGCCCACCGAGCAGGTGTCCACCGTGGACTCCCACATCGTGCCCGCGCCGGGGCCTTCGGCCACGGTGAGCCGGAAGCGGCGCACGGTGGAGGCGTCGTAGGCCCGTCGTGCATGCTCGTACGGCAGCGTCACGTGGAGCGCTTCGTCTCCGCCGTCCTCGGCTTCGGCTTCCTGTGTCCAGGGCTGCTCCCCCTTCACTTCCGGCGAGGAGTGAGCGGCCCGGGGGCGGTCCAGTGCAGACATGAAATTGAAGATATCATGTGCCCCGACGTCCGGGCCCCCAACCTCGTGCCGCCCGGCGCGGCGAGGGCCGGGCGGGCAGGCACCGCCGCCACTCGAAGCCCACCCCAAGAGGAAGGCCGATGAGAGCGCGGCTGCTCGCCACCTGCGGCAACGGGGCGGAGGACGTGCGCGCGGCGTTCGACGCCAGCCCGCTGCAGGGCTCGGACGTCAACCTCTTTGTCATCCTGTTACTGGAGTCGCGCGAGGTCGTGACGATTGAGCAGGAGCACGGCTGGCCCGCTCGGACTCCAACGCCGACGGGTCCGCCCCTACCCGGTGTGCAAGGAGGCCCATGGCGTCATCATGACGGCATGAGCCGTCCTGGTGATTCGAAGTGGCCGTGCCGTGCGCGCAGCGCGGTGTCGTTCCTCGCGGCGTGGCTGGTGCTCGGCGTGGGGCTGGTCTCCACGGACGGCGAGGCCGCCCGGCGAGGGAGACGGGGCCGCGAGCCGAAGCCGGAGCGGCTCCAACTGGCGACGCGGCCGTATGACGGAACGTTCCTGTCCATGGGCCTCAACCTGGGCATGGGCGGTGACGAGCCCGAGGCCGCGGATGAGCTGTTCCCCACCGGCAACCTGTACCCGGTGCTGGGAGTCGAGGCGAGCATGGTGAAGCTCAACTCGAGGGACCTCGTGTGGCTTGGCGGCTACGTGGACCTCGTGCACTCGCTGCCCAACCGGGCCACGCGCATGAGCCTCGGGCCAGAGGTGGGCTGGGGGCCGATAGGGCTGGACCTCGGCGTGGTGGGCGAGCTGAGCCGGGGACGTTTCGGTGGCGGCTTCCAGGTGCGGGGCCTGCTGACCATCGCGTATGTCGCCGGCTACGCGAGCTTCCAGGGCATGTACGACCCCCAGCTGCGGGGCTTCCGGGAGTCGACCCAGGTGGGTCTGCTTCTGAAGCTGCCGTTCGTCATGGAAATCACCGGCGACTCCTGGTCCTCGGGGCGGTGACGTCCCGCCGCGCCGCCTGGCAGCCCGGGCCGAAGCCGGGCGCCAGGCATGGCGAATGGCTTAGAGGACGACGAGCAGACCCAGCGAGGCCGTGGGGTACACCGGCTTCAGCCGCAGGTCGCCGGCGCGGAGCTCCAAGTCACGCACATCCGTGAAGGTGAAGCCCGGGCCGACGCGCGCGGAGAGGCCCACGCGCCCGGCGCCCGGCCGCCACATGAGGCCCGCCGCGGGCTCCACGAAGGCCGCCGTCGTGGCCGCCTCGGAGGGGCCGTCGCCAGTGCGGCTCACGAACTCCTCGACGCCCACCGTCAGCCCCACGAAGGGGCGCAGCGTCCCGTTGGCGAAGGAGCCCAGCGTGTAGCGGGTATCCACGCCCACCGCGTAGTTCAGCTTCACCTCGGTGAGGCCCACGCCGTCGAAGCGCGTCTTCGCGCCAAGGGAGTTGCCCCACTGGCCGGCGCGGCCCATCAGCCCGAAGGAGAACGGCCCCTCCATGGAGGGGGCGATGTCCAGGCGGATGCCGTACATGGAGCCGTCCAGGGCGGGCGGCGACACCTCCATGAGGAGCGCGGCCCGGCGCTCGCGCTCGCTGGCGGGAATCTGCTCGCCCGCGTCGTCCGCCAGCACGGGCGCGGCCAGCAGGGGAACCACCATCAGGACGGCCTTGGACACATTCACGGCATTCAGGGACGAGACGCGCATCGGTTGCCTCCAGGCTTTAGTTGTTTGACTAAATTAGCTACACGACTAACTAAAGCTGGTGACGCGCGATGTCAAGGCTGCCTGGCGGGCTGCTCCCTTGCGGGCCTACATCGCCTGACCTATGGGAATGGGATGGCTCGTCCTCGCAGCGGCACGAAGTCGCCCGGCGCATCCGCGGAACCTGATGCCCGGGAGCGCCTCATCACCGCCGGCTACCGGGTGCTCGCGGAGCGTGGGTACGAAGCGACGACGGTGAAGGAGGTGGCGCGCGAGGCCGGAGTGAATCAGGGCCTGGTGCACTACTACTTCGGCAGCAAGGACGCGCTGCTGCTGGCCGTCGCGAAGGAGGCCCGCCAGCAGTACATGCTCGAGCTGAAGCGGCTGCGCCAGGAGACTCCGACCGAGCAGCTCGCCGCCGCGAGCTTCGCGTGGGGAGAGAAGCTGCTGAAGGAGACGCCCGAGCAGTTCCGCGTGCGCTACGAGCTGTTCGCCATGGGGCTGCACAACAAGGACCTGAAGCCCGCGGTGGCGGAGTCCCTGCAGTGCGTGGGCGAGGAGGTGGCGCTCACCGTGGCCGCCGTGCGCAATGGCGAGGGGGCGAAGCCCGAGCCGGTGGACCACCACTACGCCGCCATCATCAAGGCGTGCGTGGACGGGCTGGCACTGCACCACCTGCTCGACGAGCGCTTCGACCCCGCGCCCGTGTACGCGCTGCTGAGTCAGATTGTCCTCGCGAGCGTGGCGGGCCCGGCCGGGAAGAAGCCGGCGGCGCGAAAGTCGAAGGGCCAGGCGCGGCGGGGGAGGGTGCCCGCACCGCGCCGGAAGACGTCACGCAAGAGCGGCGGCCCGCGTTCCCGCTGACCGCTGTTCAGAGCGCCGTGTCCTGCCCCGGCGTGAGGAAGCGAACGCGCTTGTCCCCGGCGAAGGCGGCGCGCACCTCGGGCTCCTCCGCGAGCGGCTCGAAGGTGCCGAAGTGCATGGGGATGATGATGGAGGGCTTGAAGTACTTTCGCATGGCGCGCGCGGCCGTCTTCGGATCCAGTCCCCAGCGACCGCCCCCGGTGGTGAGCAGCACGATGTCCGGGTGGTACAGCTCCTGGATGAGGGCCATGTCCCCGAAGAGCCACGTGTCGCCCGTGTGGTACAGCGAGCGCCCGTCCGAGAAGGTCACCACGTAGCCGAGCGGCCGCCCTCCCGGGTCCGTCGAGTGCATCGCCGGCACCGCGTGCACCGTGACGTCGCCCAGTCGGAACGAGCCGCCCACGTTGACGCTGTGCTGCTGCGCCTCGGGAATCTTCATCGCGCGCAGGTGCTCGCCGGTGCTGACCACCAGGGCTCCACTCACGCGGGCCAGCTCGGGCACGTCCGGCGCGTGGTCTCCATGCGCGTGCGTCACCAGGATGGCCGCCGGCTTCGCGTCCTCCTGCCCGAAGCGGGACAGCTCCTTCCACGCCGCCGGAGTCCTCGGGTTCTCCTTCAGCCACGGGTCGATGAGGAGCCGCGTGCCGCCCGGAGAGACCACCTCGAACGCCGCATGGCCGAGCCACGTCACCCGCAGGCCACTGACGACACGCGGCTGGGGGCTGCCGTTCGCGGGCTCCGAGGCCAGGACGGAGACAGGGGCTGCCAGCAGGCACGCGGACAGGAACAGGGGCCATCGAACAGGGAAACCACGCATCGTCACTCCTCGTCGGGGAAGCGGGCCGCGCGGGTCCACGGGCGCGGCGAGGTGCTGGACGGGAGGGATAGCGGGAGCTGGGCCGGCAACGCTTGGGCGTTATTGACACACGGCCCGGGCGTACTGGCCCGGAGTGAGGCCGACGATGCGCTTGAAGTGCCGGTTGAGCTGGCTCTGGTCGTAGAGGCCCACCTCGGCCGCGACGTCTCCGGCCGCCATCCCTCGCGACAGCAGCACCTTCGCCCGTGCCACGCGCAGGTGCGTGACGTACTCGTGCGGGGGCAGGCCGAACTCGGCGCGGAACACGCGCAGCAGGTGGAAGCGATTCAGGCCCACGCTGCTCGCGAGCGCCTCCAGGCCCACGTTCTCCGCGAAGCACGCGCGCAGGTGCTCTCGCGCTCGCAGCGCCGCGGGACGGTGCTCGGGGCACCCGGACGGCGAGCGCTCCGCGTACTCCGTGAGCAGCGCGTCGAGTGTCTCCGCCAGCAGCGACTCACACTCCAGCCTGTCCTCGGAGCGTCGTGCCAGCGCCGCATGCAGTGCCAGTGCGGCGGCCTCGCAGCGTCCCGTGCCCCGGCTCAGCGCGGCGCTCAGGTGGGGAGACGCGGGGAGCCCGAGCAGCCGCGCGGCCTCGTCCACCAGCCCGGGCGCGAAGGCCACGGACTCCGCCGTGACGGGCGCATGCACGCGGACGTCACGGTGGACCTCGCCCGGCTCCTTGAGCTTGAGCTGCCTTCCGGGCGAATGCGTCCACACGCGCTTGCGGTACCAGAAGTCGAAGGCCCCCGCATGCGTCACGCCGATGGCGTACTGGATGGAGTGGCCGGACCACAGCCGAGTGTCCGCCTCCACGCGCACCACCTGCACGCCCGGCAGCAGGGGCGGGCACCAGAGCGACACGGTGGGGACGACAGCACTCCGCATGCCCGGGAGGGTAACGAATTTCCAATCCCCGGGCGCGCTGTCCATGCTTGCGTGCGGCCTCCACGGAGGAACACGAACCATGGCGACACGGGGCACCCGGAGCACAGTGCGTAAAGCCGCAGGAGCACGGCCCCCCGCGGCACAGGGAACCCGGAGCACGGCGCGCAAGGCAGCAGGAGCACGGACCCCCGCGACACAGGCCACCAAGAGCACGGCCCGCGGAAGCAAGAAGCCAGGGCTCACCTTCGACGCGGTCCGAGAGCTCGCGATGGCGCTGCCCGGCATGGAGGAGGGCACCGCCTACGGCACGCCGGCCTTGCGGGTGCGCAAGAAGTTCATCGCGCGCCTCCACCCGGATGGCGAGTCCCTGGTCCTCAAGGTGGACCCCGAGGCCCGCGAGGTGCTCACCCGCGCCGAGCCGGAGACCTTCTACTTCACCGAACACTACGCCGGTTACCCCGAGTACCTCCTCGTCCGACTGTCGAAGGTCCGACGAGAGGTTCTGGTGAAGCTCGTCGAGGAGGCCTGGCGGGCGGCGGCCTCCAAGCGCCACCTGGCGGAGCGGGAGAAGCAACCCGGGTAGGGGACGTCCTGGCGCCGCTGTTTCCGTGCCAACACCCCGCCCCGGGGTCCGTCGCGCGAGGGAGGATGCGTGACACCGTATTCCGGCGGGAGAAAGCGCCGGAGCCGGCATATGCTGACCGGTCTGACGGTATGGGGAGGCAGCACATGGCAGGAATGGCAGGCGGCCAGGGAGAGGGGAGCGGGCGCATCAACACGCCCGCCGAGGGCGCCCTGCGGGCGGTGCGGTCGCTGGTGGAGCAGGAGCAGACGGACCAGGCAACCCAGCTCTACGAGGAGCTGGGGGCCGTGCAGCGCGAGCGCCTGAGGCGCGAGGCCGCCCAGCGGCCGGTGAAGGAGCGCCGCGGACTGGTGGAGGTGCTCCGGCGCGCGCGGGACTTCCTGGGCGCGGCCCGGCTGATGGACGGTGACGGCGAGGACGCCACCGTGGCCGACCTCTACGCCCAGAGCGGGCAGTACCTGGAAGCGGCCGAGGCGTACCTGCGCGCCGGTGAGGCGGAGCGCGCGGCGGCGGCCTTCGAGCGGGCCGGGGCGCTGGAGCGCGCGCTGGACGTGTACCGGAACCTGGGCGCGCGCGAGTCCATGGCGCAGTGTCTCGTCCGGCTGGGCCGGCCCTTCGAGGCGGCGGAGCTCTACCGCCAGCTGGGCCAGGCGCACGCGGAGGTAGAGGCGCTGGGCGGGGTGAAGCCCGAGGACTCGCGGTACGTGGAGGCGGTGCTGCGCATCAGCACGCTGCTGGACTCGGAGGGCTTCACGCACCGGGCGCTCGCGGTGCTGGCGGACGCGCTGAGCAGCTCCGAGGAGGCGCGGGCGGAGCCGGGGCTGGTGACGGAGAAGGCGCGCCTGCTGCGCCGCATGGGCATGGAGGCCGAGGCCGAGGCCATGCTGCTGCGCCGCTCCGTGGGCGCCGCCGCCCCTGCGGCCAACGGCTACCGCTTCCTCAAGGCCATCCCCATCTTCGGCGAGCTGTCGCTGGAGGACATGAAGGACCTCTACCGGCTCGCCCGGCAGGTCATCATCGCTCCGGGCGCCGTGCTGCTGGAGAAGGGCACGCCCGGCACGGGACTCTTCGTGCTGATGGACGGCTCGGTGGACGTCTACAGCGGACCGGAGGACGACGCGCGGCACCTCAACACGCTGGGGCCGGGGCAGTACCTGGGGGAAATCTCGCTGGTGCAGGATGCGCCCGTCTCGGCGCAGGTCCGGGCCCGCACGCAGGTGCGAGCGCTGCGCATCAGCCGCTCCGACTTCGAGCACTACCTGGACACCCACGAGGCCGCCGCGCTGCGCATCTACCGGCTCTTCACCCAGAACCTCGCGGGCCGGGTCCGCGCCCTGAGCACCTGAGGGCTTCCGAGCGTGCAGGCGTGACACTCCGGGGCGGACGGGCTTGTCCCTCGTCCGCTGGCTGCTACAAGGGCCCCCTCTCTTCCTTCGAGGCCGTGATGGACATCTCCGCGCTCCCGCTTGCTCCCCCCCTGCTCCAGGTCCTGGAGGAGCTAGAGTTCAAGACCGCCACGCCCATCCAGGCCCAGAGCATCCCCGTGTTGCTGGAGGGGAAGGACCTCGTCGGCCAGGCGAAGACGGGCAGCGGGAAGACGGCGGCCTTCGCGCTGCCCATCCTCCAGCGGGTGCGCCTGGGAAACCGGAGGCTCCAGGCGCTGGTGCTCTGCCCGACGCGCGAGCTGTGCGCCCAGGTGGCCGGAGAGATTCGCCGGCTGGCGCGCAGGCTGCCCGGGCTCCAGGTGCTCGTGCTCGCGGGAGGCCAGCCGATTCGTCCCCAGGTGGACGCGCTGGAGAAGGGCGCCCACCTCGCCGTCGGCACGCCGGGCCGCATCCTCGACCTGCTGGACAGGGAGGTGTTGGACCCGAGCACGCTCGCCACGGTGGTGCTCGACGAGGCGGACCGGATGCTGGACATGGGCTTCCGCGAGGACATGGAGCGCATCCTCGCCACCACCCCGGCGTCGCGGCAGACGGTGCTCTTCTCAGCGACGTTCCCCCCGGACATCGAGGCGCTGAGCCGCACCTTCCAGAAGAAGCCCACGCGCGTGACGGTGGAGGAGGCGCCGGACGCGATTCCGGCGATTCAGCAGCTCCGCTACGACTGCGCGGTGGAGGAGAAGACGGCGATGCTGGTCCGCATCCTCCGGCAGTACCAGCCCGCGTCCGCCATCGTCTTCTGCAACCTGAAGGCAACCGTCACGGAATTGAAGCAGGCGCTCACCGAAGCCGGCATCAGCGCGGACGGACTCCAGGGGGACTTGGAGCAGTTCGAGCGGGACCGCTGCATGGCGAAGTTCCGCAACCTGAGCACCCGCGTGCTCATCGCCACGGACGTGGCGGGGCGGGGCATCGACGTGGAGGCGCTGGACGCGGTCGTCAACTTCGACCTGCCAATTCAGTCGGAGCCGTACGTGCACCGCATCGGCCGCACGGGGCGCGCGGGGCGGACGGGCCTGGCCATCTCCCTCGTCACGCCGCGCGACACGCGCAAGGTGGAGGACATCGAGCACGCCACCGGCGTGAAGATGGAGAAGGGCGACGTGGAAGCGCTGCCCTCGGCGGACCCGCGCAATGCCGTGAAGCTCGAGTCCAACTGGGAGACGCTCTACATCTCCGCCGGACGCAAGGACAAGATGCGGCCGGGAGACATCCTCGGGGCCCTGACGGGCGAGGCCGGCGGACTGAGCGCCACCGACGTCGGCAAGATTGAAATCCAGGACCACATTGCCTACGTGGCCGTCGCCCGGCGCGTCGCGCGCGTGGCGTTCCAGCGCCTGAGCGAGGGCCGCATCAAGGGGCGCAAGCACCGCATCGAGCGGGTGAAGTAGCGCCCGCTCGACGCTGGGTACGTCAGGAGCCGGACCGCTTCCAGTCGACGCGGGCGGCGTACAGGAAGAGGGCCTTGCGCCACTCGTTGCGCGTGTCCTCGGCATTCTGCGGCTTGGTCCGGCACTCGACGGAGGCCGTCGTCCAGTTGCGGGCCTTCACCGCCGCGATGAGCTTCGTCCACTTCGTGGGGACGGAGATGCCCACGTTGTACGTCACGTCGAGAAGCCCGCGGCGCGCCGAGCGGGGGTAGGTCTCGAAGTCGGGGAAGCCGGCCTTCACGGCGGGAAGGAACTCCTTCTCGTAGCGCTCCTTCGCCAGCTGCTTGATGTACGCGTCGGTGAGGGCAAGCTTCGGGCGCTGCGCGTACTCCGTGTAGAACATGCCCTTGTGCATGGCCTTCACCTTGTTGAAGGCCTCCGTGATTTCCTGGGGCGTGGCGGCCCGGCCCTGGTCGATGTTCTGGAAGGGGTGCGCCTTGGCGGCGAGCTTGTCTCCCGCCCCTGTCGACTCGATGTGCTTGAGCAGGTTGCCGGCGCCCACCGTCACCCAGCCCTCCGTGTCCAGGTACATGTACGGCACCACGCCCTCCCAGGCGATGATGTCCAGCCACATGTCATCGAAGGTGATGGGCGTCTTGGGGTCTCCCACCTCGGGACCGGGCGCGGGGCTGACGGAGACGCCACGCTTGCGCCGCGTCGGCCTGGGCGGGCGCGTCGCCAGCGAGGTGGCTTCCTCCGAGCAGACCCACGGCGCGTCCACGTCCCACGACAGCTTGGACTCCTTGTAGGGGGAGTACTTGTTCTCGTCGAAGTTGAGGTAGGGCTGGAGGGGGCCGGGCTTGCCCTCGCGCGCCGCCGCCGCCAGCGTGATGATGGCGTACCCTTTCGGTGGGGCGGCGGCAGGGCGCGACGTCAGGTTGACGCCCCAGTGCCGCTCGCCCAGGTTCGCCTCGAAGATGCCGTCGGGGCCAAGCTGGACCCGGACGGTCTCCGTCTTTCGGTCCTCCGCGGCCGGAGTCGTTGCCGCTCCAACCTGGGCCGTGGGCATCAGTGGAGACAGCGGCGGAGGCGTCACCAGGGGATTGGGCGTCAGCAGCGGCGTGGCCGTCACCGTCGCTGGAGGCGCCGCGGGTCGCACCACCGCCACGTCCAGCCGAAGATGGGCACGCGGGGACACATTGAGAATCTTCCCGTGGACCTCCCAGGTGCCATCCCAGGACTCGTCGTATTCGACCCTCAGCTCCTCGAGGTGGGGCTTGGGCAGCGTGAGGAAGTTCTTGTCCTCCGCCAGCAGTGTCTCGGGCCCGTCCGGGCGGCTGCGGCCCCAGAGCTGCCAGCCGAACTCGTAGCCGCCTTCCTCTTCGTCGCCTACGTCCGCGAAGTGCTCGCAGGTGTCATCCGTGAAGCCGATGGCCCAGTCCACGCTGCTGTTGCTGCGGAACGTGTAGAAGGCGGCGGGTGCCCAGCGGTGCGTGAAGGCGTACCGGCCCGCTTCGGAGGACACCTCGCCCGAGCCCTCGTCCAACTCGAGGACGCGCAGCTCCAGGTCCGCCTTGTTGAGTACGGACGCGAACTGGGGAGTGAATGTCACCAGCTCCCCGACGCGGGTGTTCGCGGGCTCCGGCTTCTTCGTCTTGATGGCGCAGGGGTTGTTGAAGCGGATGACGGGGGCGAGCTCGGACGCCTCGGCGTGGGGAAACCGGGGCGTGACGGAGTAGCCCAGCAGCCCCTGGTTGATGAGCTTGTGGGCCACCAGATCGACGACGGGTGTCTTGCCGTCCACGAAAATCTGGAAGTTGCCGCTGGCGTCGACCTTCATCGTCGCGTTGCCCACGGGGACGCCCAGCGGTGAGCCCGTCCCGCGCTTCACCATCCAGGACAGCTCGCACGGCAGCGTCACCCCGGGCTCGAAGTTCACCGCCTTGCCCCGGATGGGGACCTCGATGAGCAGCTCGCTCGGGCTGTTGAGCTGGCGGACGGCGGCGGGGTCCGGCGGGTCGAACTTGAGGGACGTGCGCGGTACGAGCACGAATGACAGCGCGTCCCGGTAGCCCGCGCTCACGTGGGTGGCTTCGGTCTCCTGGGGGCCGGTCCAGGTGAGCGGCGGTGCGGCGTTCTGCTCGGAGTTCTGTGGGGGCATGGTTCGGGAGCGGCTGTGCGCCGTGGCTAGAGGCCCAACTCAGCAAGCGTGATTTCCGGCGTGGTCTGCTCGTCGAGCACGACGCCCAGCACCGGACGGGGCGCGCCCGCCCGGTCCGGCCGGCGGCGCCAGGTGAAGCGGAAGGAGCCGCCGACCTTCTTCAGCGCCGGCTTGGGGATGGAGGCCTCGAACACCCCCAGCTCCGTGCAGCGGCCGTAGGCGGGGTCTCCGGCCGTCTTGTAGCGGACGGCACTGTTGAGGGTGGGGTCCTCCACCCACTGGCCCGAGGTCGCGTCCAGCCGCTCACAGAAGACGCGGAAGTCCGCGTCCGTGGGGATGAAGTGTCCCTGCCCCCGGAGGGCCAGGTCCTTCTCACGGACCTCGTGGGTGAGAGGCTCGAGGCGCGGCTTCACCTCCACCTGGAGCGTCACCGGGGGCGGGGGCGTCAGCACCTTGCCGGGCTGGGAGACCTCGGCGGTGAAGGTGAGCGGCCCGCTCCACATGGCGGGGACTCGCGCGCCGTTCTTGTCGAGCAGGGGCCAGTCTGCCTGGAGCACCGTGCCCACGCGCTTGCTCTGCGACGCGCCCGCGAGCTTGAGCAGGGGCTCGGCCGCGAGCCACTGCTTCGCGTCGCCATGCAGGGGCACCTCGACGCGCAGCTTGTTGCCGCCCATCTTGTACTGGGGCTCTCCGAACTCGAACCGGGCCACCGGGGGCAGGCACTTGTCCGCGATGACCTCCAGGAAGTCATTGCCACACGCGGCCTGGATTTGCGCCGCCGAAGCGGTGAACAGGTCCTGCACGCCTTCGACGGGAACGAGCGTTCCGGACTGATGGAGTGCGTGCCCGGTGTTCGGGACGATGAAGCGGGGGCGGATGTGGAGCGTTTCGCCTCCCGTCTCGGCGGACAGCACCTCCGCCGCGAGCCGCCCCAGGGCCGGGGCCGGGTCGAACGCGAGCTCGAGCGTGCCGGTGGATGTGGCAGGCGGGTTGTAGGTGATGCGCAGGGCCCCGTTGGTGTCGTCGCGAGTGACAGTGAAGAGCTCGGGCGGGTCCGACGGCGGCAGCAGGGCCACCTTCTCCATGAGCTTGTCGAGCGCGGCGGTCGTGCCCAGGGTGGGGCCGACGAGCAGCGATTCACCGGAAGCCGCTAGCTGATGGACGGTGAGCTGGAGATCCTTCACCCCAGCGGTTGTCGACTTGCACTTGTCCCGGAGTTGCTGGAGCCGCAGGGCCAGGGGGACGGCGAGGAGGAAATCCACCAGTTCGCCGTCGAAGACCGGGTCGCCCGAGGGAAGTTTCACGAACTCGTTGAAGGAGAAGTTCGGGGTGACCTTCGGGTTGGTGCCCCGTTTCTCCACGCCCACGATGAAGCCGTTCTTGTACTTGAGCCCGTTGGCCGTCGCCTCCTCTGGGGGGCGCTGCGCGACGACGGGCACGGCCAGGGTGGCGGGAATGGGCTGCACCTCGGCCTTGGGCTGCTCGCGCGGGGGCACCTTCCAGTACTCGAAGACGATGTAGCCCGCGAGCGCGACGGGCCAGTGGTCGCTCACGACGATGCTGCCGGTGGTGAGCGGACGGAACGGGCCCTGCTTCGAGGCCGTTTTCACCTGCTTCGTGCCGAGCACGAAGGGCTGCCCGGTGACCACGGGCTTCGGCACCTCGAATGTCGTCGCCTGCGTCTGCGCGGGCTCGAAGCGCTTCTCATCGGCCCCGGTCGCGTACACCTCCCACTGTCCCCAGGAGGGGATGCGGATGCGCGCCCGGGCGACGCCTTCGTCATAGGGGGCCCGGCACAGGACGCGCGGCGGGCCCGATGCGCCTTCGCCCTTCGGAGCCAGCCAGAAGGTGACGTCAGCGGCGGTGGTGCCGTCGGTGGTGCCGTAGCCGTGTTGCACGAGGACGGCCAGCGCCTCCATGCCCGACAGCGCCGTCGCCTCCTTGGAGATCAGCCCCAGGTAGAGCGGCTTGTCGTTGCTCTCGTCGCGCTTCAGCGTGGCCGGAGGCCACTCCTTCTTGAGGGCGATGCGCTCCTTCTCCAGCAGCAGGTCCACCAGCCACAGCGCCGTGACGGGGTGCATGTTGACGATGGAGGCGTCCTCGGGAAGCCGTCCCTCCTCCGCGCCGAACAGGCTCTTCTGCTCGGCCCCCAGCACGGGAACCTCGCCGAACGGGTCCTCCCGCGTCGCCGGGCGCGCCCACCAGCACAGTGGCAGCAATTGCTTCTTCAGGGCCTCGACGGTGAAGTCGGGGGCGTCCTTCAGGTGCTCGAAGAGCCCGGCTTCGTCGCGCGCGTCGAGCTGGGTGCCGAGCCCCTTGGGAGTCCACTCGTTGATGTGGTCCAACATCAGGTTGCGCCAGCGGTGGCTCACGGCCTTCTGGAAGAGCTTCGTGCGGCTCTCCAGGCGCTTCTCGCGGAGCACGTCGGGCGCCACCTCCACCGGGTCCGCGAAGAAGTCCGCCGACCAGAGCGCCAGCGCGTCCGCATTCGCTGGCACGTTCAGCGTCACGTTCAGCGTGGCCTGGTTCTTCGGATTCAGGGTGAGGACTTCCTTGGAGAGGGGCTGCCCCGCCTTCTTGTAGAGCACCTCCAGGGTGCACGTCCGGCCCGGGGTTCCCGCGAACTTGTGCTTGTTGTCGAGCGTGAGTGGCAGGGGCCAGGTGAACGGCTTCTCGCGGGCGGCCCCGGCGGAGAAGAACTTCGTTCCGTCGTTGAAGTACTCCTGGAGCGTCTTGCCGTACCGCGCCCGCTGCAGCGCCTGGAC
Organism: Pyxidicoccus trucidator; assembly: GCF_010894435.1. Classification (NCBI taxonomy): domain Bacteria; kingdom Pseudomonadati; phylum Myxococcota; class Myxococcia; order Myxococcales; family Myxococcaceae; genus Pyxidicoccus; species Pyxidicoccus trucidator. The sequence continues at coordinate 421,324 of NZ_JAAIXZ010000009.1, read as the reverse complement.
GACCTCCACACCGGTGGAGCCGAGGATGGTGTTGACCTCGTTGTCGGCGGTCGGCGCCCCGTCCGAGGGCATCTGCAGGAAGTTGTCCGGGCGCTTCTCCTCGACCTTGAGGAGCAGCTCCTTCAACGCCGGGTCCTGTTCCGCGAGGAAGTGGAACCCGCCCTGGTCGCCGCTCAGCGAGAACAGCTCCCAGTGCAGGTACCGGGGCGGCGGAGGCGGGGACCCGGCGGCGGCGCCCGCCGGACGGGGCGTGGCGCGCCCCTTGGAGATGAAGCCGACGGTGTCCCCCGCAGCCACCGGGAAGAGAGGACGGTCGAAGGTGATGATGGAGCCCTTCTTGAGGGACTCAATCGACTCGCGGACGTCCTCGGGGCTGGGCTTGGTCAGGGCGAACGTCCGCCCGTCCTTCTTGCCCTTGAGCGGATCCGCGCGGTCCTTGACCTTGAAGCTCTCCGCCTCGGGATTCAGCGGCACCTCGGACCAGAACGTCTTGCCGGCGTCCTCGGTCGTGGCATCCAGGTTGACCACCGCGCCGTGTTGCAGTTGGAGGAACGCCGCGAGCCAGGGGGCCTTCTGGAACTCCTTGTCCGCGTCCGGCCCGCCACCCCACTCGGGCGGGGCCAGATGCATATAGAGGCTGTAGAGCGGATGGACCTCTTCGGCGGGCTTGTTGTCCTCCATCGCCGCGAGCTCATGCTTGATGAGGACGAAGCCCAGGGGCCGGCCCTCCGTCGCCTCCAGGAGGAGCGGGTCGTCGCCTTCCTTGCCGGGCGTCAGCAGCCGCGCGGCGACGACGTAGCCGGGCATGGCCGCCTTGACGGGAACCAGCTCCTCGCGCGAGTCCGGCTCCAGGTGGACGCCCGCGTGGATGTTCTGCTGCTTGCCCAGCGGGAAGTAGCCGCCCGCGCCGCCCTCGTTGAAGAAGTAGTACTTCAGCGGCGACTCGCGGCGCTGCATGTCCGCGCCGAACGGGTAGAGCACCAGCGGCGGCGACTCGTCGGAGATTCCGACGATGCTGGCGCGCTCGTACTCGAAGTGCATGTAGTCGTGGTAGTAGCCGCCCCAGTAGAAGCCCAGGCTTTCGAAGATCTTCACGATCTTCTGGGGCATGTCGAACGGCTTGGCCTTGTTGTAGTCGTTCGTCCCCCAGTTGATGTCGATGGCGCTGCCGAAGGCGTGGTTGGAGAGCAGGTTCTTCTTGGCCGTCTGCCCCTTGCCGTAGGCGATGACCTGGTCGAAGGCCTGGGTCTTCAGGTCATGCTTCGCGTACTCGATGTTCCACGCGCCACCGACGCCAGCGTACTCGGAGCGGCCCTTGAGGGCGGCGCCGACGCTGTCATTGAGCTGGTACCGGAAGATGTAGCCGCCCACCTCATGCAGCACGTAGGGCAGCCGGGCCGCCTTGATTTTCTCGAAGGCCGTCTGGAGCAGCGGCGCGAGCTTGCGGTTGATCGGCACATGGATGGACTTGCTCTTGTCGGCACCGAAGCCCACCAGGGGCACCTTGACGATGTTGTTCGCCTCGAAGCCGTCGATGAGCGGATTGCCAAACAGCCGCGTCGTATTGGCGAACTTCTTGTTGCCGTCCGTGCTGTAGAGCTCGCGCTCGAACGCAGGGGCGCCATAGAGGCCCACGACCTCCGGCTTGGTAAGGCACTTGTGCGACGGTTCCTGCAGCGGATAGCTCATGGCGTCTTCACCTCCACGAACTTGCCCTGCTTCCACTTGCGCACCGAGGTGCGCTGGCCCTTGTCGGGCACGCTGACCACGAGCTCGGGGACGCCGTCCTGGTCGACGTCCTCGAAGTCCGTTTCGGGCTGGTTCTCCGGGTCTCCGCCCGGCAGGCCGCTGCCGTTGGTGATGTCCTGCTTGTAGACCTGCTTCTTCTTGCGCACGTCAAAGGCGCGCGCGCGGATGGTGGTCACCCCGTTCAGCGTGTACGCGTGCTTGATCAGGACGACGCCCGGCTCCACCGCGTACACGCAGGTATCGACATGCCGGGGTTCGTCGTCACACACGTGCTCCGAGGTGTCGGTCAGCAGGTTCTTCATCCCGTCGCAGGACATGACGGTGACCTTCTTGGTCAGCCTGCCGTTCTTGCATGGCGTCTGGGAGCCCGCGAGCAGGACGCCTTCCTTCTCGGCGATCCACGACGCGGCATCGATGGTGGGGTTCTTGCCCCGGGCCCGCCGGGTGACCCGGCACGTGGGCGACTCGGGAAGCAGGTAGGGCCCCATGGAGGTGATGAAGGAGCGAGTGCTGGGCCGCTCCAGCTCCACCTGCTTCAAGGCCACTTCGGCGTCCTTCCGGTCCTCGAACCGGCCCACCGCAGTGACGATGGTGTCCGGCTCTCCGAAGAGGAAGCGTCCTCCGCGAAGTTCGTAGGGGTACATCGGGTCGCTCGGCCTGAAGGGCGTGAGCGGCTTGCCATCGTCCTTCCGATAGCTCAGCACGATGATGCGCGCACGACCGATCCCCCAATCGGTGTCGCAGGGCGACTCCGCAGGTGCGGTGGCAGGAGCCGTCGTCGCGGGCGTTGCCGGAGTGGGCGCTGGCGAGGTGGCGGGTGTGGCCGTAGATGGCGCGGGCGTGGTCGTGGGTACAGTCGCCGTGGCCGGTGCGGACGTCGGCGTGGACGGGGCCTTTTGCTCGGATGCCGGCGCTGGGGCCGGAGCCGGTGTCGCGGGCGGAGTGGCAGCCTGTGTCGGAGGCGCCTTCTGCCCGCCGCAGTCGCCCCCGTCGCAGGCCGTCGCGCCCGTCGTCGCGGGCTGCGAGGCATCCGCCGGGGTAGGGGGCGTCACGCACGCCAGCGTCAGCAAGGTGAGCAGGGCTGGCCACCCACGGCGAGGCAGACCGGCCGACCAGAGTGAAGAAGTGCCTGTTCTCATAAGGATTGTCCCGCGCATGTCCGGCTATTCCATCCGCTCGAGAATCGTCAGCACGCCCCCGGGTTGGGTGCGCGTCAGCAGGAAGGTGGCTCCGTCGACCAGGCTCCCGCCCTCAGGTCTCATGCTGCGATCGACGATGACATCCTCGATGCCATCACCGTTGAAGTCGCCCTGCGCCCAGAGCGTCAGCGAGCCAGCCACTCCGTCGCCCTGGACCCGAAGGGTGCCCTTGCGGTCGGGGTCCGGCTCGAAGCGCACCTTTCGATCCCACTCGCTCCAGGTGCGCCCTTCACTGCCGGCTAGCGCACGTTGCTCGTCCTCCCCGGGCGCGAAGGCCGGGGCGAGGTCCGCCGGGAGCACCTTGCCGAGCGCCTTGCTCGAGAAGAGCTCCCGGACATGGCTCACCCGTGAGGGACGGGCCTGCGTCACCCTCTTCAGCACGCGACAGCGGAGCAGCTGGCCCTGGGCGGGGTAGATGTCCACCGTGGTCCTTACGTCGAGGTCCCGTAGCTCCACCCCGTCCGTCTCGGTGCACCGGTCGATTTCACGATCCCGTCGCTCGGGGTGCCGGCCGTTGCGCAGCGCGAAGGAATAGTTCCACTCCCGCGTCAGTGCGGCGGGTGCCTCCTCCGGGGAGGAGATGAGGAGCCCCGAGGCGTAGACCTGCACCGGGAAACCTCCATCCCCCTGGCACAGCCCCCGGTTGTGCGCGATGGCCTTCGCCACGCGGGACCCGGCGTCGAGCTCCGCGGGCGCCTCGGCGAGCACCTGCCGGCACACCTCCGGCTGACCGGCGCGCAGCGTGGCCAGCCCCAGGTCCGAGACGAGCCAGCCCCGGTCCGTGGCGTCCAGCGCGCTCCAGCAGGACTCCTTGGTCCGCCGCAGGGCCTCCACGGCGTCCGCGTACCGGCCGTCGCGGTAGAGCTTCTCGGCGCTCCGGCGGGCCTTCGCGAACTCCGGCTTGGAGCAACCGGCCTTGCCCGCGACGGGCTCCGCCGCCTGGGCCGAAGCAAAGGGCACCGTCCCCAGCAGGGCCAGCACGCAGGGGAGGACCCACCGCGCACACGGAAGGGGCCCGCGGGGGCGTCCCGCCGCATCCCAGGTCCTGTGCGTCAGCCTCTCCATGCGAATCCCCCGCCCGGCGCGATTCTACGTCCCTGCGGCTTCCTCCCTCCGCCCTTGAGCTCCGCGAAGTGCCTCCAGGCGGGCGGCTTTTCGCCGTCCCGCCCACGGCATTCCGGGCTCACACCGAGAAGCTGAACGGCTGCGGCTTGCGAGCCCGGCCCACGCGGAGGATGTGGCTCTGCTCCACCGCCAGCCCGGTCATGGCCACGGGGCGGGGGACATAGAGGATGCCGGGGTCGTCGTCGCGGCTGAACACGAGCTTGCCAGCCTTGTCCTTGAGCGTGCAGCCCACGGAGACCGCCAGCCGCTGCTGGACCTTGTCCGCGTCCGTCGTTCCCCAGTTGAACTGCGCGAGCGCATCCTCCGTGAGGCCGTACATCTCCGCGACGCTGTCCAGGCTCTCGCCGTCGATGACCCGGTGCTCGGTCACCTTCACCAGCACGCGCTGCGACGTCGCCTTCGACTTCGTCCCCGCCTTCGAGGGTTTCTGTCCGGACCACGGTCCGCCGGTCCGCACCAGCGCCACGCTGTTGCTCAGCGTGGCGTCGTCGACGACGGAGAGCACGTTGAAGGTCCCCTTCGGCACCTTCTCCAGCGTGACGTTGCCGTCCGCGTCGGTGGTGGCCTCCTTCTCGGTGTCGTCCGCGAGCAGGATGCGCAGCTTGATGCCGGAGATGGGGCCGTCGGAGACGTCGTCCACCACCTGCAAGCGCAGCGTGAGGTCCTCCTGGGGCGTGACGGGCGGCTCCTGCTTCGGCACTTCTTCCGGGAAGGCGGGCGCCCCGTAGCGCTCGGGCGGGGGCGCGAGGGCCAGCCGCAGGTGCCCGAAGGAGAGCAGGGTGGCCGCCTGCTTCACCACGTCCTCGGAGGTCCGCAGCGCGTGCCGTCCGAGGGCGCCATGGACCTGCACGAGCGTGCTCAGCGTCCTCAGGTTCGACTCGTCCTGCGCGAGCTGCCGCAGCCGCCGCTCCAGCGTCCACCCCCGGCCAGCCTCCAGGGCCTGGCAACCCTCGGGGAGCGGGTCATGCAATGCGAGCAGGAGATACTCGCGCTGCCCTTCTCTCAGGCGTTGATGGAGGAGCATGTGGAGGCTCGGGCCGAAGCGACAGCGAGAAAGCGGTCAACCGGACTGCTTGAGCCGGATGGAAAATTCCAGGCTGTAAAATATCCCACAGCGCTCCAACAACTGTCCATCCGGTGCCAGAAGACTCCGGGCGCCTCGCGGAGCGCTCGAACCCGACGGCGCTGATCCGCCCGGCGGCGCGCGACGGAAGGAACGTTCCGTCACCGGAGCCACTGCCCGGCAACTCGTAAGTCCTCGCTTTTCAGGGCCAGGCGGGTGCCTTTCTCGGGGAGGAGCATTGGCGCGGAGGGCCCAGGGGGATAACATGCGCGCCCGAATGGCCATGCAGGGTGGCGCCGGAGATGATCCCGATAGGGGGAGGCGCATCGGAAAGTATGAGATCCTCACCCGCCTCTCGATGGGCGGCATGGCGGAGCTGTTCCTTGCGTTCACCTCGGGACCGGGTGGCTTTCGCAAGTTCGTCGCGGTGAAGCAGATCCTCCCGGACATCAAGAAGGACGAGCAGTTCGTCAAGATGTTCCTGGATGAGGCGCGCATCACCGCGGCCTTCTCGCACGCGAACATCGGGCAGGTGTTCGACCTGGGCGAGGAGGGCGGCGAGCTGTACCTCGCCATGGAGTTCCTGCCGGGGCAGAACCTCGAGCAGGTGGTGAAGGCCTCCACCCGCCAGGGCTACGCGCTGCCCATGGGCTTCATCGGGCGCGTCATCCGCGACGCCTGCCTGGGCCTGCACTACGCGCACCACTTCACGGACCCCTCGGGCCGGCCCGCGGTGGTGGTGCACCGCGACGTGTCGCCGAAGAACGTGATGCTCACCTACGACGGCGTCGTGAAGGTGATCGACTTCGGCATCGCCAAGGCCCGCGGGCGGCTGGGGCGCACCCAGGTGGGCATGGTGAAGGGGACCAGCGGCTACATGTCCCCGGAGCAGGTGCGGAACACGGCCCTCGACGGCCGCAGCGACTTGTTCTCCGTGGGCGTCATGCTCCACGAGATGCTCGTCGGCCAGCGGCTCTTCACCGGCCCCCACGAGGCCGCGGTGATGCTGCAGATCGTGGAGGGCGACATCCCCGCCCCCCGGTCCATCAACCCGGACGTGCCGGAGGCCCTCGAAGCGGTGGCCCTGCGCGCCCTCGCTCGGGACGCGTCCCAGCGCTTCACCAGCGGCCGGGAGATGGCGCGCGCCATCGAGGCCGCGCTCGGCCCGGAGCTGTTCGACGAGGACGGCATCACCGCGGTGATGGGCGACATGTTCGCCGAGAAGCGGCAGAAGACGCGCACCCTGCTGGAGCTCGCGAGCAGCGCGGAGGACGCGCGCGTGAGCGAGGTCGCGGGCGCCCTCCAGGCCGACGATGGTAGCGGGGACCAGGCGCTCACCGCGCAGGTGCCGGCGAAGCGGGCCCGGCTGGCCCCCTCCACTCCCACCGAGAGCGCCACGCCCACCCGGGCCGGCAGCGGCCCCAAGCCGGTGCCGCAGCGCCGTCCCACCGAATCGGCCGCGGCCACGCGTGTCGCCCCGTCGAGTGGCAGTGGCCCCAAGCCGGTGCCGCAGCGCCGCCCCACCGAGGCGCCCGTGGCTGGCGCCGCGCCCGTCACGCCCCGGCCCCGGCCGGGGCAGGACCCGGCGCAGGTCTCCCGCACGCCCCGGCCCCGGCCTCCGCCCCGGCAGGTCGCCGCCGAGCCGGAGACCCCCGAGACCTTCGACGAGCCGAGCGACCTGGAGACGTCGCGCTTCCGCGTGAGGCCCCCGCGCCCTGGCGCACGCCCCACGGCGCGTCCGTCCGCCCGCACCGACACCCCGGTGGAGACTCCCGCCGCGCGCTCGGCCTCGCGCTGGGTGGGGCGGCTGTTCCTCCTGGCGCTGCTCGGGGGCCTGGGCTGGCTGGCGACGAAGCCCACCATCCGCGCGCAGTTCGTCCCCGCCTACGAGTCCGCGAAGGCCTGGGTGAAGGCGGAACTGGACCCCGCGCCCCCGGTGGACCCCGCCAACGCGCCCTGGCCTCCGCCGCAGAAGGCCGGCCCTCCGCCGGGCTTCCCGACAGCCCCGGCCGAGCCTGAGCCCACGCCTGTCGCCGAGGCCCCCACGGACGGCACGGCCGCCGCCACCGACGAGGGCGAGGAGCCCCGCGCGGGGACTGCCTCGGGCACACGGGCCACGCCCGGGCGCAAGGGCAAGGACGGAACCTCTCCCGCCAACTGGGCCGCCGCCTCGAAGAAGGAGCCCTCCGGCACCGACACGAGCAAGACGGCGAAGCGCAAGGGCACTCCGGCTGAGCAGGCCAAGGTCCCCGAGCCCGTCACCACGGTGACGCAGGACCCGGATGGCATGGGCGAGGTGCTGGACACCAGCACGGCCAAGGGCGCGGCGAAGGCCGGGCTCGGGTGGATTACCCTCTACACCGTGCCTCGCGCGGCGGTGTTCGACGGGGCCACCCACCTGGGCACCACCCCTCTGCAGAAGTTCCCGCTCCCGGTGGGCACGTACCGCCTGCGCGTGGTCGACCCCACGGACGCGGAGGCGGCGAGCAGGCTCCTGTCCGCGCCCATCAAGCCGGGCGAGGTGACGAAGATCCAGATTCGACTGGCGGACCTCCCTCTGTACAACGAGTGAGCGCGTCCTTGACGCTCCGGACCCCCCTCACTAGGGTCCGCGCGTTTCTCCTTCGACGCACTGCGAGAAGGATCTGCCAATCATGTATTTTCAAGACCTTATCCTGACGCTCCAGAAGCACTGGGCCGACCAGGGCTGCATCATCGCCCAGCCCTACGACACCGAGGTCGGCGCGGGCACCATGGCTCCGACGACCTTCCTCCGCGCGCTCGGCCCGGAGCCCTGGAACGTGGCCTACGTGCAGCCCTCGCGGCGCCCCGCGGACGGTCGCTTCGGCGAGAATCCCAACCGCCTGTTCCAGCACCACCAGTTCCAGGTCATCCTCAAGCCCGCGCCGAAGAACGTGCAGGAGCTCTACCTGGAGTCGCTGCGCAAGGTGGGCATCGACCCCATGGAGCATGACTTGCGCTTCGTGGAGGACGACTGGGAGTCACCCACGCTCGGCGCCTGGGGCCTGGGCTGGGAGGTGTGGTGTGACGGACAGGAGGTGACGCAGTTCACCTACTTCCAGCAGTGCGGCGGTTTCGACTGCAAGCCCGTCGCCGCGGAGCTGACGTACGGCCTGGAGCGCCTCTGCACGTACCTCCAGGGTGTGGAGAACGTCTTCGACCTCGAGTGGGTCAAGGGCGTGAAGTACCGCGAGGTCTTCCACCCCAACGAGGTGGAGATGAGCAAGTACGCGCTCCACGAGTCGGACCCGCAGATGCTCTTCGGGCTGTTCGACGCGTACGAGAAGGAGTGCAAGCGGCTCATCGAGCGCCAGCTCCCGCTGCCCGCGTATGACTACGCGCTGAAGTGCTCGCACACCTTCAACCTGCTGGATGCGCGCGGCGCCATCTCCGTCACCGAGCGCGCCAACTTCATCAAGCGCGTGCGCGACAACGCGCGCCTGTGCGCGGAGGGCTACCTCCAGATGCGCGAGCGGCTGGGCTACCCGCTGCTCAAGACGCCGTGGACGGTGGGGCAGCAGCCGCCGGTGCTCGAGGGCAAGCCGGCCAGCGACTACTGGAAGACGGTGCAGCTGAACAAGCCCGTGGAGAAGAAGGAGAAGGCGGAGGTGACCCGTGGCGCGTGACCTGCTGCTGGAAGTGGGCGCCGAGGAGATTCCGGCGTCGTTCATCGGCCCCGCGTTGGAGGACCTCAAGCGCGTGCTCACCGAGCGCATGGCCGAGGCGCGGCTGAAGCACGGCGACGTGCGCGTCTTCGGCACCCCGCGCCGCCTCGCGGTCTGGGTGACGGGCGTGACGGACAAGGGCGAGGACATCGTGAAGGAGGTGCTCGGGCCCAGCGCCAAGGCGGCCTTCGACGCGCAGGGCAAGCCCACCAAGGCGGCGGAGAAGTTCGCGGAGAGCCTCAAGCTGCCGGTGGACCAGCTGGGCCGCGCCCAGACGCCCAAGGGCGAGTACCTGTCCGCGCGCGTCGAGGAGAAGGGCCGCCCGGCGGCGGACATCCTCCAGGACGCGCTGCACACGGCGGTGCACTCCATCAACTTCAAGAAGTCCATGCGCTGGGGTGACGTGGACCTGGCCTTCGCGCGCCCGGTGCAGTGGCTGGTGGCGCTGCTGGGCGGCGAGGTGCTGCCCGTCGTCTTCGGCGACGTGAAGAGCGGCCGCACCACGTACGGCCACCGCTTCCTCTCGCCCGGCGCCATCGAGCTGAAGGCGCCCGCGGACTACGAGGCGGCGCTGGAGAAGGCGCACGTCATCGCGGACGTGGCGAAGCGCCGCGCGCTGCTGGTGGAGAAGCTGGCCGCGGCGGCGAAGAAGGCCGGCGGCCAGCTGATGGAGGACGCGTCGCTGGTGGACCAGGTGACGAACCTGGTGGAGCTGCCCAACCCGGTGGTGGGCACCTTCGAGGCGCGCCACCTGGACCTGCCCCCCGAGGTGCTGGTGCAGGAGATGAAGAGCCACCAGCGCTACTTCTCGCTGACGGACGGCGCGGGGAAGCTGCTGCCGAAGTTCATCGCCGTGTCCAACACGCCGGTGCGCGACGAGCAGCTCAGCCTGCGCGGCTACCAGCGCGTGCTGGCCTCCCGCCTCGCCGACGGCCGCTTCTTCTTCGACGAGGACCGGAAGACGCCGCTGGACGCCCGCGTGGAGAAGCTGGGCCGCGTGGTGTGGCAGGGCCTGCTCGGCACGTATCTGGAGAAGGTGGAGCGCTTCCGCGCGCTCGCCGGGTGGCTGGCCCAGCACACCGGCAGGGCAGGGGAGGGCGCCACGATTGAGCGCGCCGCGACGCTGGCCAAGGCGGACCTCGTCACGGGCATGGTGGGCGAGTTCCCCGAGCTCCAGGGCGTCATGGGCCGCGAGTACGCGCGCGCCAGCGGCGAGCCGGACGCGGTGGCGGTGGCCATCTACGAGCACTACCTGCCGCGCGGCGCCGAGGACGCGCTGCCCACGCGTGACGCGGGCGCGCTCATCGGCCTGGCGGACCGGCTGGACTCGCTGTGCGGCATCTTCGCCATCGGCAAGGCGCCCTCCGGCGCGGCGGACCCGTTCGCCCTGCGGCGCGCGTGCATCGCCATCATCCGGCTGGTGCTGGGTCGCGGCTACCGCTTCAGCCTGTCCGCCGCGGTGGACGAGGCCCTGCGGCTGCTCGCCCCGAAGCTCACCAACGTCAAGCGCAAGGCCGGCGAGCCCGCTCCGCGCGAGCAGGTGCTGGAGTTCTTCCGCGGCCGCCTCAAGGCGCTGTGGGCGGAGCAGCACCGCACGGACGTGGTGGAGGCGGTGCTGGCCGCGGGCTTCGACGACCTCGTCGCGGCGCAGAAGCGGCTGGAGGCGCTGAGCCTCATCGTCGGCCGGGCGGACTTCCAGCCCCTGGCCGTGGCCTTCAAGCGCGTGGCCAACATCGTGGAGAAGCAGGGCAAGGACGTGAAGGGCGGGGAGATCAACCCGCAGAAGCTGGTGGACGAGCCGGAGCGCCACCTGCACACCGCCTTCACCCAGGCCCGCAACACGGTGACGGGGCTGGTCCAGGCGGACGACTTCGCCGGCGCCCTGCGCGAAATCACCGGCCTCAAGCCCGCGGTGGACACCTTCTTCGACAAGGTGATGGTCATGGCCGAGGACAAGGAGTTGCGGGAGAACCGCATCCGGCTCCTCACGGAGATTGGCGCCCTGTTCAACCAGGTGGCTGATTTCTCGAAGATCCAGGCCGAGGCCTCCGCGGCGGCCTGAAGCCCACGCAGTCGGCCGGCTGCCCTCCAGGGGACGGAGCACGTCTCCGGAGGGCAGTGGCCTGTTCCGGTGGGGGAGGGCCCGGCGCTCAGAGCACGGCGGCCGGGTTTTCCATGCATGCGGGCCATGTCCCCGAGGGGCACGGCTCCGTCGGCTGCCGGGCGCCCGGGAATGATGGCCCCCGTTTCCGGTTGCCCGGGGGGAGGCCCCTTCCTACACTCCGCCCCCCTCTGATGCGCGCCTATCTCCTCACCTCCGCGCTGCTGCTCGTGTCGTGTGATACCGACCCCGAGCCTCGGCCTCCGCCGTCCACCCGCCTCGTCTACCCGAGTGGCCTTGCCTTCTGGCGTCCCGAGGTGGGCCCGTCCACCAACGGGTTCCTCTACGTGGCGAGCGCCAACTTCGACAAGTGCTACGACTCCGGCGCGGTGGTTGCGCTGGACCTGGATGCGCTCGGTGTCCGCCCCTTCGGCACGCCCTTCACCCAGACGGTCGAAGAGGACCGCGGGACGCTCATCGAAGAGCTGGGCATCGGCGCCCTGTCGACGGTGCAGATCGACAGCTTCGCGGGCGAGATGGCGCTCTGGAGTCCGGCTGGCCGCACCCCGCGCCTGTTCGTCCCCACGCGCGCGGAGGGCAGCTTCCTCCAGGCCGTCGACGTGGGCGAGGACGGCCTGACCCTCACCTGCGCGCAGGGGGGCATCAATCGTGACTGCCGCGACGGCGCGCTGTCGCTCCTCGACGTCCCCGGGGCCACCGACGGCATTCCAGCAGCTCCGGCCCCCATCGGCGTCAGCGTGGACTCCGACGACCCGGAGGCCCGCGTCTGGGTGACGCACACGGAGCTGGTGGGCCCCGAGACGTCGGGCAACGAGGCGGACTACCAGTCGTACCTCGCCGCCATCCCCGCCGCGGACCCCAGCCGGGACGCCCTGGGCGTGGGCAACTTCGTGGCGCTGGGCACCAACGGCCGCCTCGCGGGCGCCGCGCACGCGACGGCCCTCGGCGGACGGTACGTGTATGCCTCCGGCCGCAACTCCTCGTCGGCCCAGCTGGGGGCGCTGCCCAAGCGCTTCATCCTCCGGCTGGTGGACCGGACCGCAACGGAGCGCGTGCTGGAGACCGACATCGAGGCCGTCTTCTCCGTCCGTGAGGCGCGCGGAGTGGCCGTCGTGCAGCTCCCCTCGGTGCAGGACCCGACGCAGCTCGACCCCAACCGTGAGCGCGTGTACCTGCTGGCGCGCGGGCCGGACACCCTGCTGGTGATGGACGTGGAGAACGCGCTCACGGACCTCCCCAGGCTGCGCGTGGTGACGGCGCTGCCGCTCCCCGCGGGCTCCAGCGAGGTGGAGGTCATCTCCCGCACCGTGGGCCGCGGCAACATCGTCGCGGTGACCGGCAGCGGTGACGAGAACGTGGTCATCTACGACGAGGAGGTGGGCCAGCTCGTCGCCCAGGTGCTGGTGGGAGAGCAGGACCCGAGCCAGCCCAGCCAGCCCACCGGCCTGGCGGCGGACGTGCGTGGGAACGCGGCCCGCCTCTTCGCCAGCACCTTCGGCGACGGCCGCGTCGCCGTCATCGACATTCCAGACCTCGACCGGCCGCAGGATGCGCGGATGGTGGCCCGGCTCGGAGCTCGCCAGCTTCGCGACCCGCGCCAGGGCACCAGCGTGTGCCAGGAGATCGACCCTTGAAGTGCAGCGCTCTGTTTTCCCGTGGCACCCTCGCCGTCCTCCTCGCCTCCGCCGGGCTGTCCGGCGCGTGCTCCGACTCCCAGGTGACGACGGGCATCGCCGGCCTGTCTGGCACGTACGACGTCGTCATGTCCGACAACCTGGTCTTCGTCACGTCCTCGGACGAGGACAACCTGCGGGTGTTGGACGTGGACCGGAACCCGAGGGATTTCATCCCCGCGCCCAACCCGTTGCAGGCGCTGGCCATCCCCGTGCTGGAGCGGCCGGACTCGCTCACGCGGGACGTGGGCTACGTCGCGGACCCAAGCCGCGAAGACGTAGGCCGCGAGTTCTCCGGCCCCTATGTCTACGCGCGCAGCTCCGGCTCCTTTCTCATCTCCGTGGTGGCCGCGGCCCGCGAGCGCCTCGTACAGGTGGGGGCGCCGCTGGACACGGGCGCCCTCGTCACCGCCTTCGCCGCGCGCGCGCCCGCGGGGGAGGGTGCCCCCAGCGTGCTCTACTACGCGCTGCAGACGCCTCCCGCCGGGGCGAGCGGCTTTCCCTGCACCTCCGGCGCGGTCATGCGCCAGGAGCTGCCCGGTCCGGACGCGCTGGGGGCCGGCGCGCCTCCCGCCGCGACGCCGGTGTTCTGCCTGAACCCGCGCGAGTCCGCGTCGGCGCTGCTGATCATGCCCCAGGCCGGCCAGCTCGCACTGGCCACGCGCAGCACCACCAACCTTCCCCCGGCGCTCCCCGGGCGCACGGTGCTGCTCACGGAGTCAGCGGCGGGCGGGCTGGCGAGCGTCACCGTGGACCTCACCGCCGGCTTCGGCGGTGTCCCGGTGCGCCGGCTCGTCACCCACCCCCGGGTGACGCGCGTGGCGGACAACCCGGCTACTCCGGACAGCGAGGAGGAGATCCTCACCGCCGGCCGGTTCATCTACGGCGTGCGGGACGAGACGGCCTGCAGCGCGGGAGCCGAGTGCTCGGGCGTGGTCGCGGTGGAGTCCTCCACCGGCGCCATCGCCACGGACCTCAGCGGCGCGCCCATGCTGCCCATTGGCGTGTCGGGCCTGCCCACGGGCCTGGCCATCGTCCCCGAGGCCCGGGTGCGGCTGGTGCTCGCGGATGGCACCGGCGGCACGGCCGTCATCCCCCTGCTGGGCATCCTCCCGTCGTCCACGGGCACCATCACCCTGTTCTCCGCCAGTGACCGGCGCGTGTTCGACCTGGACCCCGCGTCCGCCAGCGCCACCCTGGAGCTGCGCAATGGCGCGGAGGCCGTCGTGGACCCGGAGGGCGGTCGCGGCAGCAAGGACCTCCCCGCGATGGTGAAGGTCGAGCAGGTCGTCGAGTACGTGAATCCCCAGGACCCGTCGCGCACGTTCACCCGGAGGACCCTCTTCGAGGGCTCGGTCGTCAACAACACGTACCGCATCGTCTACCAGGGCGTCTTCCCGAACCTGGCGGGGCTGACGCGGGACCTCGCGGCCCCGACGCTCTTCGAGGTGGAGCAGCCCACGGACCTCCGCCGTCAGGTCGCGGTGGGGGACATCATCGTCCTGGAGAGCGACAGCGAGGTGTGTGGCACGGACCTGGCGGTGACGGCCGTGGTGCCCGTCAGCGAGGGCCGCGTGCGACTGACCACCACCGACATCCCCGCCGGCTGCGCCGGCCTGCCGCGCTTCAGCGTCCTGGCGGCGGGCGAGCAGCCGTTCCTGCTCGTCAACTCGGCAGGCGAGCTGCTGGCCCGTGACATCACGGGCGCCGCGCGCAGCTACTCGATTCCCACGAGCTACTTCTTCCACCCGTCGACCCTGCTGGGGCAGGTCGAGGTGGACGACGTCCCCAACGTGGACCCGCCGCCCTGGCAGGTGCCTGCCTTCCCGGCGACCCCGCCGGACATCGACATCCGCGTGGAGCCACCGTCGGGGGATCTACGCCTCCTCCGAGGGGACCGCTTCGTGGTGTCGCTCAACTCCGGCATCCGGACCCATACCTTCGGTGTGAACTCGGAGTCCGCGGGAGCGGGGCTGACGTTCTATACGCTGCCGGGCCCCGTGGTCGCCGCGCCGGGCTCCGACCTGGCCTACATCGCCTACCCGTCCGCGGACGGCATCCTCCAGGTGAACCTGGGGCTGGTGGAGGACAATCGGCTCAACGCCGGCGCCCTGAACCCCTTCGAGTAACTGGGCTCCCCCGGGGGGCTCTGGTATCGTCCGGGACATCCTGAATCACGCGAGTCAAGACCGATGATCGATCAGAACTCCCGCCCCGCCCGCAAGGTCGGCATCGCCGACCACCTGTGGGAGACGTACGAAGAGATGGCCCAGCAGATGGGCTCGGATCGCGATGCGCTGATCAACCAGGCGCTTTTCATGTTCGCGCGCCTCAACGGCTTCATCGAGGTGAAGGCGGCCCGCGCCGAAGCGCCCATGGCGGCGGCCTCCCTCGCGCCGCCCGCCCGCGCGGCCCCCGTGGCCGCCGCCCCGGCTCCCGCCCGGGGGGCGCCGCCCGTCCTTGCTCCGGCCCCCAAGCCCGAGCCCACCCCGCAGCCGGCCCGCCCGGCCGGCCGGGGCGCCGCGCCCGCCGAGGACCGCGCCTCCGCCAACGGCCTGGACAATGATCCGGTGCGCCGCGAGGTGGCCGAGCGTGTCCTGGAGACGGCCGCCGAGCTGGAGCGCCTCATCAAGGGCAAGAACGAGCCGCCCCCTCCCAACGACGACATCATCGAGGACGAGGAGGAGCCGCTGCCCGAGCCGGAGGACCCGGCGATGGAGGACGAGGAGGAGCCCCCCGAGGAGGCAGAGGAGGAGCCCGCCGAGGAGGCCTCCGAGGAGGAGGAGCCCGGCGCGCTGTACCTCGTCACCGAGGCGGGGGACCAGGAGCGCATCGTCAAGGAGCGCTTCGTCATCGGCCGCGGCAAGCACTGCGACTTCGTCATCAACTCCGGCAAGGTGTCCCGCGAGCACGCCGTCATCGTGCACGAGGGGAATGACTGGATCATCGAGGACCTCGGGTCCTCCAACGGCACCTGGTACAACAAGCAGCGCATCAAGCGCCGGAAGATTGAAGACGGGGACGAGTACTTCATCTGCAGCGAGAAGATTCGCCTCATGGTGAGCTGAGCTCGGCCCCTCCCCCCAGGGCTTCCGGATGTTCGACAATTGACGGGCTCCGGCCTCGCTGGTTTGATGCCGGACGCCTGCCACGGATGGGACAGGCGCTGGATGACGCCTGTTCTGATCGCGCTGTGGACGGTCCTCGGAGTGGCCCTGGTGATCTCGGTGGTGACGGACGTATTGCGCCGAGAAATCCTGGACGCCGTCACCTACCCGCTGATGGCGGTGGCGCTGGTCGTGCGTTTCGCCACCGAGGGGGTGGGGGACCTGGAGCACGGGGTGCTCAGCGGGCTGGTGTCGGGGGCGGGGTTGGCGGTGCTGCTGGTACCGGCGGCGCTTCGGGGGCGGATGGGGTGGGGCGACGTGAAATTGATGGGTGGGGTGGGGGCCGTGCTCGGCTTCCCGGCGGTGCTGGCGGCCGCGGCCTTCATCTCTCTGGTGGGCGCGCTGCAGGCAGTGGTGACGCTGCTCTGGCAGGGCGCGGTGTGGGACACGCTGGCGGCGGTGGTGCGGCGGTGGGCGGCGCGGGTGCACCTGGCCAGCGCTGACGCCCGGCCGGCACCGCAGCGCCACATCCCCTATGGGGTGGCCATCGCGCTCGGAACCTTCTGGGCGCTGTGGTGGCAACACGGAAGCTTGGGTTAGCTCGGACTCTGGAAATGGGGACACGGACGATGTTCACACGCTTCACGCATGCCGCGGCGCTGAGCGCCCTGGTGGCCCTGGTGGCTCTGGTGCCCGGCGGCAGCGCCCTGGCGCAAGAGGGCAGCAGCGTCAGCCTCGGTGTCGGCTCCCAGAAGGTGCTCACCATTCCCGGACTGAGCCGGGTCGCCCTGGGCGATCCGACCATCGCCGAGGTCAAGACGCTCGGCTCCGGCCAGCTGCTCATCACCGGCCTCGGTGAGGGCAAGACGACGCTCCTCGTCTGGAAGACCTCCGGTCAGCGCGTCAGCTACCTGGTGGCCGTCCGCAAGCAGGACCCCAACGAGGTCATCTCCGAAATCAAGCGCCTGCTCGGAGAAATCGAAGGCGTCTCCGTCCGCATGGTGGGTGACCGCATCTACCTGGACGGTCAGGCCTACACCACGCAGGACGCGGACCGCATCAACGAGGTGGTGAGCCTCTACCCGAACGTGAAGTCGTTCGTGAAGATTGCTCCCAACGCCAAGAAGCTGGTGGCGCAGAACCTCAACGCGGCCTTCCAGAAGGCCGGCCTGAAGAACGTCCAGGCCAACGTGGTGGGTGCCACCATCTTCCTGGAGGGCTCCGTGGAGAGCCAGCAGGACCTCCAGAAGGCCGAGCTCATCACCAAGGCCATCGGCGAGAAGGTGGAGAACCTCCTCGTGGTCGGCATCAAGCGGATGATCCTCTCCGAGGTGCAGTTCGTCGAAATCCGCCGCAACAGCCGGGACCGCTACGGCATCCGCTACCCCACGGACATCTCCGGCTCGGTGTCCGCCACTGCGGCCATCACCCAGCAGCTGTTCCCTGGCACGTTCGGCGAGGGCGCCGCGAACATCGGCATCAACGGTGGCTCGGACTTCTCCATCGGCTTCCAGGGCAACGACGGCTACGGCCGCCTGCTCGCCCAGCCCAAGCTGGTGTGCGCCAGCGGTGAGAAGGCGGAGTTCCTCGCCGGCGGCGAGGTGCCGATTCCGCTCATCACCAACAACCAGTTCACGGTGGAGTACAAGAAGTACGGCGTCATCCTGAACCTGCGCCCCACCGCGGACCGCAACGGCAACATCCAGACGGAGATTGAGGCGGAGGCGTCGGAAATCGACACCTCGGTGTCGGTGTCCTTCGGTGGCTCGTCCGCCATCCCCGGCTTCCGCACCCGCAAGGTGAAGACCAACGTCACCGTGCGCCACGGAGAGACCATCGTCCTGTCCGGCGTGTTCAGCCACGACGAGCAGAAGTCGGTGTCCAAGATTCCGGGCCTGGGTCACATCCCGATTGTCGGCGAGCTCTTCAAGAGCCGCGGGTTCGACTCGACCAAGCGCGAGCTGGTCATCTTCGTCACCCCCCGCATCGTCAACCCGGACTCGGACAAGGTCCGGACCATCATCGAGGACGTCAAGAGCCGCTACAAGCAGGCCCGGTCCGAGGTGAACTTCAACATCTTCGACTGAGCCCGGGGCCCTTCCGGGCCCCCCTCGCTTCCGGCCGGGCCGGCCTCTACCCCCTCCCGGGGGGTGGGGTGCCGGCCCGTCGCCTTGCGGGCAGGCATGCGACGTCGTCTGGCGCTTTGAGGTCGAAGGGGCGCTTGCTAGCATCCGCCCCCACCATGTTTTTGATTACCCTCGCGGAAAAGAGCGGCGGGACCGAGCAGCGCGAGTACCACAAGAGTGAAGTCACGATCGGTCGCCTGCCCGGCAACGACATCATCCTCGCGAAGGGAAACGTCTCCAAGTACCACTCGCGAATCGTCGCCAAGGACGGGAAGTTCATCATCGTGGACATGAAGTCCACGAACGGCACCTTCGTGAACGGCAAGAAGATTGCCGCGCCTCAGGTACTCAAGCCCACGGACCAGGTCTCCATCGGAGATTACATCCTCAACGTCGAGGCCCTCGAGGACGGGCCGGCGATGACGCGCGCGGGGGCCCCCGAGGAGGAGGCCTACGACGACGGCGGGGAGGAGCCCTACCCGGAAGAGGAGCAGTACGAGGAGGAGGAGGCGCCCTACGAGGAGGAGGAGGAAGCGCCTCCCGCCCCGGCGCCCGTGGCCGGCCGCATGCCGGCGTCCATGGCGTCCGCCCTGGCGAAGAACAAGAAGAAGGTCGACCCTCGCATCGAGCGGTACACGCGGCTCCAGAAGGAGATCCACGACCGGCTCATCGAGTACCTCGACCTGCGCCGCATGGACATGGACCGGCTCGGCGACGACGAGCTGTGGCGCCGGACCGAGAAGGCCATCCGCGACATCATCGA
This sequence comes from Pyxidicoccus trucidator, assembly GCF_010894435.1. Classification (NCBI taxonomy): domain Bacteria; kingdom Pseudomonadati; phylum Myxococcota; class Myxococcia; order Myxococcales; family Myxococcaceae; genus Pyxidicoccus; species Pyxidicoccus trucidator. Next base: position 402,711 of record NZ_JAAIXZ010000009.1, on the reverse strand, counting down.
CCAGATGGAGGCGGACGGAGAGCTCCCGGAGGACGTGGACCGGGAGGAGCTGCTCACCGACGTCATCAACGAGGCGCTGGGCCTGGGGCCCCTCGAGGCGTTCCTCGCGTCGGATGACATCAGCGAGATCATGGTGAACCACGCCAACCAGATCTACATCGAGCGCAAGGGCAAGCTGACGCTGGCGGAGAAGACCTTCTCCTCCAACCAGGCGGTGCTCGGCGTCATCGAGCGAATCGTCGCGCCCATCGGCCGGCGCATCGACGAGTCCAGCCCGCTGGTGGACGCGCGCCTCAAGGACGGCAGCCGCGTCAACGCCATCATCCCCCCGCTGGCGCTCAAGGGCCCCTGCATCACCATCCGCAAGTTCAAGAAGGACTCGCTGAAGATCCAGGACCTGGTCAAGTACAAGACCCTGACCGCGCAGATGGCGGAGTTCCTGGAGATGTGCGTGAAGGCGCGGCGCAACATCGTCATCTCCGGCGGCACGGGTTCGGGGAAGACGACGACGCTGAACATCATCAGCTCCTTCATCCCGGACAGCGAGCGCATCATCACCGTGGAGGACGCGGCGGAGCTGCAGCTGCCGCAGGACCACTGGGTGCAGCTGGAGAGCCGCCCGCCCAACCTCGAAGGCAAGGGTGCCATCAGCATCCGCGACCTGGTGAAGAACTGCCTGCGCATGCGGCCGGACCGCATCGTCGTGGGCGAGTGCCGCTCGGGCGAGACGCTGGACATGCTCCAGGCGATGAACACGGGCCATGACGGCTCGCTCACCACGCTTCACGCCAACACGCCGCGCGACGCCATCGCCCGGCTGGAGACCATGGTGCTGATGTCCGGCATGGAGCTGCCGGTGAAGGCCATCCGTGAGCAGATCGCCAGCGCGGTGCACATGATCGTGCAGCAGACGCGCTTCTCCGACGGCACGCGGAAGATCTGCTACGTCACCGAGGTGTCGGGCATGGAGGTGGACATCGTCACCCTCCAGGACATCTTCTATTACAAGCAGGATGGCTTCACGGAGGACCACAAGATCCGCGGTCGCTTCGTCGCGTCAGGCTTCGTTCCGAAGTTCTACGACGAGCTGCAGCGCAAGGGCATCCCCGTCAACATGAGCATCTTCCGGGAGGACTGACGCATCATGCCCACCCTGGTCGTCCGTCTCCCCGACGGTACCGAACAAGAACATGAGCTCTCTGGCGAGCTGAAGCTGGGCCGCCAGGCGGGCAACGACCTCGTCCTCACCGAGGGCGGGGTGTCGCGCAACCACGCCAGGGTCTTCGACGACGGCGGCACCGTCTTCATCGAGGACCTGGGCAGCGCCAACGGCACCTTCGTGGACGGCGAGCGCATCGCCGACCCGACGCCGCTCACCCCGCAGTCGGAGGTGGTGCTGGGGGACTACACGCTGCGGCTCAAGGCCGCGGCGGCGTCCCGCTCGGGCCCGCGCAAGGCGGCGAAGGCCGCGCCTGCTCCCGCGCCCGAGGAGATGCCGGTGGGCTCGGAGGGCAGTGGCGCCCGGGCCACCCGCGCGGTGCCGAGCCTGAAGGCGAAGGCCCCCGCGGGCGGAGCGCCCCCCAGGCCCCCTCGGCCCGCGAAGCCGGCGGGCGCCGCGCCGGCTGGAGCGGCGGGTGGCGGCACCGGGGCGATGCTGCGCGGCCTGGTGGGGCCGTGGGCGGGCCGGACGTACCCCTTGAAGGGCAAGGTGCTGGTGGGGCGGCAGCCCCCGGCCCTGGTGATGCTGGAGGACGACTCGGTCAGCCGTCGGCACGCGGAGCTGGAGGCGACGGCGGCCGGCGTGACGGTGAGAGACCTGGGCAGCGCCAACGGCACGCTGCTCAACGGTGAGCCGCTGGGCCAGGAGCCCGTGCCGCTCCAGTCGGGCGACCAGCTCCAGTTCGGCGTGGTGGAGATGTCCTTCGACGCGGAGGAGGCGGCGCTGGCCGTCCCGACGCGGCGGGGCTCGGGTCCTGTCCCCTCGCGGAGGGGAACGGGCGCGGGCGCGGCGTTGCCGCCAGAAGAGGAGGAGGCTGCGCCCCCGGGCCGGAAGAAGCTGCTGGTGGTGGGCGGCGCGGTGGTGGGTCTGCTGCTGGTGGCGGCGGTGGTGAAGGCGGCCCTCCCGGGCCCCGCGCCCGTCGGGGACTCTCCGGAGCAGGGGGGCACGCCGGTGGACCCGGTGGAGCAGGTCCAGACGCTGCTCAGCGAGTGCCGCTCCTACGCGTCGAGCGAGCTGGGCGCGCCCAACTGGGCCCGCGCGGAAGAGGTCTGCACCCAGGCGCTGGACCTGGACCCCATCCACCCCGAGGCCAACACCCTCATCCGGCGCATCAAGCTGGAGAAGGAGGCCTACGAGCACTACTCGGCGGGAGACAAGCTGCTCCAGCGCCTCAAGCCGGACGAGGCGCTCGAGGCCTTCAGCAAGATTCCGAAGGAGAGCGAGTACTTCCGCCGCGGCAAGGGCAAGGCGCGCGAGGCGGCCGAGCAGGTCACCAAGCGCGCGCTGGATGACTGCAAGCGCTACCTGAGCAACGCGCAGTGGACGGCCGCGGTGCCGCGCTGCGAGCAGTTCATGGCCGTGTGGTGCCAGGCGCAGCCTCGCGAGAGCCTGAACCCTCCGCTGGGCTACACGCTGAAGCTGGAGGGCCGGCTGCGCCGCAACGAGTGGCGGCCCAAGGACACGCTCTTCGTGCGCTTCCTCAGCGCGCGGCAGCGGCTGGACCCCAACGCCCAGCCGTGGGTGTGCCCGGTGACGGAAATCATCGGCCCGGACGAGGCGACGGCGGACCCTCGCGCGGTGGTGGACGCGGCGGTGAAGAAGCGCTTCACCCACAAGCTGATGCAGGCGGCGATGATGGACTACTGGGCCGGCCGCGGCAGCGAGGCGCTGGCCACCCTGCAGAAGCTGCGTGGCAACTACGAGGCCGCGCCGTTCCACGCCCAGACGGACGAGCTCATCAAGATCATGTCCACCGTGGATCAGCTCTTCAAGGGCGGGCAGACGTACCTCGCCGCCGACGACCCGGAGAAGGCCGCCGAGCCCTTCCGCGAGGCGCTGCAGGTGGACAAGGAGCTGATGCTGGACCTGGCCGAGTCCAAGCCGTCCTTCTACCGGCGCAACATCCTCCAGGACATGGCGGACAAGTCCTACCAGCGGGGTAGGGAGTGGGCGGACCGCCAGGACCGGCGGCGCGCGTGCAGGGTGTGGAAGCTGGGCTTCGGCTTCTACGCGGGCAACCCGGACCTGAACAAGGCGTCGGCCTACTGCTCGAACCTGGCGTCGGACGCCTTCAAGGCCGCCGGTGGCTGCCCCAACCTGGCGGAGGTACTGGACTACGCCGTCAAGGGCGATGGCATCGCGGAGAAGGTCGACGAGAAGAAGGCCGAGTGGAAGTGCCCCTGAGCCGCATCGTGGACAGGGGCGTACGGGCGCGCTAGGCACGGGGGCATGGCCGACTCCTCCGCGCCCACCCTGGTCCTCATCGACGCGTCCGGCTTCATCTTCCGCGCCTACCACGCGATTCCGCCGCTCACCACGAGCAAGGGTGTGCCCACCAATGCCGTGCTGGGCTTCACCCGCATGGTGCTCAAGGCGCTGCGCGACTTGAACCCCACGCACGTGGCGCTCGCCTTCGACAAGGAGAGCCGCACCGAGCGGCAGAAGATAGACCCCTCCTACAAGGCCAACCGCGAGGGCCCGCCCGAGGACCTGGTGCCGCAGTTCGGGCTCATCCGCCGGGTGGTGGAGGCGCTCAACCTGCCCCTGCTGGAGGCGGCCGGCTGGGAGGCCGACGACGTCATCGGCACGCTGGCGGTGAAGGCCAAGGAAGAGGGCTTCTGCGTCCGCGTCGTCACCGGCGACAAGGACTTCGTCCAGATTGTCGAGCCGGACGTGCGCCTGTTCGACCCGATGAAGGACACGCACACCGGGCCGGACGAGGTGAAGGCGAAGCTGGGAATCGAACCCCGGCAGATGCGCGACTACCTGGCCCTCATCGGCGACGCGGTGGACAACGTCCCCAAGGTGCCGGGCATCGGCCCGAAGACGGCCACGGAGCTCATCCAGCAGTTCGGCGACGTGGAGACGCTGCTCTCCCGGCTGGACGAGGTGAAGAAGCCGAAGATTCGCGAGGCCATCGCCTCGCACCGAGAGAGCCTGCTGCGCGCCAAGCAGCTGGTGACGTTCAAGACGGACCTGCCGCTGCCCGTGAAGATGGCGGACCTGGCCCGCAAGCCGGTGGACGCGCCGCGCGCCCGCGAGCTGTTCTCCGAGCTGGAGTTCTACGCGCTGCTCAAGGACCTGCCGCAGCAGGGGCTGCCGCAGGCGGAGCCGGCGCAGGCGCCCGCGCCGCTCGCTTCTTCTCACGCGCTGGTGGGCACCGAGGCGGAGCTGAAGACGCTGGCCGAGGCCGTGCGCGCGGGGGGGAGCGTCACCCTGGTGCCCGCCTACGAGGGGCTGCCCTTCGCCGCGAAGCTGGTGGGCCTGGGCGTCGCGCTGCCGGATGCGAGCACGTACTACGTGCCCCTGCGCCATGACGTGCTCGGCGTCACGCAGGTGAGGCCGGGGGCCTTCACGGCCGCGCTCAAGGCGGTGCTGGAGGACGCGGCCGTGAAGAAGGGCGGACACGACCTCAAGGCGCTCACCCTGGTGCTGGCCAACGAGGGAATCACCCTGCGTGGCGGGTACGACGACGTGGAGCTGCTCAGCTACCTGCTCAACCCGTCCCGGCGGGAGCACGCGCTGGCGGACCTGGCGCGCGAGCGGCTGCGCTCGGAGCTGCCCGCGCTGCCGCCCGCGGCGGAGGGCAAGCGCGGCAAGAAGGACAAGGCGCTGGCGGACCACACGGCCGAGGAGCTGGCCCCTGGCTTCGCGGTGCGCGCGGAGGCGGCGCGGCGGCTGGCGCCGGAGCTGTGGAAGGAGCTGGAGACGGTGGAGCTGGCGGCGCTGGCGCGCGACATGGAGCTGCCGCTGCTGCCCATCCTCGCGCAGATGGAGCGCCGGGGCGTGAAGCTGGACACCACCGAGCTGGCGCGCATCTCCGTGAAGGTGGACGCCGCCGTCGAGGCGCAGGTGAAGGAGGTCTACAAGCACGCCGGCCGCGAGTTCAACATCGGCTCCAACCCGCAGCTGGTGGAGGTGCTCTTCTCCGCCCAGCCCGAGGGGCTGGGGCTGCCCATCATCAAGAAGGGCAAGACGGGCCCGTCCGCGGACCAGGAGGTGCTGGAGAAGCTGTCCGAGGAGCACCCGCTGCCCGGCGCCATCATCGAGTACCGCAGCCTGTCCAAGCTGAAGAGCACCTACCTGGACACGCTGCCCACGCTGGTGGCCGCCGACGGACGCATCCACACCACGTACCACCAGGCCGCCACCGCGACGGGCCGCCTGTCGTCGACGGACCCCAACCTCCAGAACATCCCCATCCGCACGGAGCTGGGCCGCGAAATCCGCCGCGCCTTCGTGGCTGCCGAGGGGCACCAGCTGGTCAGCGCGGACTACAGCCAGGTGGAGCTGCGGCTGCTGGCCCACATCGCGGAGGACCCGGTGCTCATCGACGCCTTCCTCAACGACCAGGACATCCACACCCGCACCGCGGCGGAGGTCTTCGGCGTGCCACCCGAGCAGGTGGACCGTGAGCAGCGCCGGAGGGCGAAGATGGTGAACTTCGGCATCGCCTACGGCCTGTCACCGCATGGCCTGTCCGCGCGGCTGGGCATTCCCCAGGAGGAGGCGCGGGACATCATCGAGCGCTACTTCGTCCGCTACGCGGGCATCCGGAACTACCTGGTGGAGACGGTGGAGAAGGCCCGGAAGACGGGCTACGTGGAGACGCTCTACGGGCGCCGCCGCTACATGCCGGACCTCAACGCCAAGAACCGGGGCGTGGCGCAGGCCGCCGAGCGCGCCGCCATCAACATGCCGATTCAGGGCACCGCCGCGGACCTCATCAAGAAGGCGATGCTCGTGGTGGACGCGGCGCTCAAGGCCGAGGGGCTGCGCACCGTCATGCTGTTGCAGGTGCACGACGAACTCCTCTTCGAGGCACCCGACGCCGAGGTGGAGCGCGTGAAGGCCCTGGCGATGAAGGGGATGTCCTCGGTGGCGGAGCTGAAGGTGCCGCTCAAGGTGGACGTGGGCGCGGGCCGGAGCTGGACGGACGCGCACTGACGCGCCCCAAAAAAGTGCGGGACGAGCGCCCACCCCCGTAGGCGCCCGTCCCGCGTCCCTGCTCCCCACCCACAACACCCACACACCGTCCCCACGGTGCTCACGACAAAAAAGTGCCGACCCGTCCGACCGGCGATTCGCGCGGACCCCCATCCACGCGTATTGCCAGCAGCTCACGAGGCGCGCTCACCACTCCCCAGTGGGAACACGCTCCCCAAAGGCACGCCACGGGCCCCCACCCACGGCGCGCTCCCTCCCGCCGGCCTCGGACGCTCCCTAGCGAGGGAGCATCAAGCCGGACGGGTCGGCAAACCCGACCAACCCCAGCCTCAGTGCATCGCCGGACGTCCGTCCTTCGCGTCCGGCGGCGCGCGCTTCACTCGTGACGGCCGCTCGAAGTACTCGACGACCAGGCCTCCAAAAGCCACCCGTGGCCCGTCGGCGCGTGGGTCCTTGAGGCGCTGCAGCAGCGCCACCGCGGAGTCCACCGCCTCATCCACCGCGCGGTTGATGCGCTCGCGCTCCCAATCCCCGCCGCCCAGTACTTCCGAGGCGTCCACCAGGCAGCGCCGCAGCGCCGCGAACTCGTCATAGAGGGCGCGCGCGCCGCGCTCCGGCGACAGGCGCAGCACCGCCCGCGTGCGGCTCCAGGGGCTCGACTCCTCGCCCTCCAGCGTCCGGCCCACCTCGCGGATGAAGGGCTCCACCAGCCCGTCCAGCTGGCCGAGCGGGGCCACCGCCCCTTCCGCCTCTGTCGCCAGCCGCATCCGGCGCCACAGCGCCGCGATGCGATCCGGCTGTTGGCGGTAGAACCGCGCCAGCACCGCCGCCTTACGTCCCCGCTCGTTCATGTCCAGTGCCTTCCGCATCGCGACGGGAGGCCATAGCAAGCGGACTGCCAACGCCCAGGGGAGGCTGTTTCCCAGGGAAATCAGCCATTTGGACTGACCCCCAGGGCAGGCAGAGAGGCATGCAGCAGGTAATTTCTTCCGGGGGTCCGACTGTAGGGGTGTCCAGAAGGACAGGGCGGGCTCCCGGTGGGAGCTGCGGCCTCAGTGCAGGGTGGGCTTCGGGGAGCGGGGGCCGCGCGGGTCGCCCAGGTCCTCGGCTTCCGCCGGCGGGTCGACCGGGGACTCCTCGGAGAGGGCCTCCCGGGGCTCGTCCGCGTGCGAGGGGGCCTCGTGGGCGCGGCCCGGAGCGTCCTGGGACTCGCGGGGCTCGAGGCTGTCCGGCTCGTTGGCGCTGGCGGTGGCGGCGGGCCACTCGGGCCAGGCCAGCTCCGGGACGGGGCCGGTGACTTCGGAGCCGGGAAGGGTGCCCGGAAGCGCCGAGGCCTGGGCGGCCAGCACCCGCAGGGCGGCGTCCTCGGCGACGTCCTGGGCGGCCATCTCCGCCAGGCGGGCTTCCTTCTGCTGGCGGCGGCGCACGTAGGCGGCCACGCACAGGGCGGAGGCCACCAGCCACAGCAGCGCGGAGCTGGTGGTGAGGGGCAGCCAGCCGTAGCGCGCGGCCAGCCCCTCCCGCCAGTCCTTCTCCTCCAGGCTCAGCGAGATGCGGAACGCCTTGCCAAAGGCCTGCTCGAAGGGCTCGCCGTTGCGCACGCCGTCCACCAGCAGCCCCATGGCCTCCGGGCCGAACTTGCCGGACAGGTGCGCGATGAAGGCGGCGCTCTGCGCGTAGGCGACCTCCACGTCGGCCGGGTGGTCCGGCCAGTCGTCCTCCAGGTCCTCGAAGGTGAAGACGCGCTCCTGCGTCACCGCGCGGAAGAGGGCGGAGTAGTGCGTGAGGGAGTAGCGCTCTCCGGTGACGTTCTGCGCGACGCCTTCCTGGAACCAGCGGGGCCAGTCCTTCGCCAGCTGGCCCAGGGCCACGTGCGCCAGCTCGTGCCGGAGCGTCTGCTGCCCGTCCGGCTCGTGGAGGCTCCGGGCGTTCAGGAGGATGATTTGATGCGCCGGGTAGGCCAGCGCCACGGCCCAGCTGGGAGGCCGGCCCCCGGGCAGCGCCAGCGCCTCGAACTCCGCGCGGTCCTTGCCCAGGCGGATCTCCGTCACCCCCGGCCAGTCCCGCCCGAGGATGTTGCCGAAGCCGTCGCGGATGCCTTCAATCTGCGCCGCCAGCTCCCGCGCGGCCACGGTGGCCCCCGCGGTGTGGAGGATGCGGAAGCGCTTCGTCGTGACTTCACCGCTGACGACCGACGGGCGCTCGTGGGGCACCAGCGCGGCGTCGTTCACCACCAGCTCGCGCGCATGCGAGCCATGGGGGCCTCCCGGCTCCTGCGCCCGGGCTTGGGGTGTGGCCAGCAGCAGCGGGAGCAGGAGGAGCAGGTGGCGCATGAGCGGCGGGCCTCACGTTTCCCCAGACATAACAGCCTCGACCCGAGCCGCATCAACCCCCACCACCTTCACCCGCTTGCGGCGCGATGCGTCACCGGCGGTGAGTGTAATTTGCCGCCGGGGGACCCCGAGCTGCTTGGAGAGGAACTCCAGCAGGGCGGCATTGGCCTCGCCGTCCACGGGAGGCGCGGCGAGCTGGAGCTTCAGCATGCCGTCGTGCTCGCCCACCACGCGGGTGCGCGAGGCGCGCGGCTGGACGAGCACCGCCAGCTCCACGCCCTCCGGAACGGCCTTCAGCCAGGGCGCCGCCACGGGCTACTCGGAGACGTTGGCCTTCTTCTGGGAGAGGTAGGCCACGTTGTCCTCGACGCGCGCGTAGTCGCGGTCCGCGAAGGAGGGGCCCTTGAACGTCTCCAGCAGCTTCTGGTGCGCGTCCAGCACGGAGCGCACCTGGGACTCGAACTGGGTGCGCTGGCGCTTCAGCTCGTTGATGTCCTCCACCACCTGCACCAGCCGCTGGTGGGCGCCGTGGACGATCTTCTCCGCCTGGTGCTCCGCGTCCGCGATGATGATCTCCGCTTCCTTCTTCGCGGCGGACTTGAGGTCCTCGCTGATGCGCTGGGCGGTGACCATCGTCTCCTGGAGGGTGCGCTCCCGCTCCTGGTGCTGCTCGAGCTTGAGCTGGGTGCGCTTGAGCTCCTCCTTGAGCGCGATGTTCTCCTTCACCACCTCCTCGAACTCACCGGCGATCAGCTCGAGGTGGGCCTCCACCTCGCGGCGGGAGAAGCCGCGCAGGGCCGTTTCGAACCGCTTCTGCCGGATGTCGAGCGGGGTGATCTTCATGGGCCCGCATTCTAGCGCAGGGCCGTGACTTCTCCAGGAAACCGCCCCCCGTCCGCGGGGGCAGGCCCGTTCAGGAGGCTACACGCGCCGGCCTGGAAGGAGGGCAGGCGGGCAGGCGTCAGCGGCTCGCCGCGGGCGTCGCCTCCCACTGCGTGGCCACGGTGCGCGCGGCGTTCTGCACGGAGGCGGTGAGGCGCGAGTCCCGGGCCGCGTCCTGCACCGTGCGCCGCGCGGTGGGCGTGCGCTGGAAGATGAGCCCGTTGAGCGCTTGAATCTTCAGCGCGTCCGGCATGCGCGGGTGGCGCACCACGTTGCCGAGAATCTCCTCGGCGCGCGGGTGCTGGAAGAGCGCCACCGCGCGCAGCGCCGCCTGTTGGATGCGCGGGTTCGGGTCCCACATGAAGGTGGCCAGCGAGTCCAGGGCGCGCGCGTCGCCCAGCAGCGCCACGTCTTCGATGGCGATGGCGCGGACCTCCTCCGGCGCGGGCTTCGCGGCCCACAGCAGGGCGCGCAGCAGGGCGGTGTCGTCCGGGCCGGTGACGGGAGGCTCGACGGCGGGCAGGAGCGGGGCGGTGGGGGGCGGGAGCGCCTCGGAGGGCTGCGCCGGGGGCGGGGTGGCGGGCGCGGGCTGCTCCCGCGCCGGGGCGGGGCGGACCGGGGCAGGGGGACGGGGGCGGGCCGGGGCCTGGCCATGCGCGGCGGCGGCGGCGACCAGGAGTCCGGTGAGGAGCAGGGGACGCATGGGCTTCTTTCTACCCCGAAACCACCCCGGAGTTTTTCTTGACGCGATCTCCGATCGTGGGACCTTGGCGCTGCTACATGAGTGTTGCAAGAGGGAGCAAGGGCTGATGAGCGCGGCGGTCGCGAACTGGCAGACGCTGGAGAACGTCGAGGTGGAGTGCACCCACTGCGGCATCCGGATGACCCAGCAGGCGGGGACCCGGGTGCGCTACTTCCGGTGCTCCGGGTGCCACCGCTGGGTGTCCAGCACGTACTCGGAGGTCTTCCGGGCGGACGCGAAGGTGCGCACGCACCCGGTGAAGGACACCGGGGCCCAGGATGAGCGCTTCCTCGAGGTGAAGGACCGGCTGGACCGCTGGCTGAACGCGCTGGAGGACCAGGACCCGTACCGGCTGCTGGGCGTGTCGCCGCAGGACTCGGCGGAGACGGTGCGCGCGCGCTACCACGAGCTGGCGATGGAGCGGCATCCGGACCGCGGCGGCTCGGCGGAGAAGATGCGCGAGCTGAACGCCGCCTACGAGAAGATCCTCCGCCACCGCCAGCGCAAGCGTCAGGAAGCGCTGACCTCGGGCTCGAGCCCCGTGGCCCCGGCCTCCGTCCTGCCGGCCCGCAGCAGGTAGCCCCAGAAGAGCGCTCCCAGGGCCAGGCCCAGCCCCGCCTTCACCCAGGTGGGGAAGAGGCTGCCCGGGGAGACGTAGCCCTCCACCACGCCGATGAGGGCCAGGAAGGGCGCGCAGCCGAGCACCAGCTTCACCGCCTCGCGCCCCCGCAGCGTCAGGGCCTGGCCGCGTGGCAGCTCTCCCGGGTCGATGAGCGCCTGGCCCACCATGAGGCCCGCCGCGCCGGCGATGACGATGATGGACAGCTCCACCGGGCCGTGGGCGGCGATGAAGTCCAGGAAGCCTCGCGTCATGCCCTCGCGGGCGCACAGCGCGCCGATGGCGCCGATGTGCACGCCGTTGTTCACCAGCATGTAGACGGTGCCCAGGCCGCCCAGCAGGCCCAGGGCGAAGGTGACGATGGTGACGGTGAGGTTGTTGGTGGCGATGCCGGACGCCACCGAGTTGGGCGGCGCCACCGACAGGATGTCGTCCGTCCACATGCGGCCATGGGCCACGTACTGGCGCACCCCGGCCGGCACCAGCAGCTCCGCGCCCCGGGGCTCCCACAGCACCACCAGTGCGCCCAGCAGCAGTCCCAGGCAGAACAGCGCGGCGCTGGCGCCCACGAAGCGCAGCTCGCGGCGCAGCGTGGCCGGGAAGTCGTGCTTGAAGAAGGCGCGCACCGCCGGCCAGCGCTCGCGCGGGGGCTGGTAGATGGCGGCGTAGGCCTGGCCGCAGAGCTGGTTGAGGAAGCGGTGCGCGTCCGTGCCCGGGTAGAACGTCTGCGTATGCGCCAGGTCCGAGGCGGCGCGGCGGTAGAGCGTGTCCAGCGTGCGCAGCTCCTCCAGCTTCAGCGCGCCGGCCCGCTGGCGGCCCAGCAGCGCCTGGAGCGCGTCCCAGTCCACGCGGCGCTTCGCCACGAAGGCGGGCAGGGGCAGGGCCACGTCAGGCCTCCACCCGGGCGCGCAGGAAGGCCTCGGTGCGCTCCGGCGTGGCGAGCACCTCCGCGCGCTGCTCGCCGCTCAGCCCGCCCACGCGGTCCACCAGCGTCTGCCCCATCCGCCGCCGCACGTCCGGCGTGAAGCCGGGGGCGCGCGTCAGGAAGGCCAGCACCAGCTCCACCTCGGTGGGCGTCAGCGCGCGCGTCGTGGTGGGGGCGGCGGGCACGGCCTGGGGCCGGGACACGGCGGTATACTTGTCCAGGTCGATGCGCTCCTCGCGCACCAGCAGCGTGCCGGCCAGCAAGTCACCCAGGCGCCGGTGCTGGCGGGTGAGCAGCATGGAGATACAGCCGGCGGCGTACAGCATGGGCAGGAAGTCCACCGCGCGGCAGAGGTTGCGCACCGCGCTCTCGAACAGGCCCACCGGCGAGCCGTCCATCCTCACCACGCGGATGCCCAACACCCGCTTTCCCACCGTCTGCCCATGGAAGAAGACCTCGCCCACCGTCCAGTACAGCCATTGCGTGGCGAAGAGGCCCACCACCAGCAACGTCTGCCCGAGCCCGGACAGCGCCTGGAGCACGCCCAGCACGTCCGACACCAGGAGGGTGAAGACGAAGTAGGCCACAATCCAGAAGAAGAACAGCAGGCTCGCGTCCACGAGCCAGGCCAGACACCGGTAGCCGATGCCCGCCACGGGCAGGGTGAGCGCCACGCGCTCAGGCGTGGCGACGTCGAGATGGGGAGACGGGGCGGTGCTCATGTAGGCCCCTCAGCATACACGCCCTCGCGCCGGCCCCAGGGCGCTTGACTCTTCGCGCTATGACTGGCATTTCTGGTATTACAGGTTACGGCCGGATGTCTGACGCTGGACGGTGGGGCAGGTACTGAAGGGCCGAGGCATTCGATAGTGAACTGCGGGGCCTGTCCGGCGGAGGACAACGATGACGAACCAACGTCTGAAGCCCCTGGAACCCTCACCGAATCATGCACACCAGACACTCCCGCCGGGGCTGGTTCGCGTCTGCGCTTTCCCGGTGTTAGGGTTTCATGCAGCAGGACTCAGGAAGGGGCCGCCGAGGAGGTGCGGCCCGGGAGTGCAGCAGGCGTAGTCGAAAGTCGAAAGCAGTCAGGAGTCAGGTCTTGTATCGGCAGGCCGACCCCGTAGTGATTCAGCGGACGTGCTCGTTCTTCCCTGGTCTCTCCCCGCTGGCACCTGAGTAACGGAGTCGGCTGTGGTCAAAGAGTAGTCCGAGAAGTTTTCGCCATGACGGCTGGGGGGCCTTCGCATGGCAACATCCAATCAAGCAGCGATTCGTGTTTCGATTCTCGAGGGACCGTGGGCGGCCTGGCAGGGCCTTGCCGACGGACTCCGCGGGGAAGGCGTGCAGGTGTCCTCGGTGACGAGGGACGTGCGCCTCTTCCTCGATGGGCTGGGCACCGATCCGCCGCAGGTGGCGGTGATGGACGTGGAGGGTGACAGCGAGGCGGCTGTCGGCTGCTCCGTGACGGAGGGCATCAATCTCCTGCGGGAGGCGCGCAAGCGTCGCCTGGAGGTGAGGATGCTGTTGCTCTCCGCCGTGAGTCAGCCGGAGGTCATCTCGCAGTGCTTCGACGAGGGAGCCTCCGGCTACCTCTTCCGCGCTGGCCTCGGCACCACCGCCGTGGCGTCCGCCATCCAGTCGCTGGTGCGGGGCGAGCGGTTGTTCCCGGTGCAGCTGCTGAGGAACGACTTCGAGCACCCGCCGGTGACGTCGCCCACGGCCAGCGTGCTGCTGGCGCTCACACAGCGCGAGCGAGAAGTGCTCGCATACGTGGCGGGAGGCGCGGACAACCTGAAGATCGCCGCGCACCTGCAGATTGCCGAGCGCACGGTGAAGTCGCACGTCACGCAGCTCTACCGCAAGCTGGGCGCGGAGAACCGCACGCAGCTGGCCTTGCGCGCGTGCCACCTGGGCGTCCGCCCGCCGCCGGACCTCTGAGCGAGGCTGGCCCGCCCTCTCCGCGCTTCGCGGGGAGAGGGAGTCCTTGAATCAAGCGCGGGGCCTGGAGGCCGTCACATGGCGGCCCTCCGGGGCCTGCGCATGCAATGCGGGTGGGAAGCACGCCCCCGGACGCTGGCTGACGCCGGCCCTGGGGGCGTGAACCCGTTTGCTTCAGTTCTTCGCCTGCGCCTGCTCTTCCATCTTCTTGCGGAGGCTCAGGGGGCGCATGTCCGTCCAGACCTGCTTGACGTACTCCAGGCACTCGGCCTTGAGGCCCTGCTTGCCCGCGTCCTTCCAGCCGAGCGCGTTCTCACGGTCCGCCGGCCAGATGGAGTACTGCTCTTCGTGGTTCACGACGACCTTGTAGATTGTCGTGTCTTCGCGTTCATCTGCCATGGTGTTCGACTCCTGGGAGTGGGTGCATTCTGCTCACATCCCCGAAAAAGGCGTCAAGCATGGTAGGCCAGAAGCCAGCTCCGGTTCTAGCGTGCCGCCGCTCGGGGACAGGGTGTAGGTCTGTGTCGCGGTGGCCTAGCTCGAGCGCCGAGCGAGCTCGGCCTCGATTTCCTCGTCGCTGAGGTTGGCCAGCTCGTCGAGCGCGGCCTGGGTGGCGGCTTCCTCCAGCGCGGCCTGGTGGTCGGCCACGAGCTTCGCGAGGGCGGACACGGTGGCCGCCTCGAAGAGCTTCGCCAGGGGGACGTCGAAGTCGAACTGGGTGCGCAGGCGGCCCGCGACGCGGGTGGCCAGCAGCGAGTGGCCTCCGAGGTCGAAGAAGTTGTCGTTGAGGCCCACCTCGGCCACGCCCAGCACCTCCTGCCAGAGCGCGGCGAGCTGCTTCTCCAACTCAGTGGCGGGCGCCACGTAGGGCGTCTTCGAGCGGCGCGCCTTGCCCACGGTGCGCGGGCCCGACGCCTGCTGCGAGGTGTCGCGCTGAATCCACAGCTTCCAGCGCTGGGGCAAATCCCCGGTGGCCACCACCACCTGGCCGTCCACGCCGAGCGTCGCCAGCCGGCGCACCGCCTCGGCGCCTTCCTGGGGCGTCATGGCGTACTGGTCCATGCTGGTGCGCACGTTGTTGTGCTTCGTCTCCTCCGGCCACGGGTCCCACGACGCGCTCACCCAGCGGGTGCCGGGGCGCCCGGCGCGGGCCTGGGCGAAGGCGTCCATGAACAGGTTGGAGGACGCGTAGGTGAGGTAGCCCAGGCCGCCCAGCACCGCGGCGTTGGACGAGAAGAGCAGCACGAAGCCCACCGCCCGGCCGCGCAGCACCTGCTCCAGCGCGTAGGTGCCGTACACCTTGGGGCCGAACTGCGTCTCGGACTCGTTGCGGCCGATGTCCGTCAGCGGGTTGTAGAGGGACGGGCCCTGGGTGACTCCGGCGCCGTGCAGCACGCCGTGCAGCGCGCCGAAGCGGGCCTCCACGCGCGCCACCGCGGTCTCCAGTTGCGCCGCGTCCGCCACGTCCGCGCGCACCACCATCACCTCCGCGCCGCGCTTCTCCAGCTCGCGGATGCGGCGAAGCTGCACGGCCACCCGGTCGTCCTGGGCGTGCGTCGCCAGGTACGCGTCCCACTCGGAGGGCTCCGGGAAGGCCGAGCGGCCCAGCAGCGCCAGCCGCGCGTGCACCGTCTCCGCGAGGTGCTCGGCCAGCAGCAGGCCCACGCCGCCCAGGCCGCCGGTGATGAGGTACACGCCCTTCTCCCGCAGCGGGTGGGGCGGCTCTCCGTCGGCCTCCAGGCGCATGGGCACGAAGGCCTGGGCGAAGCGGTGGTTGCCACGCCACGCTACCACCACGTCCTTCGGCTTCTGGCTCAGCTCGGACAGCAGGCGCGCGGCGGTCTCCGCCACGGCGTCCGTGAGGGGCTCCGGCGCGAGGATGTCGATGCAGCGCGTGGTGACGTGCTGCTGCTCCTGCGGAATCACCTTGCAGGGGCCCAGCAGGGTGGCCTTCTCCGGGAGCGCGTGGTGCTCGCCCTCCAGGTCATGAACGCGGTTGGTCACCACCTCCACGCGCACCTGCCGCGAGGTGTCTCCCTTCGCCAGCGCCTGTCCCAGGTGCAGGAGGCTGTAGTAGCCGACGTCCTGCAGCTTGCGGAACAGCTCCGACCCGGTGGCGCCCTCGGCCTGGGGCGTGAGGCTCCACAGGTGGACCACCGTGGACGGTTGCAGGTCCTGGTCCGTCAGGTCCTTCCACAGCGTGGCGTAGTCACCGGGCGTACGAGGGTCCAGCGCGTACCGGCGCTCCGCGTCGCGCATGAACGACGAGCCCTGGCGCACGCGCACCACCTGCTGGCCCGCGTCCTCCAGGCGGCGGCACAGCGCCTCGCCGACGCCCAGGCCGTCCACCAGGACGACCCAGCAGCGGCGCTCGGCCAGCGCCTTCCGGTCCAACGACGCCGGAGCGGTGCGCCGCCACGAGGGCACGTGGAACCAGTCCGCCATGTCCACGAGCTTGCCCTGCGGCCCCTGCTGCGCCGCCTGCGCGGTGCGCTCGGCCGGGGCCACCCAGAAGCGCTGGCGCTCGAACGGATAGGTGGGCAGCGGCACGCGGCGGCGCGACTGGCCCTCGTACAGGCCCTCCCAGTCCACCTCCACGCCCTCCAGCCACAGCCGGCCCAGCGTGGTGAG
Organism: Pyxidicoccus trucidator; assembly: GCF_010894435.1. NCBI lineage: Bacteria > Pseudomonadati > Myxococcota > Myxococcia > Myxococcales > Myxococcaceae > Pyxidicoccus > Pyxidicoccus trucidator. The sequence goes on along the minus strand of NZ_JAAIXZ010000009.1, from coordinate 386,472 downwards.
CACGGCGGCGGAGGCGGGCGTCGCGTCACCGGAGGCGGGCAGCGAGGCCAGCACCGAGCGCGTCCCCGTGGCGCCCGCCAGCGTGCGCGCCGCCTCCAGCAGTGCTCCCGGCGCACCCATGGCGAGCAGCACGCGCGTGGGCTCCTTCACCAGCTCGCGCAGCCCGTCCGTCACGCGCGAGGGCCGGCTCCGGTCCAGCCATGTCGCCGCGCGGGTGGCCTCGTCGGCGGTGAGCAGGGCGCCGGTGGCGGCGGAGTAGACGGGCACCTCCGGGGCCTTCAATGCGCTGCCGCTCAGCACGGGCTCGGCGCCACCGCCGCGCGCCACGGCCAGGGCCAGCGCGTCTTCCAGCGGCAGCACGCCCGCGAGGCACGCGGCGACCAGCTCGCCCACGCCCTCACCCAGCAGGGACTCCGGCTGCACGCCCCACGTCATCCACAGGCGGGCCAGGGCATACGGCTCCACGAAGCGCGCGGTGGCGGACAGCGGGCCGGAGAGGGCGGGAGCGCTCCCATCGTCCGGGTACAGCGCGGAGCGCAGGTCCTTGCCCAGGCTCGGCTGGAGCAGCTCCGCGCAGCGGTCCACCTCCGCGCGGAAGGCGGGCTCGGCGCGGTAGAGCGGCTCCAGCGGGGCACCCGCGCCCGCGTCGGAGAAGAGGAAGGACACGGGCCGGTTGCCCGTCTCGTGCGCGCCGGTGAGGACGCGCTGGGGCTCGGCCATGCGCAGCACGCGCACGGCGTCCTTCCCGTCCTTCACCACCACCAGCCGGCGGTGCGAGTGGGCCTTGCGGCCCACCTGGAGCGTGTACGCCACGTCCGCCAGCGCCGCCTCCGGATGCTCCTCCAGGTGCTGCGCCAGCCGGGCGGTGGCGGTGTCCAGGGCGGTGTGGCTGCGCGCGGACAGCACCAGCAATTCCCACGGCCGGCCGGGGGCCGTGGCCGTGGCGGGCGGGGCCTCCTCCAGGACGATGTGCGCGTTGGTGCCGCCGATGCCGAACGAGCTGACGCCCGCGCGGCGCGGCGTGCGTCCGCGCGCCCAGGGCTGCAGCGCGGTATTCACGTAGAAGGGCCCGCTGTCGAAGTCGATCTGCGGGTTGGGCGACTCGAAGTGCAGGCTGGGCGGGAACTGCTGGTGCTTCAGCGCGAGGATGGCCTTGAGGAGGCTGGCGCTGCCGGCCGCCGCGTCCAGGTGGCCCACGTTCGTCTTCACCGAGCCGATGGCCACCGAGCGCTTCCCGCGCGTCTTGTTGCCGAACGCCTTGGTGAGGGCGCGAATCTCGATGGGGTCACCCAGCGCCGTGCCGGTGCCGTGCGTCTCCACGTAGGAGATGGAGTCCGCCGGCACGTCCGCGGCGGCGAGCGCGTCCTTGATGACGGTGGCCTGGCCCTGCACGCTGGGCGCGGTGAAGCTGGCCTTCACGGAGCCGTCGTTGTTGATGGCCGAGCCCTTGATGACGGCGTGGATGGTGTCCCCGTCCGCGAGCGCGTCCTCCAGCCGCTTGAGCACCACCAGTCCCACGCCGCTGCCGAAGATGGTGCCCGCCGCCTTGGCGTCGAACGCGCGGCAGTGCCCGTCCGGGGACATGATGCTGCCGTACTGGTAGAGGTAGCCCACCTTCTGCGGCACGTTGATGGCCACGCCGCCGGCAATCGCGAGCTGGCACTCGTCGGCGAGCAGCGCCTGGCTGGCGAGGTGGAGCGCGACCAGCGACGTGGAGCACGCGGTGTGGACGGAGTACGCCGGGCCGCGCAGGTTGAGCCGGTGCGCCACGCGCGTGGTGAGGAAGGCCAGGTCGTTGCCGAGGCCAATCTCGAACGGGTCCAACCCGCCCACCGCGGCCTGGTTGGAGAAGAGGTTGAAGACGTACGTGTCCGTGCGCGCGCCGGCATAGACGCCCACGCGGCCCTTGAAGCGCTCGGCGTCATAGCCGGCGTTCTCCAGGGCCTCCACGGCGCACTCGAGGAAGACGCGCTGCTGCGGGTCCATCACCTCCGCTTCCTTGGGGGTGACGCCGAAGTAGCTCGCGTCGAACATGTCCGCGTCTTCGAGGAAGGCGGCGGCCTTGACGTAGTTGGGGTCGCTCCGGATGGCGGGCGAGTCCAGCGCGCTGGCCTCCAGCTCGGAGTCCTTCAGGAAGGTGATGGACTCCACGCCGTCGCGCAGGTTGCGCCAGAAGGCCTCCAGGTCCCGTGCGCCGGGGAAGCGTCCCGCCATGCCGACGACGGCGATCTCCAGTCCCGTGGTGCCCGTGTTGGACGAATCTCCGGCCATGTGTCTCTCCCGCGTACCGCTCAGGTTTCCGTCTTCCGCGCCCGCTGCTGCTTGAGCGCGGCTCGGCGCCGCTGCTGCCGGGCGCCATCGTCATCCGTTGCTTCGTCCGCCGCGCCGTCGTCCGCCGTAGCCGTCGACAGCCCCACCCGCCGCACCAGGTCCTCGATGAGGTGGCGCGCCTTCGCCGCCCCATGCTCGGAGCGGAGGTTCTCGCCCAGCAGCGCCGCCGCCTCGCGGTAGCGCGTCGCGGTGAGCACCGTATCGAGAGCTTCCGACAGCCGCACCGCGCTCAGCTCGCCGATGGGGACCGCGGGCCCACCGCAGCCCAGTTCCTGCACCAGCTCGCCCCAGGTGAACTGGTCATACGTGTGCGGCACCACCACCTGCGGAACTCCCGCGCGGAATGCGGCACCCGTCGTGCCCGCGCCGCCATGGTGGACGACGCACGACACGCGGGGAAGCAACCACGCGTGTGGCACCTGCCCGAGCGCGCGCACCGTGGGAGGCAGGGTCCGCTGGCCCAGGCCGCTCCAGCCGTGCTGGATGAGCGCCCGCCGTCCGGCGCGCACCGAGCCCTCCACCAGCGCGTCCGTCAGCGCGGCCGGGTCCTCGTGAGTCATGCTGCCGAAGGTGATGCACACCGGAGGCTCGCCCTCCGCGAGGAAGGCGGCCAGCTCCGCGTCCGGGGTGAAGTCCGGCTCGTCGAGGAAGAAGTAGCCGACGGTGTGGTGGTGCGGCGGCAGGTCCGCGGGCGGCGGGCGCACGTGCCGGCTGAGCGCGGTGAGGACGAGCTGCGGCGACAGGCCGTCCACCAGCGGGTTCTCCAGCGGAGGCAGGCGCAGCGAGTCGCGCAGCGGGTTCACCAGCGCGCGCACCGCGGCCTGGAAGGCGGGATTCCCTCCGCCGCTGCCGCTGTGCTCCACCAGCACCGTGACGAAGGGCACGTGCGTCAGGTCATGCACCATGCGCGCGGCGGGCTGCACGCGGCCGCTGACGAGCACGTCCGCGCCCCGGCACACCTCGCGCAAGTCCTCCAGCATGCGAGGCAGCGCCTCCGCCAGCGGCTGGAAGAGCTGGAACATGCCGCCAGTGGACTGGAGCACGTCCGGGGCCGCCATCATCGCCTGGGTGATGCCGCTCTGCGCCTGGCGCAGGTCCGGGCCCACTGGGGCGAAGTCGATGCCCAGTGACTCCGCCATCGCCCGGTACGAGGGCGCGGCGGCCAGCACCGGGTGGTGGCCGTGGCGTTTCAGCTCGACGGCCAGCGCCAGGAAGGGCTGCACGTCGCCGAGAGTTCCGAAGTTGGTGAGGACCGCGCGCATGGAGTGTGGGGGCTGGAGACTACCGCTAACGAGAGGGGAGCGGGCTCAGGCGCCGTCCTCCTCTTCTTCGTCGGCGCGCCGGCGCGAGCGCTGACGCTGGAGGTTCTGCTTGCGGCGCTGGAGGGCGGACTCGCGCTCCTCAGCCTCGGCGGCGGCTCCGCCGGGGCCCGCCTCGGGCGGCTTGAGCAGCGCCGCCAGGGCCTGCACGGTGACGCCCTCGTAGAGACTGGAGGCCGGCACGTCCACCTTCAGCTTCCGCTTTAGCCTGTCGCTGAGCTGCACGGCGATGAGCGAGTCACCTCCGAGCTCGAAGAAGTTGTCCTGGATGCCGATGGGGCCCACGCCGAGCGACTGCTGCCACAGGTCCACCAGCGTGCGCTCCAGCTCCGAGGACGGCGCCACGTACGCGCTGCGCAGGCTGGCGGGGCGGGCGTGCAGGGGACGCGTGCTCGCATCGGGCTCGGCCCCGGTCGTCGCGGCGGGTGCCGTCTCGCGAGGCGCCACCCAGCGGCTCAGGCGCGCGCCCAGGTCATGCGTGGACACGGCCATGTAGGGGCCCGTGGCGTGTGCGATTGCGCGAGTGAAGGCGTCGGCGCCCTGCTCGGGGGAGAGGGCGAGCCGGTCCAGCTCCGCGCCCCGGGTGCCGGGGTGCGCGCCGTAGTCCTCCACGCGCACCACGTCCCAGCCCAGGCTCAGCCAGTGCCGGCCCTCGCGGGAGCGGGCCTGGGCGAAGGCGTCCTGGTACAGGCTCGCCGCCGCGTGCGCGGCAGTGGCCACGCCACCCAGCACCGCGGAGACGGAGGAGCCCACCACGCGGAAGTCGAGCGCCCGGTCTCCCAGCGCCGCGTCCAGCAGGGCCAGGCCCCGGGCGCGCGGCTCGAAGTGCCACGCGTTGACGCTGGCGTCCGTCTCGGAGACCAGTCGCGCCACCCTGTCCGGAGGCAGCCACGCGCCATGCACCACGCCGTGCAGCGCGCCGAAGCGGGCCACCGTCGCTTCCACGGCCGCCTTCATCGACTCCAGGCTGCCCAGGTCCGCTTCGAGCACCACCACCTCGGCGCCCAGCGACTCCAATTCGCGCGCGCGGCGGAGGCGCTGTGCCACCGCGTCCGTCGCGGCGTGGCCAGCGAGGTACGCGTCCCACGTGTCGCGCGCGGGGAGGCCAGGAGCCTCCACGCACACCAGCTTCACGCCCCTCGCGCCCCGCGCGAGCCCCCGGGCCTGCATGGCGCCCATGCCGCCCAGTCCGTGGGTGACGAGGTACACGCCGCCCTCGCGCACCGGAGTGGAAGCGGGCTGGGGCAGCGACAGCGGCTCCACGGCCTGCGCCCAGCGGTGCGGTCCGCGCAGCGCCACCACGGCGTCGGGACTGGCGGAGCGCAATTCGGCGCGCAGGGCGCGCACGGTGCTTTCAGGAAGCTGCGTGCTCGCGGAAGGCAGCACCACGTCGACGTTGCGGAAGGCGAGGTGCGGGTGTTCCTGCGGCACCACGCGGCACGGGCCCAGCAGGGTGGCCTTCTCCGGGGACAACGCCTCGTCGCCCGTCACGTCATGCAGGTGGTTGGACACCACCCAGACGCCGCAGGGGCGGTCCGGCGCATGCTCGGCCAGGGCTCGCGACAGGGCCAGGAGGCTCAGGTAGCCGCCGGGCTGCGCCTGGGCGAAGGAGGCGGGCACGTCGCGCGTGAGGCTCCACAGGTGCAGCACTGCATCGGGAAGCAGCGTCGCTGCACGCAGGGCTCCCAAGAGCGCGCCGAAGTCAGCGACCGAGTCCGGCGCCAAGGTGAAGTCCCGCTCTCCCTTTTGGGAGTAGCCCGTTCCGGGCCGCACGCGGATGACGATGCGCTCCTCGCCGGGCTCCGGGGCCAGCACCGCATCACCGGCGGAGACCTCATCCTCCAGCACCAGCCAGACGCGACGCGCGGACTCCTTCGTGGATGCCGACGCCAGGGGCGCGCGCTTCCAGGAGGGCACGTAGAACCACTGTTCCATCGGCGCCTGCGCCTGGGGCGTCGCGCTTTCGCGCACGGCGGAGGCGCTCGCGCTGGCAGCGGGAGCCTCCAGGGCCTGTGCGGCGGGCTCCACCCAGAAGCGCTGGCGCTCGAAGGGGTAGGTGGGCAGCGGCAGACGCTGGCGGCGCTCCGTGCCGTGGAGGCTCTTCCAGTCCACGGTGGCGCCGGCCTGCCACAGCCGGCCGAGCGTCTCGTACGCGAGCGGCGCCGCACCGGCGGGCGCGGTGTCCTGCGGCAGCGGCATGGAGGGAAGCACGGCGCGCGCGGGCGTGTACTCCGGGTGGCGCTTCGCCAGCCGTCCGAGCACCTGGCCGGGACCGACCTCCAGCAGCACCCGCTTGGGGTCGGAGAAGAGGGCGTGCAGGCCATCCGCGAAGCGCACCGCGCCGCGCAGGTGTTGGGCCCAGTAGCGCGGGCTCGTCGCCTGCTCCGCGGTAATCCACGTGCCCGTGACGTTGGAGATGAAGGGCAGGGTGGGCGCCCGCAGCGGCACCGCCGCCACCTGGGTGGTGAAGGCGTCGAGGATGGGGTCCATCATCGCCGAGTGGAACGCGTGCGACGTCACCAGCACGTGGCACTGTACGCCCGCGTCCTTGAGCTGCTTCTGTGCCGCCTCCACCGCCTCATGGGGGCCGGACAGCACGCACTGCATGGGGGAGTTCAGCGCGGCGAGGCTCAGTCCGGCCGCGAGGTACGGCTGCACCTCGTCCTCGGACAGCGGGACCGCGAGCATGGCGCCCGAGGGCAGCCCCTGCATCAGCCGCCCACGCGCGGCCACCAATTGCAGCGCGTGCTCCAGGGTGAGGACCCCGGCGAGGCACGCGGCCACGTACTCGCCGATGCTGTGTCCCAGCATGGCGGCGGGCTTCACGCCCCAGGACATCCACAGGCGCGCGGTGGCGTACTCCAGGGTGAACAGGGCGGGCTGCGTGAGCGACGTCTGCGCCAGCTTGCGGCCACACTCCTCTGCCGCCTCGGGCTTCGGGTACAGCACCGTGCGCAGGTCCAGTCCGTCCAGGTGACGCTTCAGCGTCTCCGCGCACCGGTCCACCTCGGCGCGGAACACGGGCTCGGAGTCATACAGCGCGCGGCCCATGTCCACGTGCTGCGAGCCCTGGCCGGGGAAGAGGAAGGCCACCGGGCGCTCCACCGCGTCCTGCGACTCGGTGAGCACGCGCGGGCCCTGCGGCTGGGCCAGCGCCTGCACCGCGTCCTCCACGCTGCTCGCCAGCACGAAGCGGCGGTGCGCGAAGCGCTGGCGTCCGGCCTGGAGCGTCCATGCCACGTCCGCCAGATTCACACCCGGCTGGCTCCGCAGCGCCTCCGCCAGCCGCTGCGTGGCGGACTCCAGCGCCGTGGGCGTGCGCGCGGAGACGGGCAGCAGGTGCCACGCGCGGCGCGAAGGCGCGCTGGCGGGAAGTCGGGGCGGCTCCTCCAGCACGACGTGCGCGTTGGTGCCGCCCACGCCGAAGGAGCTGACTCCGGCGCGGCGCGGCGTGGGGCCCGTGGGCCAGGGCTTGAGCGCCGCGTTGACGTAGAAGGGGCTGCCGTCGAAGTCGATGGCCGGGTTGGGACGCTCGTAGTGGAGGCTGGGCGGCAGCTCGCCGTGGCTCAGCGCCATCACCGTCTTCATCAGGCCGGTGATGCCCGCGGCCGCGTCCAGGTGGCCCACGTTGCCCTTCACCGAGCCCAGGGCACAGAAGCGCCGCCGCTGGGTGGTGGCGCGGAAGGCCTTGGTGAGGGCCTGCACTTCAATCGGGTCTCCCAGCGGCGTGGCGGTGCCGTGCGCCTCCACGTAGCTGATGGCGTCCGCGTCCAGGCCCGACGCGGCGAGCGCCTCCGCCACCACCTGCGCCTGACCCTCCACGCTGGGCGCGGTGTAGCCCGCCTTCAGCGAGCCGTCGTTGTTGGTGGCCGAGCCCTTGATGACGGCGTGGATGGTGTCCCCGTCGTCCACCGCGGCCCGCAGCTTCTTGAGCACCACCACGCCCGCGCCGCTGCCGAACAGCGTGCCCTGCGCCTTCGCGTCGAAGGGCCGGCAGCGTCCGTCCGGGGACGTCATGCCGCCTTCCTGGTAGCGGTACCCGTGCAGGAAGCTCACGTTGATGGACGCGCCGCCCGCGAGCGCCATGTCGCACTCGCCGTTGAGCAGGCTCTGGCAGGCCTGGTGCACCGCCACCAGCGACGTGGAGCACGCGCTCTGCACCGTGTGGCTCGTGCCGCGCAGGTTGAGCTTGTAGGAGACGCGGGTGGCCAGGAAGTCGCCACCGTTGCCGATGTTGACCTGCACCGGGTCGAAGGCCGCCAGCACGCGCGGGTTCCGCGCGAGGTTCATCAACAGGTACGTGTTGAGCGTGGCGCCGCCATACACGGAGACGAGACCGGAGTAGTCACGCGGTGAGTAGCCCGCGTGCTCCAGCGCCTCCCAGCAGACCTCCAGGAAGACGCGGTGCTGCGGGTCGGTCAGCTCCGCCTCGCGCGGCGGCATGTCGAAGAAGGCGGCGTCGAAGGACTCCGGCTCTGGCAGCACGGCGGCGGCCCTGACGAAGGACGGGTCCTCCAACTGCTCCTCGGGCACTCCGGCCGCGCGGCTCTCCTCGCGCGTGAAGTGGTTGATGGACTCCACGCCGCCCCGGACGTTGGCCCACAGCTCCGCGACGCTTCGCGCTCCAGGGAAGCGTCCGGACATGCCGATGATGGCGATGTCGGCGTCGTCAATCTCCAGCGTCGGTCGGCTGTCCACGTCTTCGACTCCAGGGTTGCGTGTCTCGGTGTTGCACTACAGAGCGGCGGGCCGCGCTACTCGCGCCGGCTGCGCCGCTCCCGCCGCTGTGCGCCGCGGCTCTGGCTGGCCTCGAAACCAGGAGTCTCCGCCGAGGCGGCCTGTCCCAGCTTCTTCGCCAGGGTGGCCACCGTGGGGGCCTCGAAGACGGAGGTGAGCGGCACGTCCCGCCCCAGCTCCCGCTTCAGGCGCCCGACAATCTTCAGCCACAGGAGCGAGTTGCCTCCCAGGTCGAAGAAGTTGTCGTGGATGCCGAGCTGCTCCAGGCCGAGCTGCTCCTGCCACACCCGCGCCAGCGCGAGCTCCACGTCGTCGGTGGGCGCCACGTACTCGGTGCCCAGCGTGGGCCGCGCGTGCAGCGCGCCGCCGGCCGAGTCCTTCTTCGCCGCCGCGCCTTCGCGCCGCACCCACTGCGCCAGCCGCGCGTCCAGGTTGCCCGTGGACACCACCACCTGTCCGGCCAGCGGGGCCTCCACCACGCGGCGGAAGGCCTCCACCGCCTCGGTGGCGGACATGGCGAACTGGTCGATGCTGGTCTGCACCGCGCGCTCGCCCTCGGCGACCACGGGCCAGCCGTCCCAGTTGGTGCTCAGCCAGCGCGCCTGGCCGTCCCGCGAGCGTGACGCCGCGAAGGAGTCCAGGAACGCATTGGCCGCGCCGTACGCCGCGAGCCCCAGGCCGCCCAGCACGGCCGCGTTGGAGGACACCAGCAGGACGAAGTCCAGCGGGCGGCCCGCCAGCGCCGCCTCCAGCGCATACGTGCCATGCACCTTCGCCCGGAAGTGGGGCGCGCACGTGGCCGCGTCCAGCCCGCTGAGCAGCGCCACCGCGCCGTCACCGGCCAGGCCCGCCGCGTGGATGACACCATCGACCGTTCCGAAGCGGGCATCCGCCTCCGCGAGCACCCCGCGAAGCTGGGCCGGGTCCGAGACATCCGCGCGGGCCACCAGCACCTCCGCACCCGCGGCCTCCAGCGCCTGGACCGCGCGCTGGCGCCGGTCGTCCACATCCCCCGCGCCCGAGCGGCCCACCAGCACCAGCCGCGCCTGATGGTTCCGCGCCAGGTGGTTCGCGAGCAGCAGGCCCACGCCACCCAGGCCGCCGGTGATGAGGTACACGCCGCGCGTCTTGAGGGGCCGGGCCGCCGGTGCATCCGATTCAATCCGCTGCGGCTCGTACGTCTGCGCGTGCCGGTGCGAGCCACGCCACGCGACGACGGGCTCGAACGAGCCGGACGTCACCTCGCGCAGCAGCGCCTCGGTGGCCATCGCCACCGGGGCCCGCAGGTCCACGTAGCGGCAGGCCAGGGTGTCCTGCTCCTGCGCAATCACCTTGCACAGCGCGACCAGCGGAGCGTGCTCGGGAGCCACCGCGTCCGCGCTCTCCACCTCCAGCGCCTCGCGGCCCACCACCGTCAACTCCACCGGACCGGGCAGATCCGCCTCGGCCAGCGCCTGTGACAGCTTCAGCACGCCGAGGAAGCCACGCTCCTGCGACTCCTCGAAGCGCGCCCCGGGAGGGAGCGCCTCCACGCCGACGGGGGCATCCAGGCTCCACAGGTACACCGCGCGGTCCACCTTGAAGTCGCGGGCCTTCAGCGCGCGCAGCACGCTGGCGAAGTCCTCGCGCTCACGCGGGTCCACGGTGAAGTGCTGCTCCGTCTCCGCGTTGAAGCGGGAGCCCGGGGTGACTCGCACGACGGAGTGGCCCTGTCGCTCCAGCCGCTCCGCCAGGGCCGCGCCAATGCCGCGCGCGTCCTGGAAGACGAGCCAGCCGCGCGCCTCCACCGGAGCCGCCGTGGGCAGCGGCAGCGGCGCGCGCTGCCACGAGGGCAGGTAGAACCAGCCAGCCACGTCCGCGCTCTTGCGCGCCAGGCCCTTGCGGCGCGACGAGGCGGCCTCCGGCGCGAGCCAGTAGTCCTGGCCCTCGAAGGGGTAGGTGGGCAGCGGCACGCGCAGGCGCCGCGCTCCGCCGTGTACGGCGCTCCAGTCCACCTCCATGCCCGCGGCCCACAGCCGGCCGAGCACGGTGGCGAGGAACTCGTCATCCGCCACCGGGTCCTGCGGGTGGCGCAGCGAGGAGAGCACCGGAGGCGCCTTGGGCCCCGTGAGCTGCAGGCGCGCCAGCGTGCCCAGCGTGCGGCCCGGGCCCACCTCCAGGTAGACGCGGCCGGGCTGGGTGGCCAGCGTGCGCACGCCGTCGCCGAAGCGCACCGTCTGCCGCAGGTGCCGCGTCCAGTACGCCGGGTCTGCGGCCTCCTCGGGCGTCATCCACGTGCCGGTGACGTTGGAGACAATCGGCAGCGTGGGCGCGTTGCGCTTCAGCGTCCCGACGAAGGCCTGGAAGCGCGCCAGAATCGGCTCCACCAGGTGCGAGTGCGCCGCCACGTCGATGGGGATGTGGCGGAACTCCACCTCGCGCTTCGTCAGCTCCGCGGCCAGCGCTTCAATCGCCTCCACCGTGCCTGCCACCACGCACTGCGAGGGCCCGTTCACCGCGGCCATGGACAGCGTGGTCCCCAGCAGCGGGCGCACCTCGGCCTCGGGCAGGGGCACGCTGAGCATGCCGCCACCGGGCAGCTCCTCGAAGAGCTTGCCGCGCAGCACCACCAGCGCCAGCGCGTCCTCCAGCGAGAAGACGCCCGCGAGGCAGGCCGCCGCGTACTCGCCCAGGCTGTGGCCGATGAGCGCCTCGGGCTTCACGCCCCAGGACTGCCACAGCTGCGCCAGCGCGTACTCCACCGTGAAGAGCGCGGGCAGCGCCAGCGAGGTGCGCTTGAGCTTCCGCACCGCGTCCTCGGCGCGCGACGCGTCCGGGTACATGTCCGGCCGCAGGTCGAAGCCCAGCCGGGGGCGGAGCAGCTCACAGCACTTGTCCACCGCCTCGCGGAACACCTTCTCGGAGGCGTACAGGCCGCGGCCCATGTCCGGGTACTGCGCGCCGCCGCCGGGGAACATGAAGACGGCGGAGGGCACGGTGTTGCCCGGCGCCAGCGTGAAGGTGCGCTGCGGGTCCTTCGTCTCCAGCGCCCGCAGCGCGTCCTCGCGCTCACGGCACACCACCACGCGGCGGTGCTCCATGGGCTTGCGGCCCGCCTGGAGCGTCCACGCCACGTCCGCGAGCGCCTGCTCGGGGTGCGCGTCCAGGTGCTGCTTCAGCCCGGTGGTCAGGGTCTCCAGCGCGCTCGGCGTCTTCGCGGACAGCGCCAGCAATTGCCAGGGGCGGGGCGCGTCGCCGGGCGCGGTGGCCGGGGCCTCCTCCAGCACCAGGTGCGCGTTGGTGCCGCCGATGCCGAACGAGCTGACGCCCGCGCGCCGGGCCGTGGGGCCTTCCGGCCAGGGCTTCAGGGTGGCGTTGACGTAGAAGGGGCTGCTGTCGAAGTCGATGCGCGGGTTGGGCTTCTCGTAGTTCAGGCTGGGCGGCAGCTCGCCGTGCTCCAGCGCGAGCACCGTCTTCACCAGCCCCGTCACGCCCGCCGCCGCGTCCAGGTGGCCCACGTTGGTCTTCACCGAGCCCAGCCCGCAGAAGCCGCGCTTGTCGGTGCCGGCGCGGAACGCCTGGGTGAGCGCCTGCACCTCCACGGGGTCACCCAGCGGCGTCGCGGTGCCGTGCGCCTCCACGTAGGTGACGGAGTCCGGAGACACCTCCGCCACGGCCTGCGCGCGGGCGATGACCTCCGCCTGGCCCTCCACGCCGGGCGCGGTGTAGCCCACCTTCACCGCGCCGTCGTTGTTGATGGCCGAGCCACGGATGACGGCGTGGATGGTGTCGCCGTCGTTGAGCGCGTCCTCCAGCCGCTTGAGCACCACCACGCCCGCGCCGCTGCCGAACAGCGTGCCCTGGCCCTGGGCGTCGAACGCGCGGCAGTGCCCGTCCGGAGAGGTGATGCCACCCTCCTGGAAGTGGTAGCCCGAGCGCTGCGGCATGTGCACGGACACGCCGCCCGCGAGCGCCACGTCGCACTGGTAGCCCAGCAGCGCCTGGCAGGCGAGGTGCGTGGCCACCAGGGACGTGGAGCAGCCCGTCTGCACCGTGAGGGCAGGGCCCTTGAGGTTGAAGTGGTACGCCACGCGCGTGGCGAGGAAGTCCTTGTCGTTGCCCACCATGGCCGGGAAGGTGTCCTCGGCCTGCTGGAACTCCGCGCGGGTGAGCAGGTTGAACAGCAGGTAGCTGCTCAGGCTGGAGCCGGCGTAGACGCCCGTGGCTCCCTGGATGCGGCCCGGGGCGTAGCCCGCGTGCTCCAGCGCCTTCCACGCGCACTCCAGGAAGATGCGGTGCTGCGGGTCCAGCAGCTCCGCCTCGCGGGGCGCATAGCCGAAGAAGGCCGCGTCGAAGCGGCCGGGCCGCTCCAGCACGGGCGCCGCGCGGACGAAGTTCGGATTGGCGAGGAACGCCGGCTCCACGCCGAGCGACTTGAGCGCCTCGTCGGTGAAGAACGAGATGGCCTCCACGCCGCCGCGCAGCACGCGCCAGAACGCGTCCACGTCCTCCGCGCCGGGCACCCGCACGGACATTCCGACGATGGCTACCGCGAGCCCCGCGTCCCCCTCGTACTGGCTGTGACGACCCATGACGCTCTACCCCTGCTTCCTTGCGCGCTGCTGCTGGCGCTTGAGACTTTCGAGCTGCTTCTTCGCCCGGTCCTGGGCGGCTTCCACCGGCGCGGCGCCGGAGGCAGGCTCCTGCCGCAGGTGGCGGGCGAGGGCGCTGATGGTCGGGTGCTCCAACAGCTTCAGCAGCGCCAGGTCCTGCCCCAGCGCCGCCTTGAGCTGTGTGTGCACCTGCACCATCAGCAGCGAGTGCCCGCCCAGGTCGAAGAAGTTGTCGTGCACGCCCACCTGCTCCAGCTTGAGCACCCGCCGCCACACCTCGGCGATCTGCTGCTCCAGCTGGCTCTGCGGCGCCACGTACGCCGCGCGCGAGGCCCGGGCCGCCGTCGGCGCGGGCAGCGCCTTGCGGTCCACCTTGCCGTTGGGCGTGAGCGGCAGCGCAGGCAGCTCCACCAGCAGCGACGGCACCATGTGCTCGGGCAGTCGCAGCGCCACCGCGTCGCGCAGCGCCGTCGCATCCACCGGCTGTCCGTCGCGCGGCACCACGTACGCGACGAGGCGCACGTCGCCCGGCTCGTCCTCGCGCGCCACCACCACGGCCTCGCGCACCGCCGGCTGCGACGCCAGCACCGCCTCGATTTCACCTGCTTCGATGCGGAAGCCGCGCACCTTGAGCTGGTAGTCGACGCGGCCGAGGAACTCCACCGTGCCGTCCTCGCGCCACCGCGCCCGGTCTCCCGTGCGGTACAGCCGCGCGCCCGGCTCGCGTGCGAACGGGTCCGGCACGAAGCGCTCCGCCGTCAGCTCCGGCCGCGCCAGGTAGCCGCGCACCACGCCCGCGCCGCCGATGAACAGCTCGCCGGGCACGCCCACCGGCACCGGCCGCAGCTTCGCGTCCACGATGTAGAACTGCGTCCGGGTGAAGGGCGAGCCAATCGACGCCACCGGCCCGGCCTCCTGCGTCACGCCGTGCGTGGAGGACCAGATGGTGGTCTCCGTGGGGCCGTACATGTTGACCAGCTCGGCGCCCTCCGGCAGCGCCGCCTTCAGCGACGCGGCCAGCGGGGAGGGCAGGGCCTCGCCACCCACCATCAGCCGGCGCAGGCCGCCCAGGGCCTCGGCGGACTCGGGGTCGGCCAGCAGCGCGCGCGCCAGCGAGGGCGTGCACTGCAGGTGCGTCACCACGTGCTCGCGGAGCTGGAGCGGAATCGGACGCGCGCCACCGGAGCGGCGGCTGTCCCTGTCGCTGCGGGCCTTCACCTCGTTCAAGAGAGGCAGGCTGGACAGCACCGTGTCCGCGGGGATGCCGAAGTCGATGAGGCAGCCCACCTCGTCCACGCCGGACGCCTTGAGCCGCTCCACCTGCTCGCGCACGGAGCGGGGCGTGCCGAAGAGGCCGCTCGTCTCGAAGTAGCGCTCGAAGGCGTGGCCGGCCAGCCGGTCCAGGTCCGCCTCGGTGAACGCGGCGGAGCCCATGTCCACGCCCAGCGTGCCCGCCAGGCCGCGCATCAGGTCCGCGGAGCTCTTGAGGTAGTTGCGGAAGGGCTTCTCCACCACCGCGCGCACCTTGCCGGCGTCCTCGCCGATGAAGGTGTGCAGCATGAGGGTGACGTGGCCGTCGCCCGGGTGGCCCGCCGCGCGCCAGGCGTCGCGGTAGAGGGCCAGCTTCTTCTCCAGGTCCTCCCACGTCTGTCCCAGCAGGTGGGTGAGGACGTGGCAGCCCAGCCGGCCCGCGGAGATGAACGTCTCCGGATTGCCCGCGGCGGTGAGCCACACCGGCAGCTCCGCCTGCACGGGACGGGGCCGCAGCGTCACGTCCACCTGGGTGCCCGCGCCGCCCGGCATCCGTACCGTCTCGCCGCGCCACAGCCGGCGCACGGTGTCCAGCCCCTCGAGCATCAGCTCGCGGCGCTTCTCGTAACGCTCCGGCGCGAAGACGAAGTCGTTGGCGTGCCAGCCGGAGGCGACGGAGATGCCGACGCGGCCCTGGGACAGGTTGTCCACCAGCGCCCACTCCTCCGCCACGCGCACCGGGTGGTGCAGCGGCAGCACCACGCTGCCGGCGCGGATGCCCACGCGCTCGGTGACGGCGGCAATCGCCGCGCCCGCCACGGAGGGGTTGGGGTAGAGCCCGCCGAAGGCGTGGAAGTGGCGCTCCGGCGTCCACACCGCCGCGAAGCCATTCCGGTCCGCGAACTTCGCGCCCTCCATCAGCAGCCGGTAGCGGTTGCCCCCCGCGTCGTCCGCGTCGTCCGCGAAGTAGAAGAGGCTGAACTCCGCCGGCTTGCGACGCGCCGCCGAGACGCGGGCGGGCGCCTTCAGCAGCGCGCCCTCACCCTGCACCACCACCTTGAAGCCGCGCGTGAGCGTCCACAGCAGCTCCAGCACGGAGATGTCGAAGGAGATGCTGGTGACGGCCAGCCACGAGCCCGCGGGCTGGTGGCCCACGCGCGCGTCCATGGCGGTGAAGAAGTTGTCCACGCCGCCGTGCGGCACCATGACGCCCTTGGGGCGCCCCGTGGAGCCGGACGTGTAGATGACGTAGGCCAGGTTCTCCGGGCCCGTGCCGGACGGCGGAGGCCCGTCATTGCCCACGGCCGCGAAGGCGTCCGGGCCGTCCAGCAGCACGGTGCGCGCGCGGCCGGCGGGCACGGTGCCGTCCAGGTGCGCCTCGGTGAGCAGCACCGCCGCCCCCGAGTCCTCCAGCATGTACGCCAGCCGCTCGCGCGGGTAGTCAGGGTCCAGCGGCACGTACGCGGCGCCGGCCTTGAGCACGCCGAGCATCGCCACCACCATCCGCGCCGAGCGCTCCACGCACAGGCCCACCCGCACCTCGGGGCCCACGCCCAGGCTTCGCAGGTGCCAGGCCAGCGCGTCGCTCCGCCGGTCCAGCTCCGCGTAGGTGAGCGTCTCGTCGTCCCCGGCCACCGCCACCGCGTCCGGCGTGCGCGCCGCCTGGGCGCGAAGCTGCGCGTGGACGCAGCGGGCCGCGTCCTCGGGCGCGGGCGGGGTGAAGTCGTTCCACTCCACCAGCAGCCGCTTCGACTCCTCGCTGGTGAGCAGCGGCAGGTCCTCCACGCGGGCGTCCGGCGCGTCCACCACCGCGCGCAGCAGCGTCTCCAGGTGGCCGGCCAGCCGCGCCGTCGTGGAAGGCGCGAAGAGGTCGGTGCGGTACTCCAGCGCGCCCGTCAGGCCGTCCGCCGTCTCCACCAGAGACAGCTGGAGGTCGAACTTCGACGTGCCCTCCACCGCGCCATCCGGCACCGGCAGCACCGGCGTCCACGCCATGCCCGGCACGGCCATGTCCGTGGGGGGCAGCGCCTCCAGCAGGAGGCTCGTCTGGAACAGCGGGTTGTCCGCGCCGCGGGCCACGCGGGCCGCGCCCACCACCTCCTCGAAGGGCAGGTCCGCATGGGCCAGCGCCTCGTGGAAGGTGCGCCGGGTGCGGGCGAGCAGCTCGCGGAACGTGGGCTGTCCGGAGACGTCCTCGCGCAGCACCAGCGTGTGGGCGAAGAAGCCCACCAGGTCCCGCAGCTCGGCGCGCTCGCGGTTGGCCACCACGGTGCCCACGCCGAAGTCCTCCTGCCCGCTGTAGCGGTGGAGCAGCGCCGTCCACGCCGCGGCCAGGGTGACGAAGAGGGTGCAGCCCTCGCGCCGGCTCATCGCCCGCAGCTCCTCCACGAGCTGGCGGGGCACGGTGAGTCGGTGCAGCGCGCCCTGGAAGCGGGGCTCCTTCGGACGAGGCAGGTCCGTGGGCAGCTCCAGTCGCGGGAGGCCGGCCAGCTTCTGCCCCCAGTACGCACGCTGTCCGTCCAGCAGCGCGCCCAGCCCCTGCTGCCAGCGCGCGAAGTCCGGGTAGTGCAGCGCGGGCGGGGGCAGGGTGGGGGACTCGCCGGCCACGGCCGCGCGGTACAGGGCGGCCAGCTCGCGGGCCAGCACGCCAATGGACCAGCCGTCCGTGACGATGTGGTGCTGCGTCATCAGCAGCACGTGCTCCGCGTCGGCCAGGGCCACCAGCTCGGCGCGCACCAGCGGGCCTTCGCCCAGCTTGAAGGGCTCCTTCGCCTGCGCCAGCGACAGCCGGCGCAGCTCGGCGTCACGGGCCTCGGGCGCCAGCGCGCGGAGGTCCGCCTTCGGCAGCGCGAGCGGCGCGGCGGGCCGCACGTCCAGGCGCGGCTGGCCTCCGACTTCCGGGAAGGTGGAGCGCAGCACCGGGTGGCGCGCCAGCAGCGCGTCCAGGCTCCGGCGCAGCGCGGCCTCGTCCAGCGGGCCGGAGAGGCGCAGCTGGAAGTGGACGTTGTACAGCGGGCTCTCCGGCACCAGCCGGTCCAGGAACCACAGCCGCTGCTGGCCCGAGGACAGCGGCGCCTCCGCGCCCGTGGCGTCCGCCACCAGCGGGGGCGCGACGAGCGCGGACTCCGGGCGCACGCCCTTCCAGGCCTCCAGCAGCTGCGACGCGGCCGAGGCCAGCGTCGGGTTCTGCCAGAGGAAGGCCGCGGGCAGCCGCACCGCCAGCTGCGTCTCCAGCTGGCCATGCAGCTCCAGCACCATCAGCGAGTCCAGACCCAGGCCCGCCAGGTCCGTGTCGCCCGCCAGCGTCGCCGCGTCCACGTGCAGCACGCGCGCCACCGTCTGGCGCAGGAAGCGCTCCATCACCGCCGGGCGCTCCGGCTCGGACGCCGTCGTGAGCTGCTCCTTCAGTGGCACGGCCGGCGTTGCGTCCTCGGCCGGCGCGGAGGACTCGCCCGTCACCACCGAGGACTCCACCACCTCCAGCTCGCCAGCGAGGAACGCCGCCCGCGTGGCGCGGCGCTGGATCTTCCCGCTGGACGTCTTGGGGATGCTGCGCGCCTGGAGCAGCACCACGCCATGCGCGTGCACCGAGTGCTCCTCGGCCAGGGCCCGGCGCACCGCCTCCACCACCGAGGACGCGTCGAAGCCGTCGCGCGCATCCACCTCGGCCGCCAGCACCAGCCGCTCCTCGCCCTCCACGTCCACGCTGAAGGCCGCGCAGCAGCCCGCCCGCACCGTGCGGTGGGCCCGCTCCGCCGCCAGCTCCAAGTCCTGGGGGTACAGGTTGCGGCCGCGGATGATGAGCAGGTCCTTGAGCCGGCCGGTGACGAACAGCTCGCCCTCCGGGGACACGAAGCCCAAATCGCCCGTGCGCAGGAACGGCCCCTCGCCCGAGGCCAGCCGCGCGTCGAACGCGTGCGCGGACTCCTCCGGCCGCGCCCAGTAGCCCCGGGCCACGCTGGGGCCCGACACCCAGATTTCGCCCACCTCGTGCGCCGCGCACGGCACCCGCGCCTCCGGGTGGACAATGAGCATCCGCTGGTCCGGCGCGCTCACGCCCGCGCCCACCAGCGTCCGCGCCTTCGGGCCCTCCGCCTGGGCCGACGCGTCCACGCCCTTGCCGCGCTCCAGCGCCTCCGCGTCGAAGCGCCCCTGCACGACGGGCTGGCCCTTGGTGCCGCCGGTGACGATGAGGGTGGCCTCCGCCAGGCCGTAGCAGGGGTAGAAGGCGGTGGACTTGAAGCCGCTCGGGGCGAACGCCGCCGCGAAGCGCTCCAGCGTCTCGCGCCGCACCGGCTCCGCGCCGTTGAAGGCCAGGTCCCAGCTGCTCAAGTCCAGCCGCGCGCGGTCCTCGTCCGTGGCCTTCCGCACGCACAAGTCATAGGCGAAGTTGGGGCCGCCGCTGCACGTCGCCTTGTAGTGGGAGATGGCCTCCAGCCACCGCAGCGGGCGCTGCAGGAAGGCGATGGGCGACATGAGCGTGCACGGGAAGCCCAGGTACATGGGCTGGAGCACCTTCCCGATGAGCCCCATGTCATGGAACATCGGCAGCCAGCCCATGCCGGACGAGCGCGACGCATCCAGTCCGAAGCCCCGGGTGATGAGGGCCTCGTTGTGGAGGATGTTGGTGTGGCTCACCATCACCCCCTTGGGGTTGCCCGTGGAGCCCGACGTGTACTGGAGGAAGGCCGGCGAGCCGACGTCCACGTCCGGTAGCTTCCAGTCCGCCGCGCGGGCCTCGGGCACCGCGTCGCTGGCCAGCCACTGCAGCTCGCCCAGCTCCGGCGCCTGGGGCTTGAACAGCTCCGACATCTCCAGGATGAAGCTCGTCGTCAGCACGTACTTCGCGCCGGAGTCCTGGGCGATGGCGCGCAGCCGGGGCAGGGTGCGCTCCAGCCGCGTGGGGTCCGGCGGGTAGCACGGCACCGCCACCACGCCGCCGTAGAGGCAGCCCATGAAGCCGGCGACGAACTCCATGCCCGGGGGGTACAGCAGCAGCGCCCGCTCGCCCTTCGCGCCCAGCTCGCGCAGCAGCGCGCCCAGCGCCCGCGCCCGCGTGTCCAGCCGCGTGTAGCTCCACTCCTCCACCGGGCCGTCCACGTCGCCCGTCTCGAGGAAGCGGTAGAGCAGCGCGTCGCCCTTGCGCTCCGCGCGATAGCGCAGCAGGTCCACGAGCGTGGGGAAGTCGCTGGCCGCCTTCTCGTTCTGGTCACTCATGGGTGCTCCCGCCCTCAGGCGTAAGGCTGTCTGTCGGACCGGACGGATGGACGTCGCCCGGATGGCTGATTCACTTCCTGGGTGGCGGTGCGGGCCTCATCCGGACGGCGTCATCAATGCCGTCGCGGTCAGTGCCTCCCGGCACGGGCTGCCCCCCGGAGGACCTGCTCCGGTGCGGCTGGCGCCACGCGACACGGAGCGCCGGACGCCGCGAGGGGCGCCTCGGGACACCGCGGCTTTTGAATCAGGAAGGAGAGTCCAAGTCGAGCCATGCCCGCTGCCTTTCATCTCTCGTTTCTCACGGGTTGTCTAGCAGCCCACGAGGGCCCATAACCCCCTGGATTTCAAGGAACTCTGACGAGAGTGTAACTCCCTGGCTGAGGCGCTCCAGCACCGCCGTTCCGAGGTCCCCGAGCGAGGGGCACTGGCGTGTGCGAGCGCCGTGCTGCCACGGCGTGACGCCGGGCCCCGGCGCGCTGCCCCGGTCCCGGCCTCTTCCTTCCCGGTGAGGATCAGCTCTGGAGGTCAGCGCGCATCGAATCGCGCTCCTTGGCCTCGTAGAGCGCCTGGATGTTGGCGCCGCCGAAGCCGCGAGCCTTCTGCCGCTGGATGACCTCGAAGAAGAGCGTGTTCCGGGCGTGCTGCGTGCGCGTGAACACCTGCAGCAGATGGCCCCAGGCGTCGCGGTCCATCAGGATGTTGCGCTCCTGCAGCGTCTCGCGGCGGAAGCCGCACAGGTCGCCCAGCCGGGCTTCCAGCGTCTCGTAATAGTCCGGCGGCGCGTCCAATATCCTCATGCCGCCCCGGCGCAGCACGTCCACCGCCCGGGTGATGTCCGACGCCAGGAAGGCCAGGTGCTGCACGCCGGAGCCGCCGTGGGCCTGCAGGAAGTACTCGAGCTGCCCGCGCCGCGCGCCGGTGAACGGCTCCTGCATGGGAAAGCAGATGCGCCCGCCAGCGGTCTGGACCACCCGCGAGTTCATCCCGCTGTACTCGGTGCGCACGTTCTCCTCGTGCGTCTGCTCGAAGCCCAGCACGTCCAGGTAGTAGGCCACCGCGTCCATCAGCGTGCCGTGCTCCAGGCACAGGGCCACGTGGTCCAGCGCGGAGAACATCTCCTCCGTGCCTCCCGGGGCCGTCTCCAGCGGCAGGTACACGTCCGGCAGGAACACGCCCGCCGTCGAGTCGCGCTGGATGAAGGAATGCACCAGGTCCCCCGGCCCGGCGATGGTCGCCTTGACCACGCGCCCGCCCGCGCCTTCGTAGGTGATGGGCGCCTGCACCGGCCGCGCGCCCCGGCTCACCGCCTCATGGAAGGCCCCTTCCGCGTCCGGCGTCGCGAACGCCACGTCCTTCACCCCGTCGCCGTGCGCGCGCACGTAGTCCGCCACCGGGCCCTTCGAGTCGAGCGCCGAAGTGACGACCACCCGCATGCTGCCCTGCCGCAGCAGGATGGACCTGCGCCCCTCCAGCCCACTTTCGGGGGCGGCGTGAGCCACCATCCGGAATCCCAGCGCGTGGCAGAAGAAGTAGGCCGACAACATTGCGTCGCCTACATGTAGCTCCACATGATCCACGCTGGTGAGTTCCACTCGCTGCTCCAAGTCGCGTAGGCGTAGCTGTCCGTCGCCGCGTAGGCGGGACCATCCACCGGGATGGTCTGGACTTAACTATCATGGAGCACGGCTCTGACGTGAACCTCACGTATTCACGTAGGAATGGATGCGTCTGACTAGTCTGGGTCTTCAGACAAAAAAACTCAGAAGTATCGGGCGTTTGTAGCAGGTGGGGACGCGATGACGCACCTGCTGTTTTATGACGCAGCAGGCCTTGGCGCGGGCCCTGGCCGCCGTGCCGGAGTTCCGGCACGAGCGGAATCGCCGGGCTTACGGCTTGAACTGGCCGCGAAGCTCTCCCGAGTTGAAGTTGGCCGTGTGGATGTTGACGTAGAGGTTGCCGTCCTCGAAGAGCACCTTCTCGTCTTCGGTCAGCGTCTTGCGACCGATGAAGGTGCCGTTGCGGTTGTCGGTGCTCGAGACCTCCAGGTTGAAGAGGATGGGTCCGTTTTCGCCCCCTGGGGCGTTGTGGACGTGGGCGGCGCTCCCGCCGACGGGGAACAGGTCGCTGCTCAGGTTCGAGAAGCTTCCATTCACCACCAGCTCGTCACCCTCCAGCTCCGCGTTGGCGGCTCCCGTCGCCGAGGTGGTGACGGGGGGCACCTCGTTGCCTCCCGCCAGCGTCGTGTCCGCCTCCGTGTTGTTGCCACAGCCGGTGAGCCACAGGACGCAGGCCACCAGGCCCGGTACCGCGAGACGTGTCAGCATTTCCCTTCGCATCGTGACGCTCCTGTCTCCACGCCCGTGCGAGGCCCGGCGCGGGCCCCGGGGCGCGGGGTGGGGCACCCTGCGCCCGTCGCCTGGCAGGGCCAATCCGACCGGCCGGCGGGGCTTCGGACGGGGAGTGAACACGCCGCGCCAGCCCCATTCCCCGAGGCCACGCCGTGACGCGCCGATGACACCGTGGGCCAGGGCGCGGATACTCCGGCCATGCGCCTCTTCTTCCGTATCTCCACCGCCCTGGTCCTCCTGCTGGGGAGCGCCTGGGTCGCGCTCGCCCTTGCCCTGACGGGGGCGGGGGCCGAGGGGCCGCACCCGGCGCGGGCGTTGCTGGCGCTCGTGTTGGCCGGGGCGGCGGTGGCGGTGTGGCGTCGGCGCTCCGGGCTGGCGGCGGTGACGGTGGTGGCGGTGGGCTGCGTGGCGGTGTACGGCTGGATGCGGACGGTGACGCCTTCGGGCCAGCGTGACTGGGCGCCGGACCTGGCGCGCGCGGCGCGGGCGGAGGTGGACGGCTCACGCGTGACGATTCATGACGTGCGCGACTTCCGCTACCGGAGCACCTCCGACTGGGACGCGGCCTGGTACACGGCCACGTATGACGCGCGCGAGCTGACGGGGGCGTGGTTCATCGTGGAGCCGTTCTCCGGCGTCTGGGGCGCGGCGCACACCATGGTGAGCTTCGGCTTCTCGGACGGGCGCTACGTCGTCTTCTCCGTGGAGGTGCGGCGCGAGAAGGGGGAGACGTTCTCCGCCCTGGGCGGCCTGTTCCGCCAGTTCGAGCTCATCTACGTGGTGGGCGACGAGCGGGACCTCGTCCAGCTCCGCTCCAACCACCGCAAGGACGACGTGTTCCTGTACCCGGTGGACGCGTCGAAGGAGCGCATCGCCTCCTTCTTCCTGGACATGGTGGCGCGGATGAACGCGCTGCACGCCCGGCCGGAGTTCTACGACACGCTCTCCAGCAACTGCACCACCAACCTGGTGCGCCACGTGGAGAAGGTCGCCGCGGTGGACGTGCCGTATGACCACCGGACGCTGCTGCCGGCGTACTCGGACGCGCTGGCGTACGAGCTGGGCCTCATCGAGAAGGACGCGCCGCTGGAGGTGGTGCGCGCCCGGCACCTCATCAATGCGAAGGCCCAGGCGGCGGATGGCCAGCCGGACTTCTCCCGGCGCATCCGCGAGGCCCGGGCCACCGCCGACTCAGCTCCCTGAAGCGACCGCCTTCGGGCCGGCCTTCAGGTGCTTGTCATAGGCCTGCCGCAGGGCGACGAAGTAGCCGCGCTCCTCCCACAACTCCGCGAGGAGCCGGTCCGTCAGCGATTTCACCTCGGCGCTCGCCTCCGCGTCGGGCGTGCGGGGGCCCCGGTTCTTCGGGCTGAAGAAGGCGCGGGTGGCCTCGGCCATCAGCAGGCGGCTGCTGGAGAAGAGCCTGCGGAGGATTTGATTGATGGGGCGGGCGTCCACCTCCGCGCAGGCGGCGACGATGGCGTCGTGGACCTTCCTTGGCGTGTCACCCGCCAGCGAGTCCGCGTTCAGGTCCCCGCGCTCCGTCGCATGGGTGAGCAGGAAGCCGTGGTGCAGGGACAGCGAGGCCATGTCCACGCAGTCCTTCACCCAGAGGACGAAGAAGACCTTCCGGAAGAGCTTCTGCACGGGGAACAGCAGCACGCCCTTGAGGGCGCTCTTCACATGGCCGCCCAGGGAGGTGCTCACGTGCGAGCCGGCGAGCACCCCCACCGCCTTCTCGGGGGCGGGCAGGCCGTGCTCCCGGAGAATCTGCCGGACCATGCCCTCGCGCGTCTGGCGCAGGGCGTAGTCGTCCAGGAAGGGCACCGGGATGAGCGGCGTCAGCCCGGAGGCGACGGCGAGGAAGGCCACGCGGCCCACCAGCGGGGGCAGGTCGTTCTTCGAAGCAGGGCGCGACTTCGGCTCGGTCATGTCCCGTACATATGCCAATCCCGCCCGCTCATTGCGTGGGCGCAGGCGCCTGCTTCGGTGTTTCCGGGGGCGCCTGCACGAAAACGTACGGGTAGTGGACGCTGACCCTGCCGTTGCTCTGTGGACGGGGGAACGTCCAGGTCGCCACCCGCTCCAGGACGCAGCGCT
The DNA here is from genome assembly GCF_010894435.1 of Pyxidicoccus trucidator. Classification (NCBI taxonomy): domain Bacteria; kingdom Pseudomonadati; phylum Myxococcota; class Myxococcia; order Myxococcales; family Myxococcaceae; genus Pyxidicoccus; species Pyxidicoccus trucidator. Next base: position 362,580 of record NZ_JAAIXZ010000009.1, on the reverse strand, counting down.
CCAGCATCGGAGAGTCGGTGGTGGCGGACACCAACCGGCTCTCCCTCACCGCGCCATCCGCCTCGATGACGAACCCCACGACCAGCCGGCCTTCAGGCGTGAAGCCGCGCGTCCGGATGGTCTGCTCGTAGCAGGCCCGGATCTCCGGTCGGTGGGCTGCCAGCACCTCTTGGATGGCGTCCTTGTTCAGCTCTTCGCGAAGGGGGACGGGCATGGACGACTGCCGTGGCGTACAGGCGCTCCCGCTCAGCATCATCAGCAGCAGTGGCAGGCTCCTCATGGCTTCCTCATCCCCCCAGCATGCGGCAGCAGCAGGGAATACAGTGTGCTCATCACCGGCGTGGGCACGCCCCGGGCCCGGCCGCGCCGGGACACCGTGCCCTGGAGGTACTCCACCTCCAGCGGCTTGCCGGCCTCCACGTCCACCATCATCGACGGGCGCATGTTGTCCTGGAGCCCGTCCATGAAGCGGGCCACGTCCTCGGGAAGAGTGGTGGTCTTCACGCCCTCGGCGGCGGCGACGCGGAGCACCTCGGCGGCGGCTTCCTGGAACTGCTCGCGGAAGACAGGCCCCGCGTCCCGCAGCGGCCCCAGGGGCAGGCGGGCGGCGGTGCAGAAGCCAGACATGGCGGCGAGGAACGCGAGCTTCTCCCAGAGCGGCGCGCGCGCGTCCGCCACCGCCTCCACGTTGAGGCCCGCGCCCGCCAGCGTGTCGCGCAGGGACTGCACGCGCGCCGAGACGCGGGACGTGTCGCCGAACACCTCGCCCAGGATGATGCGGTGGAGCGTCCCCGTCTGGGTGATGACACCCGGCTCGGAGATGGCGGTGGAGATGTACGTGGTGCCGCCGATGACGGGCGCCTCACCCACGGCGGAGGCCACCTCGCCGGGGCTGTCCACCCCGTTCTGCAGCGTGAGGATGGCGGCGGTGGAGCCGCCCAGGGCCGGCCGGTCCGACGCGGCGGCCAGCGTCTTCACGGTGGGCAGCACCGAAGGGACGTCGTAGTTCTTCACCGCGAGCAGGATGACGTCCGAGGGGCCCACGCGGGCGGCGTCCTCCTCGGCGCGCACGGGGACGGTGAAGTCCCCCTCCTCGCTCCGGATGCTCAGCCCACGCTCGCGCATGGCCTTCAGGTGCGCGCCCCGGGCGAGGAACGTCACCTCATGGCCGGCGCGGACCAGCCGCGCCCCGTAGTACCCGCCCACTCCTCCCGAACCGACGATGGCGAATCGCATGGCGCGGAAGATAGCCGCGCCCCCCGCCCGCCGCTGTCCCGATTCAAGCGTCGACCGGGGAGGCCCGGCGCGTCGCGGCCGGGCTCCGGCGACTCAGCGGACCTCGGCCACCTTCGTCGCGACGTCCTCGGGGAGGGGGCGCCACGCCAGCGCCTCGGGGGCGGACTCCCGTGCCGGGGGGCGGTTGCGCGCGACGAAGGCGGCGGCGGCCTCCGGGGTGGCGCAGGCGCCGAGGATGTTCTCCGGAATCATGAAGGCGTTGGCGATGGCGTCCGCGACGCGGGGCTCCTGGCTGCCGGCAACCAGCACGTCCACCACGTGCGGCGGAGGCGGCTGGAGCAGGGCGTTGGTCCAGTGCGTCGCCGGAGCGACGGCGACCCACATCCTCTCCCCCGCCGCGCGGCAGAAGGCCTCGTCGAACGGGCGCTCCGTGCCCAGCGCGTCCAGGATGCTCGCGGCCAGCGCGAAGGCGGAGGCCGACGCCGCGTTGGCGCCCTGGCCCGCGACGGGGTCGTTCGTCACGTGGGTGTCGCCCACGGCCATGACGAAGCGGCCGTTCGCGAGCGGCGCCCAGCCCCGGCGCACCACCGGGGTGAAGGCCCCCTGAATCCAGTCCATGGGCCCCAGGACGCCGAACTCCGCGGGATTCACCCGCTCATAGGTGGCGGGCGCGAAGCGGCGCAGCCGGTCCATCAGCAGCGCCTCGAAGGCGCGCGGGTCCTCGTCGTAGCGCTGCGTGCTGAGCACCGCCAGTTCGCCCTCGGGGAGCGCTTCGATGAGGATGCTCGGGACGCGGCCGTGGCGGGAGATGACCTGCGCCTCGAAGATTTCTCCGTGGCCCGGCACCAGGTGCGCGTTCATGCCCACCGGCTCCTCCATCCGCACGCCCTTGAGCAGCGCCGCGAACAGCAGGCGCGCGGGCTTCGTGTGCGGAGACAGCTCCGGGATTCGCGGGAAGAGGGACGTCAGCCCGTTGCGGCCGGTGGCCACCACCACCAGGTCATGCTTCCGCGACAGGGACTCCAGGGCGGCGGCGTCCACGGGGAGCACCTCCAGCCGGCCTCCGCGCGCCACGAAGTCCTCGGCCAGCTTCGGCTGATACAGGCGGTAGTCCACGAAGATGGAGGACTTCTCCAGCCGGCCCTTCATGCCGAAGGACTGCGGCCCGGCATTCACGTGGATGCCCATGTGGTGCATGTCCGCCTGCGGCCCGCCCCAGTGGTCCACGTCCAGCTCCCGCTCGTGGGCCCGGGTGGGGGAGTGGTGCGCCACCGTGTTGGGCAGCCGGCCCGCGCGCAGCTTCGCGGGGTCCTGCTCCGCATAGAGCGTGACGGGAACGCCATGGGACAGCAGCTTCAGTCCGAGGTGCAAACCGGCAGTGCCGGCGCCAACGATGCCGATGCTCGCCATATGTCTCTCCTCCGCGTCCCGAGCCACGTGGCTGTGTCGGGATGGACCCCCCCCCAGGGGATATGGGGTACCCGGGCTTACCGGGAACGCGGGCTCTTAACACAATACGATTGGAGTCTTCCAATTGGGTCGCACTCGGGGGTTGAGAATTCGCGGCGGGCTTCGAAATTCTTCCCAGCTGGATGACGCGGAGCTGGGTTGGGGGGACGTGGCGGGGGCGCCTACACTCGGGTGCGATGAGCGTGTCCCTCGAGGTGGTGCTGGAAGTGGGAGACCTCGCGGACACGTCCGCGGACGCGGTGGTCTTCAAGTACGCGCAGCGGCTCTACGGCGCGGCGGGCGCGGCGGCGAAGCGGCTCGAGGCGGCGGGCGTGCCGCTGTCCCAACTGGAAGTCCAGCCGGGGGAGTACCGCTTCGTGGAGACGCGCGGGAGCCTGGCCTCGCCGCTGGCGCTCTTCGTGGGCACGGTGCGGCTGGGGGACTTCGGCTACCACGAAATCCGCCAGTTCACGGTGCGCGCGCTGAAGGCGCTGGAGTCCCACTCGGCGCTGAAGCACGTGGCGGGCACGGTGCACGGGCCCAACTACGGACTGGACGAGGATGAGGCGGTGCTCGCCTTCGTCGGCGGCCTCGTCGAGGCCTTCCAGCGCGGCACCGGGCCGCAAGGGCTGGAGCGCTTCACGGTGGTGGAGCTGGACGCGCGGCGCGCGGGCCGGCTGCGCAAGGCCATGGAGCGGGGCTTGAGCGGCACACCCGGGGTGACGGCGCTGCCGGGCGGCGGCTTCCGCGTCCAGCGGATGAGCGCCTTCGTGCAGGCGCCGCCCATGGCGTCGGCGGGCACGGTGTCCATGGCGAAGCCGCACGCCTTCGTGGCCATGCCCTTCTCGCCGGAGCTGGAGGACACCTACCACTACGGCATCCAGGGCCCGGTGAAGGCGGCGGGCCTGCTGTGCGAGCGCGTGGACCAGGCGGTGTTCGACGGCCCCATCATCCAGCGCATCAAGGAGCGCATCGACACGGCGAAGGTGGTCATCGCCGACCTGTCCATGGCGAACCCCAACGTGTACCTGGAGGTCGGCTACGCCTGGGGCAAGGGGCGGCCCACCATCCTGCTGGTGCGCGACGTGAGGGAGCTGCGCTTCGACGTGCAGTCCTACCGCTGCATCGTCTACCGGAGCATCCGCGACCTGGAGACGCTGCTGGAGCGCGAGCTGGCGCGGCTGGGCTGACGCCCGTCACCACCCGCGCGCGGCGACTTCCCATGTGGCGTGCCGGGCTCCTCCGCGCAGCACGTGCAGCCGCGCGTGCAGGTTGACGGAGGCGCAGACGTGGTTGGGCACCACGCGCACGCGGTCTCCCACGCGGGGACGCCAGGACGTGCCGGTGAGGTCCAGCATGCCGTGCTCCTCGGACAGGCTGCGCACCAGGACGTCGGGCCGGTCCAGCAGGGCGCCGTAGCCCCCGGCCGGGTCCATGCCCTCCTCCTTGGCCAGGGCCTTGGAGCCCGCGTCGATGACGGCCTGCCCCGGGACGGCGGTGCTGACCACGGTGGCGAGCACGGAGTACGCGCACTCGCTCCACGCGCACGCGCCCACGAAGACGGAGTTGCGGTCATTGAGCACGTTGATGCCGGGGCGGATTTCGGTGAGCCCGGCCACCTCGTGTGAGCGCCACAGCGTCGGCGTGGAGCCACCGCTGACCGTCTCGGGCTTCAGTCCGGCGGCGGTCAGCGCCTGCACGAAGGCACCCAGGCGGGAGGACTGCTCGCGCAGCGCGGGGCCCTGCTCGACCTGGGGCGCGCGCACGTGGCCCGGATAGAAGATGACGCCGCGGTACTCCACGCCCCGGGTGGACGCCACGGCGCGGGCCAGGGCGACGGCCTCCTCGGGCGTCTGCACGCCCACGCGGCGCATGCCCATGTCCAGCTCCACCAGCACGCCCACGGTGCGCCCGGCCTCCTGGGCGGCGCGGCCCAGTCCTTCCAGCGCCTCGGTGGAGTCGAGCGCCACGGTGAGCCGGACGCGCTCGGGCAGGCCCACGAGGCGCGCGAGCCGGGCGGCGCCCACGGGCGGGTAGGCCAGGAGCACGTCGTCCGCGACGGTGGCCATGAGCTCGGCCTCGCGAGGCGTGGCCACGGTGACACCCGCCGCGCCGGCCTGGAGCTGGAGGGTGGTGAGCTCCACCGTCTTGTGCGTCTTCGTGTGGGGACGCAAGCGCAGGCCGTGCTCGCGCGCATACGCGGCCACGCGGCGCAGGTTGGCCTCGACACGGTCCAGGTCCACGACGGCGGCGGGGGTGGGGAGCGCGTCCAGCGGGGTGGAGTCCATGTGGCGCATGGTGGCACCCGGCGACAGGCGGCTCCAGCGTGACGGTGAGCACTCGAGTCCACGACGCACGGTGGTACACAGCACCCGCGGCTCAGGCTCCCCGCCAGCAGTCGCCCGCCCGAGGTCCAATGCCCCCCCGCACCAGCGCCACGCCGGACACCCTGACGACCCGAGAGCTCAACCGCGCCACGCTCGCGCGCCAGTTGCTGCTGGAGCGGGAGAAGCTTCCGCTGCTTCGCGCGGTGGAGCGGCTCGTGGCGCTCCAGGCCCAGCAGGCGAAGCCGCCCTTCGTCGGGCTCTGGTCCCGAGTCGAGGGCTTCCGGCGGGAGGACCTCACGCGGCTGCTCCAGCGCCGCGAGGTCGTCCGCGCGACGCTGATGCGCGGCACGCTGCACCTCGCGACAGCGAAGGACTACGTGGCCCTGCGCTCCGCCTTCTCGTCCATGCTCGAGGCCTCGGCGCACGCCATCCTCCGCGAGCGCGCGGAGGGGCTGGACCTCGAGCCCCTGCTCGTCACCGCTCGCGAATACCTGGAGGAGGAGCCCCGGACCTTCGAGGAGGTGCGGGACCACCTCATGGAGCGCAACCCCAAGGCGGACGAGCGGGCCATGGGCTTCCTGGTGCGCATGTACCTGCCGCTCGTCCAGGTGCCCACGGATGAGGAGTGGGGCTTCCCACCCGCGACGGACTTCGCCCTGGCGGAGTCCTGGCTGGGCGAGCCGCTGGACACCGCACCCCGGCTCGACACGCTCGTGCTGCGCTACCTCGCCGCCTTCGGCCCCGCCACCGCGAGCGACGCGCAGACGTGGACGGGCCTCAAGGGCCTGAAGGACGTGCTGGTCTCGCTGAAGCCGAAGCTGCGCACGTTCCGCGACGAGAAGGGCCGCGAGCTGTTCGACCTGCCGAAGGCGCCGCGTCCTCCCGGGGACATGCCCGCGCCCATGCGCTTCCTCCCCGAGTTCGACAGCCTCGTCCTCGGCCATGACGACCGTGCGCGGCTGGTGGCGGACGCGCATCGCTCGAAGCTCATCACCAAGAACCTGCGCATCCCCGCCACCTTCCTGGTGGACGGCTTCGTCACGGGCACGTGGAAGGTGGAGCGGAAGAAGGCCACCGCGACGCTCGTCGCCGAGCCTTTCGAGACGCTGACGAAGAAGACGCGCGACGCGCTGGCAGGGGAGGGGGAGGCGCTGCTCCGCTTCGTCGAGCCCGACGCCCGGGCGTTCGAGGTCCGCTTCGCCTGAGCGGTCCCAGGGTCTCAGGCAAGTGCTCGACTTCCCTGGTGATTTCCCCAGGGTCATTGCGATTCGCAGGGGCGGGGACTAGGTATTGCCGCAATACGCCGAATCCCGCCACGTGCGGGAGCGGGGGACCCAGGTTCGTTGGGGCGAGTCGCTCGAAGTCGAGTGTAGGGCTGGTTCTCTTGGCCCGAGTCCGTCAGCTAACCCCGCAGGCGTCGAGGAGAACGCAATGTCTTCCGACCCCAGCAGTCACGGGCCGGGCTCGCCTACGTCCGCGAGCTCGGCCGCTCCCGTTTCCACCCCGCCGTCCCCCCGCGAGCCCCTCGCACGCCTGGCCCCTCTCGCGCTCGGCGCGCTGGGCATCGTCTACGGCGACATCGGCACCAGCCCGCTGTACGCGCTGCGAGACTGCTTCAGCGGTGAGCACGGCATCGCCCCCACGCCGGACAACGTGCTGGGCGTGCTGAGCCTCGTCTTCTGGAGCCTCATCGTCGTCATCTCCGTGAAGTACCTCGGCTTCGTCATGAGGGCGGACAACCGGGGGGAGGGCGGCATCCTCGCGCTGCTGGCGCTGGTGGTGCAGCGCGGGGGCGGCGCGGGCAGCGGGGTTCGCCGGGTGGTGCTGCTGACGCTGGGCCTGTTCGGCGCGGCGCTACTCTATGGCGACGGCGTCATCACCCCGGCCGTGTCCGTGCTCTCCGCCGTGGAGGGGCTGGGCGTCGCGACACCGCTGTTCAAGCCCTATGTAGTGCCCATCGCGCTGGCCATCCTGCTCGCGCTCTTCTTCGTGCAGAGCAAGGGCACGGGCGGCATCGGCCGGGTGTTCGGCCCGATGATGGTGGTCTGGTTCATCGTCATCGCCGTGCTGGGCGTTCACGAGCTGGTGAAGAACCCCTCGGTGCTCCAGGCGGTGGTTCCCACGCATGCCGTGCGCTTCTTCGTGCACAACGGCTGGCACGGCTTCCTCGTCCTGGGCGCGGTGTTCCTCGTGGTCACCGGCGGCGAGGCGCTGTACGCGGACATGGGCCACTTCGGCTACCGGCCCATCCGCCTGGCGTGGTTCGCCCTGGTGCTGCCGGCGCTGCTGCTCAACTACTTCGGGCAGGGCGCGCTGCTGCTGAGAAATCCTTCCGTCGCTTCCAACCCGTTCTTCCACCTGGCCCCCGACTGGGCGCTGTACCCGCTGGTGGGGCTGGCCACGGTCGCCACCGTCATCGCCTCCCAGGCGCTCATCTCCGGCGTGTTCAGCCTCACCCGGCAGGCCATCCAGCTCGGCTACTGGCCCCGTCTGGAAGTGGTGCACACCTCCGCCGAGGAGAAGGGGCAGATCTACCTGCCGGGGGTGAACCTCGCGCTGCTGCTGGGCGTGGTGGCGGTGGTGCTGGGCTTCCGCTCCTCCACCGCGCTCACGGCCGCGTACGGCATCGCCGTGACGGCCACCATGGCCATCACCACGTGCCTGGCCTACGTGGTGGCGCGCGAGCGCTGGGGCGTGCGGCGCTCACTGCTGGTGCCCATCGCGGCGCTCTTCCTCGCCGTCGACCTGTCCTTCTTCGGCGCCAACATCGTCAAGGTGGCCCACGGTGGCTGGCTGCCGCTCACGATGGGCGCCGTCCTCTTCACCCTGATGACGACGTGGAAGCGCGGCCGCGAGCTGCTGGGGAAGAAGCTGCACGCCTCGTCCCTCGGCCTCATGGATTTGCTGGAGAGCTTCGGAGAGAACGCGCCCCACCGGGTGCCGGGCACGGCCATCTTCATGACGGGCAACCCCGAGATTGCTCCCAGCGCGATGCTGCACAACCTGAAGCACAACAAGGTGCTGCACGAGCAGACGCTGCTGCTCACCATCACCACCGAGGACCTGCCCCACGTCCCGCCCGCCGAACGGGTGAGGGTGGAGAACCTGCCGCTGGGCATGCGGCGCATCACCGCTCGCTACGGCTTCATGGATGACCCGTCCATTCCGGACATCCTCAAGCGCTGCCGTGAGGCGGGGCTGCCCTTCAACGTCATGAGCACCAGCTTCTTCCTCGGTCGCGAGACGCTCATCGTCGGCAAGAAGCCGGGCATGGCGATGTGGCGCGAGGCCATCTTCGTGTGGATGAGCCGCAACGCCCGCTCGGCCACCGCCTTCTTCCGGATTCCGCCCAACCGCGTCGTCGAGCTGGGCGCCCAGGTGGAGCTGTAGCGCGGCGAGGGACGCCCCGAAATACCAGGGCCCGCCGCGGCCACGGAAGCACCGTGTCCACGGCGGGCCGGGGGCCCGTCAATTCCTGACGCGCGTCACTGCGGCGCGGGAGCGCTGACCTTCTTCGCGGGCGGGCGGTACTTCATGCCCAGCTCGTTGAAGACGAAGGAGTAGACGTCCACCTCCTCCTCGATACGCGCGTTGAGCGGGGTGCCGGCGCCGTGGCCGGTCTCCGCGTTGGCGCGCAGGAGGATGGGGCGCTTGGAGCTGCTGGCCGCCTGCATCCGGGCCACCATCTTCCGCGAGTGGAACGGGTCCACGCGCGGGTCATTGGCGCCGGAGGTGAAGAGCACCGACGGGTACTTCGTCCCGTCCTTCACGTTGTGCATGGGCGAGTACGCGTGCAGGGCCTTGAACTGCTCCGGGTCCTTCACGGTGCCGTACTCGGTGATGTTGAACTGGCCGTTGGGCGTCAGCTCCACGCGCAGCATGTCGTAGATGCCCACGCGGGCCACGACGGTGCCGTACATCTCCGGGTGCTGCGTGACGGCCGCGCCCATCAGCAGGCCGCCGTTGCTGCCGCCCTGGATGGCCAGCTTCTTCGGCTGCGTGTACTTCTGGTCCACCAGCAGCTTCGCGGCGGCGTAGAAGTCGTCGAAGACGTTCTGCTTCTTCGTCAGCGAGCCCTCGGCGTGCCACTTCTCGCCGAACTCCGAGCCGCCGCGCAGGTTGGCGATGGCATACACGCCGCCCTGCTCCATCCACAGCCCGGCCAGCACGTTGTAGCCCGGGGTGATGGAGATGTTGAAGCCGCCGTAGCCCGTGAGCAGCGCCGGGTTCTTCCCGTCCAGCTTCGTGCCCTTCTTCTTGAGGATGGTGACCGGCACCTTGGTGCCGTCCTTGGACGTGGCCTCGGTGCGCACCACCTCCACGTCGCTCAAGTCGAGCGGCGAGGTGCGCGCCAGCGCCGTCTTCGTCACCTTGTTGTCCTTGGCCGAGTACCGGTACCACGCCATGGGCTGCACGAAGCTGGAGTTGACGAACAGCACGTCGTCCCCGCTGCCCGAGCTCACCAGCCCGCCCACGGACGACACCGGCAGCGTGGGCACCATGCCCAGCGCCTGGCCCTTCAGGTCCACCATGCGCAGCTGCGACGGGCCGCCGAGCTGCTCGCTGATGTACAGCCGCGTCTTCGCCGGGAAGAAGCCCTGGATGCTGGCCTCGCCCTCCGGCACCAGCAGCGTCGCCTTGTCCAGCGTGGGCGTGGCCAGCGGCAGCCGCAGCACCTTGCCGCGCGGCGCGTCCTTGCGGCTCAGGAGGTACAGCGCGTCGTCATGGCCGAAGGCGGCGCGGATGACCTTGTCCTCGAACTTCGACACCTGCGCCCACTGGCCGGACGGGCCGCGCAGGTAGAGCATGTACTCGCCGCCGTCACCGTTGGCGACGACCGCGGACGTGTACTTGCCGTCGTGGGACGTCTCCAGCTCCGTCATGGCGATGCGCGGGAAGTCCTTGCCCAACGCGTACGTGTCCTTCTCCGTGGGCGTGCCCAGCTGGTGGTAGTAGACCTGCTGGAAGAAGTCGCGGTCCGCCGCGGGGCGCTCCTCGCCGCGCGGGTAGCGCGTGTAGAAGTAGCCCGTGCCGTCCGCGTTCCACGCGAGGCTGCCGCCCGCGGTGCCGCCGTTCACCTTCGGCACCATCTCGTTCGGCATCGCCTTGCCGGTGGCCACGTCGTAGATGGTGACGTCACCGCTCTCCGTGCCGTTCTTCGACATGGAGACGGCCACCTTCTTGCCGTCCTGCGTGGGGACGTACCAGTCGATGGAGGTGTGGCCGGACGGGTCCACCACCATGGGGTCCACGAGCACGCGCTCCTTGGACGTGTCGTCCACCGGGCCCAGCACCACCAGGAACGCCTGCTGCTTGGGCGGCTGCACCTTCATGGAGAAGAGGGTGCCGCCAGCCTCCTGCAGGCCGCCGTAGCCCGGGGACTTCCAGCCGAGCAGCTCGGTGATGCGCTGGCGCAGGCCCTCGCGCCCGGGCAGCTTGTCCAGCATCGCCCGCGTGTACGCGTTCTGCGCGTCGTTCCACTCCTTGACCTTCGGCTCCGAGGACGCCTCCAGCCACTGGTACGGGTCCTTCACCTCCGTGCCGTGGTAGGTGTCCACCTTCTCCTGCTTCTCGGTCACGGGCGGCTTGGAGGTCCCTTTGGCCGCGGGGGCGGCGGGGACGGCCAGGGGCAGCATCAGCACCGCCGCCGTCAATGCGCTCTTCAGCTTCACGGTTCACCTCGTGGGTGGGGAAGTCGCGCGCAGCCTGCCACGTCCTCCCGCCCCCTGGCGCACCTTCCGCGCACTGGGAATGTCGTCGTCGCCCGGGTGTTCGCACGCATTCCGGCCGTCCTGGCGGCGGGAATGCGGCGCGTCAACCCCGGTACCCGGGCCGTCAGCGCAGGGGCAGCTCCACCAGCGCCGCCGCGAAGCGGTCAAAGGCCTCGCTGGAGGGCAGCGCGGTGCCCTCGTCCATGTTGCCCAGCATCAGCGCGAAGACGACGCGCGGGTGCAACGGGTCTCCAGGGCGGTCCACCACCCCCACGAAGCAGCGCTGTCCGGAGAGGCTGCCCGTCTTCGCGCGGATGCGGCCGGCGGTGCTCGGGGTGACGGGCCGGGTGGCGAGCGTGCCGTCCTGGCCGGCCACGGACAGGCTGTCCACCAGCGCGGCGCCGTAGGGCTCCCGCAGGCTGGTGAACAGGACGCGCACCAGCCCTCGCGCGGTGGCCATGTTGTAGCGGGACAGGCCGCTGCCATCCACCGGCCGCAAGTCCCTGGTGGGGATGCCCCGGCGGGTGAGCTCCCCGGCCAGGGCGGAGCGCAGGGCCGTGTAGGTCTCCGTGCCGGTGCGCTCGCGGGTGAAGCGCAGTCCCAGCCGCTCCGCGTAGAGGTTGAGGGACTCCTTGTTGGTGGCCTTCACCAGCTCCGACAGGGGCGGGCTGACCAGGGTGACGAGCGGCTCGGGCACGGGCGGGCGGAGCGGGGCGGGCGCCTCCAGCGTCATGGGCAGCCGTCGCACGCCGCGCTGGAGCAGGGCCTCCTCCACGCACGCGGAGAAGAGGACCTGCGGGTCGTCCACCGCCAGCTTCACGGTGGCGGAGCGCGGGCACTGGTTGGCGGGCGAGCGCCACACGCAGCGCACGCCGGGCCCGCCGCGCTGACGCACACAGGAGAGGTTGGCGCGCTCGGCGCTCATGTCCACGCTGACCACGGCGGGCAGCGACGCGAAGGCGGGCGTCAATTGCACGGTGGGCGGCTGCGCGCAGTCCACGCCGTCCGCGCGGGACAGCGACAGGTCCACCACGTTCTCCCGGAAGACGAAGGAGGTGGGGGCGGCGCTGTAGGCATACGCGGCGTCGTCCCACGCCCAGCCCGGGCCGAAGGGGACGTCGGACTCGTCGGTGCCGCGCACGCGCACCTGCCCGCGCCACTGGCGGATGCCGCGCGCGTGCATCGCGTCCGCCACCTGCTCGCAGGCCAGCGCCGTCTCCGGGAAGCGCCACGAGCCCAGGGACGGGTCTCCGGCGGCCTCCACCACCACGTCCCCCAGGAAGAGGCCGTCGGCCAGGGCGCCCTTCAGCGCCACCGGCGTCTGGTAGCGGAAGTCGGCCCCCAGCGCGGAGAGCACCGACGCGGTGGAGACCACCTTCATGGTGGACCCGGGCAGCAGGCGCACGTGCTCGCGGTGGGTGTAGAGCGGCTCGCCTGTCACCGCGTCCACGACGTAGGCGCTCGCCAGGGAGCCCTCGTCCTCCAGCGTGTCGAAGAGGGACTTCGCGAGCGAGGGGAAGGAGGGCCCCTCCGGCCGCCTGTCCCGGAAGCAACCGGCGAGGCAGAGGGAGGCCAGCAGCGGGACGAGGAGGACGCGGCGCATGTCGGCGGCCACGCTACCGCCGCATCCCGGGTCTGTCATGCGAACCCGTGAGAGGCAGCACACGTCCGACGGGGCCGGTCGTCTGGTATCCGACCCGCCCGTCCTCGTGCCTCATGGGGTCCTGCTGCACGGTAACGCCGGCCATTAGCTTCAGGAAGCCATGTCGGAATCATCGAAGCCCGCGTTTCCGAGCAGTCTCGTCCTCGACCCTCAGCTGGCGGCGGATGTCGCGGCGGTGGGCCGTATCGGCGCCGTCAAGACAGTGCTGCGGCTGCTCCTGCAGGCCACGGGGCTCCGGCTCGGGGTGGTGACTCGCGTCACGGCCGAGTCCTGGACGTGCTGCGCGGTGCTGGACGAGGTGAACTTCGGGCTGCACCCCGGGGATACGCTGGAAGTCGCCACGACATATTGAAGCACCGTCCACGGCGCGGTCGCGCCGCTCGTCATCAGGCAGGCAAGCGTGGACCCCCGGTTCACGCACCATCCGGCGCCGAAGCTCTACGGCATCGAGAGCTATATGGCCGTGCCCTTGTTCCGGCGGAATGGGGCCTTCTTCGGGGTGCTGTGCGCAATGGACCCGCGCCCGGCGGATGTCGGCGAGGACAAGCTGGAGGTGTTCCACCACCTCGCGGAGCTGGTGGGCTACCAGCTGGAGCAGGAGGACGAGCTGGGGCGCCGTGACGCCCAGCTGCTCGGCGCCAGGGAGGCCGCGCAGCTGCGCGAGCAGCTCATCGGCATCGTGAGCCATGACCTGCGCAACCCCCTCAACGCCATCACCCTGTCGACCGCGACGCTGATGCGCCGCACGGACCTGGATGACCGGGCTCGCCGCGGCCTGAGCCGCATCCTGGAGTCCGCGGACCGGGCCAACCGGCTCATCCGAGATCTGCTCGACTTCACCCAGGCCCGCATGGGCCAGGCGCTTCCCGTGAAGTTCAAGCCCATGGACCTCCAGGTGCTCACGCAGCAGGTGGTGGACGAGGTGGGGCTGGCCACGCCCGGGCGGCGGTTCGACCTGGAGAGCACCGGCGACGGGCGGGGCTCGTGGGACTCGGACCGCATTGCCCAGGTCCTCACCAACCTGCTCACCAATGCCGTGCAGTACAGCCCGCCGGGGACGCCCATCCGGGTGAAGACGGAGGCGGAGGCAGGGCAGGTGGTCATCTCCGTGTGCAACCAGGGCCCCCCCATTCCGGAGCACATCCTGCCAGGCCTGTTCGAGCCGATGACCCGCGGCGCCGACAGCGGCAGCGAGCTGCGCAGCATCGGCCTGGGGCTCTACATCGTGGACCAGATCGTCCGCGCCCACTCGGGCAGGGTCGAGGTGGAGTCCACGAGAGAGGCGGGCACGACCTTCCGTGTCCGCCTGCCTCGGAACGGGTAGCGCGGGGCGACCGCGTCAGCTCGCTTCCGCCTGGATATCCAGGCCCAGCGCCTCGCGCGCGAAGCGGGCCATGCGTTCGAGCCACAGTCGGCGCTCACTCGAATTGCGGCGTACTGCGGAGAATTGCCGGGTATCCGGTATGCCTCCGGGGGCTGGGACTGTCACGCGGACATGCAGTCCTGCTCGCTGTGGGTGCCCACGCGCGGGGAGTGTAGCTGCGCGGAAGCGGAGGAGGTGGGCCTTCACGGTGGTGGCGGGAGGGGCGCGGACGGGCGAGACTGCGAATCAACTGCAACACGAGTGAGGCGTTCCATTTCCACCACAGGCGCACCGGCCGCGGCCGGACGATGGCATGAGAGCATCGAGCGACAGCTCGGACCGCTGTTGGGTGACTTCACGGCGAAGATGGCGCTACAGACAGCGGCGCTGCGCAGCCTGAAGCGTCCGGTGGAGTCGCTCACCCCCGCGGACCTGCCCGCGCTGATCGAGGGCCTCAGGCCCATGCTCAACACCTTCCTTGGCGCCGCGCGTGCCAAGGCCGTCCTCGAAGCGCTGACGGCCCATCCGGAGATGCGATGACCCCCCGTTTCAATGAGCGCTCGGTCGCGGTGATCGCCGCCGGGCTGGTGCTGTTGCACGCCGGCGCCGTGCTCTTCTCGCTGCAGACCCCCGCGAGGCTCCCGCTCATCCATCAGTTCGCCGGGCTTGCCGCCTCGCTCGTGGCCATCCTGGGCACGGTGCTCGCGGCGCGTGGCTTCTCCGCGGGCGACTACCTGCGCCGCGTGTGGACGCTGTTCGCCGCCTCGGCGGTGCTGCTCCTCGTCGCGTCCCTGCTGCGCGTGGGCTGGATGGTCGCCGTCCCGGAGGTGCCCTTCGAGCACTCGGCGCTCGCCGCCGTGCGCACGCTCGCCGTGGTGGTGCTGAACCTGCTCAATGCCGGGGCGCTCGTGCTGCTCGCGCTCACCTACCGTCGCTCGGGGCTCCAGCCTCCCAGCAGTTGGAAGAGCCACGGGCTTTGGGCGCTGTGCACCGTGGTGGCGCTCGCCATCGTCCTGCCGCGGCTGAGCACCAACGTGCGGCTGCTCATCGACGGCGGCGCCTCCGGCTCGCAGACGCTCGCCAGCGTCGTCTCCGCGTTCGGCGACCTGGTCACCATCGTGCTCGTGGCGCCCATCCTGCGTGTGGCGTACATGATGCGCGGCGGGAAGCTCGCCTGGGCGTGGTGGGCGATGGCGGCCGCGGGCGCGATGTGGATTGTCTTCGACGCCCGCCCGTGGGACCGCATGGAGGGGCCGCTCGCGCTGCTCGCCGTGGCCCGCACGGCGGCAATTGCTCTCAAGGGCCTCTCCGGCGTGCTGCAGCGGGTGGCGCTGGAGCCCGAGCCCGTGAAGCAGGCGGCCCCTTCGACGCTGCGCGCTGCGTAGGGGCCCTCCGCGGCGGAAGGACGGAGTCCGGGGCTGACCGCGCCCGCTCCGCCGTCACGCGACCCATCATGAATCCGCGACGCCATGACATCAGCGTCAGCGTTCATGGGGCCGAGGTGAACGCGTAGCCGTGACGGACCTCGGACACGCACTGGCAGATGGCTTGCACTGGTGCCGCCCGGGGGCCGGAATCATGGACGGAGTAGTCACGTGCCACAGTCGTTGGCCCGTTGGTTGGAACGCTGGTTCACGCCCCTCTTGCTCCTGGGGCTGCTCGTCAACCTGAGTGGCCTCTGGGTCCCCGTCGCGGAGCCAGATGCGGCGCTCTACGGCACGCTGGCCCGGCGGATGGCGGAGACGGGCGACTTCGTCAGGCTCGTCCTGGCGGGGCAGGACTGGCTGGACAAGCCCCACTTTCCCTTCTGGGTGACGGCGCTCTCCTTCCGTCTCTTCGGAGTGGGAACGCTCAGCTACAAGCTCCCCGCCCTCCTGTTCTGGGGGCTGTCGCTGGTCTACACGTTCCTCCTCGCGCGGCACCTCTACTCACGCACCGTGGCGCGGCTGGCGGTGCTCCTGCTGCTCTCCGCGTACCATCTGGTGCTCTCGAACAATGACGTGCGCGCCGAGCCCTACCTCACGGGCCTGCTCGCCGGCAGCCTCTACCATCTGGTGCGCGCCCACGAGCGTCGGTTCAGCGCGCATCTGGTCTGGGCCGCGCTCCTGGCCGCCTGTGCGGTGATGACCAAGGGGCCCTTCGTGCTCCTCGCGTTGGGTGGAGCGCTCCTGCTCCAGTGGGCAGTGCACCAGCAGTGGAGTGAGCTCCTCCAGCCGCGCTGGTGGCTCACCCTGGCCCTGGTCGCGCTGTTCATCCTTCCGGAGCTCGCCTGTCTCTACGTGCAGTTCGACCTCCATCCCGAGAAGGAGGTCTTCGGACGCACGGGTGTCTCCGGGCTGCGCTTCTTCTTCTGGGACAGTCAGTTCGGCCGCTTCTTCAACACCGGCCCCATTCGCGGGAAGGGAGACCCGTTCTTCTTCCTCCACACGCTGCTCTGGGCCTTCCTGCCCTGGTCGCTGCTCCTCTACGCCGCGTGCTTCTCGCAGCTGAAGCGCTGGTGGAGACAGGGGTGGGGGGACCAGGAGCTCTTTACCTGGGGCGCCGCCGGAGTCCCCCTGCTGGTCTTCTCGCTCTCGCGCTTCCAGTTGCCGCACTACGCGAACATCCTCTTTCCCTACTTCAGCATCATCGTCGCCGTGTGGCTGACCCGGTGGGAGGCCACTTCGCGCCCGAGGGTCCTCGCCTGGACGCAGACCGGAGTGGCGGTGTGCATGGGGGTCCTCGGGGCCCTCGTGCTCGGCTTCTTCCGTCCTCCCCAGCTCGGGTGGGCGGTGCTCTGGCTGGTGGGTTGCGCGGGCCTGACGTTCGCCTGCTTCCGGAGCACGGACGTGGCCGGTGCCGTGGGCCGGAGCTTCGGGGTGGCGCTCGCCTTCTGCGGCACGCTCAACCTGTTCTTCTTCCCGGAGCTGTCGCGCTATCAGGCGGGGAGCAATGCAGCCCTGCTGCTCAACCGTCAGCCCCCTCGTAGGACGGGGGTCTTCGAAGTCTCGGCCTACTCGTTTCACTTCTACGCCCACGCGACAGTCGAGCACTGGGACCTGGAGGCGCTGACGCAGGCGACGCGGACCGGCCCTGTGCACCTCTTCCTGCCGGAGGAGCGTGTGCCGGTGCTCGAGGAGGCAGGTCTGTCCGTGCGCCAGCTGGGCGCATTCGATTCCTTCCGCATCACCCACCCGACGCGTGCGTTCTTGAATCACGCCACCCGGAAGGGGGTGCTCCGGCCCATGCTCCTCGCGGAGGTGACGCGCGCCCCAGGGCAGGGATTGCAGGCCGAGCTGGGCGCGTCCGATCCGCGGTCCTGGTAGTAAGGAACCCATGCGGCTCGATGAGGCGGGACAACAGAGCACGATTCCAGAGCTGATCTCCCAGTTCCAGGCACGGCCCTGGCACCGGGAGTTCGCGGAGCTCGCATCCACCACCCCCGCGCCCATCTCCGTGCGGCTCTATCGCTCCGGTTGCCAGACGGAGGAGCCCATCGAGACGGGCAGGGGCCCCTATGTCGTGGTCATCGACGGCGACTTGACGACGACGGAGCACGCCGGTCTGTGGACGGATGACTACACGCCAGCGTGTATCTGCATCACGGGAATGCTGCGTGCCCGTTCGCTCGCTTTTGCCAATGGCGCCCGCATCTTCGTCGACGGCGGGGTCCAGCTCGCGGGAGCCTGTTTTGGCCAGTACGGTGACCGCAACGCAGTGCTCTCCGTCGGAGGGGAGCTTTCGGCGAGCGCGCTGTTCCTGGACACGTACACCGCCGCCTATGCCAGCGGCGGCATCCGGGCGCTCATCTATGCCAGCACGCGTTACTGGGAGCAGCTCGAGCCCGACATAGCCAACGAGCGGGAAGGGGAGGACGGGCGGTTCTTCCCGCCCGCGCTGCTCGACAGGTACGGCGATCTCGACTTCGAGCTGGCCATCGCCGCGGCGCGCGCGGGGGAGCCCCTGTTCCTGCCGGGGGTGGAGGAATCCTTTCCAGCCCGGCTCCAACCACGTCCGACGTAGTCGACGCTATGTCCGGACTCCCGAGCAGGGGCGGCGTCGTCGGCCGTGGCGGGGCTGGCGCGCGCCGTGGCATCGTCCGCGTGCCATGACGACTCCGAACCTGAAGCCCGAGCCTCCGTCCACGCCTGACGCCGTGTTCGCCAGCCTGCTGACGCAGCTGGAGGCGGCGGGTCGGGCACCGGCGGAGGCGCCCCTGTCGCCGTCGACGCCCGAGGCCCTGGCGGCGGCCCTGTTCGACGTCGCGGCGAGGACGGGCGCGGCGCTGTTCTCCGTCTGGGCGGCGGAGGACTACGACGAGACCGACGCGGAGGGCGGGGGAGCGACGCCTGCCATGCGAATCAACGCGGGCCTCTCGTTCTTCTTCATCACGGAGGACTCGCCGGACCGGGTGGGGCTGCTCGCCGCGGAGCGGGTACCGGTACGGCAGCCCATGGCCTACGCGCTGTACCGGCCGCTGGGGCAGGCGTTGGCGGCGTACGCGAAACGCGGCGCGGATCCGAGGATGCCCCAGCGCGGCGGCGTCTCCTTCCCCTCGGGCGCGGCGGACCCGGACCTGGTGTTCCGGGTGACGTTCCGCGACGACGCGTTGGGCACCTGGACCACGGCGCTGGCACGAGACCGCGAGACGCGTCAGGCGTTCCCGAGCATCACCCGCCTGCCGCTCGCCGCCGACGCGGGGACGTTCCTGGAAGCGCACTTCCGGGAGCTGGGCAAGGCGCTGTTCAGCGGACAGCTGGTGCTGCTCACGGGCGCCTCCGGAACGGGTCGGAGCACGACCCTGCGCGCCCTCATGGATGCGCTGCCCGACCACGTGCATGCGCTGGCGGCGGTGGCGGAACCGAAGGGCGGCGCGGGCAACGCCATCGGCATGGTGAGGGTGGGACAGGAGCGGACCGTGGCGCAGGCGGTGCGTTCGTTCCTGCGGCAGGACCCCGACCTCCTCTTCGCGGACGAGGTGCGCACGCTGGAGGACCTGCAGATGCTCTGCAACGGAGCGCTCACGGGGCACGGCGTGGCCTGTGTCCTGGAGGCGAAGACTCCCGAGGACGGCTACGCCTGGATGACCGAGGCGATGCCGGGCCTGCCCCTGATGCCCCTCATCGTGCACCACACGCGCGACGCGGCGACGGGCACCTTCGCGATGACGCTCCACGAGGTGAAGCCCATGGAAGACGGCAGCACGCTGCGCATCGTGCCGTGGACGCCGTCAGCCTGACGCGCGCGGGAGAAACAGGCCTGCGACGCCTGACAGTGAACACGCTCGAGGAGGAAACCATGTTCCAGCTTCAAGACACGCATTCTCATGCGCCGGTACTGGCGCTGACCGGACTCGTGGCGCTCGTGGGGCTCACCGCCTGCGGGTCGGAGGGCACCGAGGCCGCCTCCACCACGAGCGAGGCCACCGCCACCGCGCGGTCCTCCGCGCTCGTCACCCTGGGTGGAGACACCTCCTGCGCCTGGGGGAGCCTGGACTGCAACCTGTGCATCCCCGACGTGCCCGCGCGCTTCGCCGAACTGAGAGATCATGGCGAGGTGCTCGGCTTCAACCCGGGGCCGTTCAACTTCAACGTCGCCTACCCGGGCAGCAACCACTGGGAGGGCATCCAGCGCCTGCCGCTCGACTACGGCCGCTACTTCGTCCTGTCCAAGCGGGATGGCAATCCCGGCGGCAACGTGGGCCACCTGGTCCACATGGCCACCCGGAACGGCGAGGGGCTGCGCTTCCGCTCCAACCGGCTGGCCACCACCATTGCCCAGCCCGAGGACACGGCCCCGCCGGGGGATGACCGCGCGGTGACGGCGCTCCCCGTGCTGGAGGGCTACACCCACGGCGGAGGCATGCAGGCGGTGGGCAACATCGTCGCCCTGCCCATGGAGGAGGGGCCCTGGGCCGGGCGCATCGCGCTCTACGACTACAACTCCACCCTGAGCCCGAGCCCGTTCGCGTTCATCTACGGCAACACCGCGAACGCGGGGACGGCGTCTCTCACGAAGCTGTCCAACGGGCGCTACCTGCTGCTGCTCGGGCAGTACGACGCGAAGTCGCTCGAGGTCTTCTTCTCCACCGAGAGCAACCTCCGCTCCGGCACCAACCAGTGGAGCCGCACGGATCAGTGGTACGACTGGGAGCTGGCCTCCGGCGAGTGGGGGCCCTTCCAGAACCTCAACCTCGTCACGGACTGCAACGACTCGCAGCTCTACATGGTGGGCACGCGGCTGGGCGGGCTGCGGTGGGGCGCCGTCAGCGATGACTACGCCCACCTCTACCGGGTGAACGTCGACGGCCACATGCGCCTGGAGCATGTCGCCTCGAAGCACCTGTACTGCAGCAATGATGGCTCGCGGCAGTGCAACCTCGACGCGGCCGGCGGCATCTTCGTCGGTCCGGACCGCAACCTCGTCCTCTACGCGACGGAGCACGCGGATGACGGCCCCGCGGGCTCGGTGAAGCTGGTGGAGTTCCGCAACATCTGGGCGGACGCCGGGTGCGGCTCCGACCTCCAGCACGCCTATGTCGACTTCTACGACGACTCCGACTTCAGCGACCGCGGCTTCATCTTCGACTACGCGGACCGGAGCCTGAAGAACTGGGCCAGCTTCCACAGCATCGACGCCTTCAACGACAAGGCCTCGGCCGTCCGCTGGTGCATCCCGCCCGGCCACCGCGTGCGGCTCTACAACGACTCGAACTACGGCGGCAGCTACAAGGACCTCATCGGCAGCGGCACCATCCGCGAGGTCAACCTGAACAGCTGGAGCTTCGGCGACAAGGTCTCGTCCGCGCGCTGGCTGGCGTTCTGACCGACCCGCCGCGACTTCAGCGAGTCGGGGCGGGTGGCGCGGCGAGCGCGAGCCTCATGCAGACGCGGCTCTCGGGAGGGAGGCCGAGCTGCGTTTCCTGGGCGCGGATGGTGCGCAGCCCCGGCCCCTGCTCGTCGGCTCGGAGGATGCGGAAGCCGAGGCGCTCGTAGTAGGGCGCATTCCAGGGGACATCCCCGAAGGTGGTGAGCAGCAGCGCAGGGTAGCCTTCCTCCCGGGCCCACTGGCCGAGGAGCTCGAAGAGGGCTGCACCCAGCCCCTGCCGCGCATGGGCCGGGTGCACGTCCGTCTCGACGATGAAGAGGTCGCCGTCCACAGGCTTGCAGATGGCGAACGCCGCGATGGCGCCATCCTTCGCCACGGCCACCCACACGCCACCCTGCTGCTGGTGCTCGTGCAGTTGCTCGAGCGACTGCACCGGGAGCTCGGCCGCATCCGGATGTGGCGAGTGGCGGAACTGCTGTGCCGCGAGGTGCTCGACGTCAGGGAGGGACGGTAGCTCCCCGGGGAGGGCGCGTCTCAAGGTGTAGCCGCGGTAGCTGCGCTCCATCGTGTCCTTCCGTCTCGGCGCTCGTGGCGGCCAGGCTCAAGCTATCTCGGTTCGAGCGCCATTGCTCGCCTGCCCGGGCTCCTTCGAAGGGGCAAGCCTCCGGAGGCCTGGCCGTGAAGCGCCAAGAAATGCACGTCTTCACCGCCCTCGTCCGCGCCGAAGTGTTCATGAGAGGTGGAGCACCCTATGAATGAAGAAATGAGTCAAAGGAAGCCCGAGCGCGAGCAGACCGATGGCAGCCTTCGCAACGAGCGTGCGAAGACGGACGGAGAGCTGGAGAGGAAGCGGGCCTCGATAGAGGCGGACTCGGACGAGGTTCTGGCCCGTGCGCAGGGCCGCGCGGATGACGTGCTCAAGGCAGCCCGCGCGAAGGCCGACACGGCCGGCGTCGGTTCGAGCGCCGCGCTCCGGGGCGAGCGGACTGAGGAAGACCGCGCCCTGGCCCAGGAGCGCAGCGCGCAGGCCGCTCAGCTGACCAGCGAGCGTGAGGCGCGGCGGCGAGCGCTCGCCGAGCTCCTTCGCTTCGAGCGGGATGAGACCGACAAGGACCTGTTGCTCGAGCGCAAGGGGGCCGATGCGGCGTTGGGCACGCGCGATGACTTTCTGGGGATGGTCAGCCATGACCTTCGCTCGCTGCTGGGCGGCGTCGCGGTGAGCACAGCCCTCCTGGTGAAGGAGGCGACCCACGACGAGAGCGGCAAGCAAGTCGTGAAGCGTGCCGAGGGCATCCAGCGCTTCACGGCTCGCATGAACCGCCTCATCAACGACTTGCTCGACGTCGTCAGCATCGAGGCGGGCCAGCTCCAGGTGAATGCCGTGCCCAACGACGTCACCCAGGTGATGCGGGAGTCGGTCGAAGTCTTCCAGCACGCGGCCTCCGCTCAAGGCCTCTCGTTATCCCTCGTCGAACCCTCCGGTTCGCTCCTCGCGATCTTCGACCCGGAGCGCATCCTCCAGGTCCTCGCGAACCTGCTGAGCAATTCCATGAAATTCACTCGGGAGGGCGGTCGGGTCGAGCTGCGCGCCGAACTGGACGGCGAGCAATGCAGGGTCTCCGTCACCGATACCGGATCGGGCATCCCGGAGGACCTGCTGGAGACGATTTTCGAGCGATTCCGCCAGGTGAGCCGGTTCGACCGCCGCGGGAACGGGCTCGGGTTGCACATCTCGCGGAGCATCGTCGAGGCGCATGGCGGGCGAATCTGGGCGGAGAGCAGCCTCGGCAGTGGCAGCACCTTTCGTTTCACGCTGCCCCGCGTGAGTATGGGCTGAGGTGAACATCAGGACCGCCGACGGGCGGGTGGCCCCGCACCTCAACGCCCGTCCAGCACGCGAGCCAGGCGTGTCACGCCCTCGTCTATCTTCCGCACCGAGAGCGACGCGAAGCCCAGGAGGACGCCCGGCGGCAGCTTCGCCTGGAGGCGGTAGCGGGTGAGCGGTTCCAGGAGGACGCGGTGCGCGGCCGCCGTCGTCACCACGTCCTGCTCCTCGAAGCCGGCTCCCAGCCATCCCACCGTGTCGAGTCCCGCGCCCCCTTCCGGCAGGGCCAGCGCGCCGCCCAGCCGGTTCGCGATGGAGCGCGCGAGCGCATCGCGACGCTCGGCGTAGAGCTCGCGCATCCGGCGCAGGTGGCGAGCGTAGTGTCCGTCCTCGATGAAGTCCGCGAGCACGGCCTGGGGCAGGATGCCGGGATACCGGTCCACCAGGGAGCGGGCTCGCGCCACGACGTCCACGATGGAGTGGGGCACCACGAGGTAGCCCAGCCGCAGTGACGGGAAGAGCGTCTTGCTGAAGCTCCCCGCGTGGAGGACACAGCCGAGGGAGTCCAGTCCCTGCAACGCCGGCAGCGGCCTGGACTCGTAGCGGTACTCACTGTCGTAGTCGTCCTCGAAGATCCACGCGCGCCGCCTGCGGGCCCAGTCGAGCAGCGCGAGCCTGCGTGGCAGGGACATGACGACGCCGAGCGGAGCCTGATGGGCGGGCGTGACGCAGGCCAGGCGGGCCCGGGGCGACGTGTCCTCGCCGGAGGAGACGCACAGGCCCTCCGCGTCCACGGGGACCGGGCACAGCGTGGCACCGGAGGCCTGGAGGACGCGGCTGGCGCCAGGGTAGCCCGGGTCCTCCACCCAGGCCGCGTCTCCGGGGTCGAGCACCAGCCTGGCCACCAGCTCGAGCGCCTGCTGGGTTCCGGAGAGGATGAAGACCTGGTCCGGTTCGCACCGCACGCCCCGCGCCGAGCCGAGGTATGCGGCAATCACGCCGCGCAGCCGCGCATCTCCGAGCGGGTCTCCATCCGCAAGCGCGGCTCCCGACAGCCGCCGGAGCCGGCTGGACGCCACCCGGGCCCACAGCTTCACGGGGAAGGCGTCGAGCGCGGGCCGGTGCGCCACGAAGGCCTGTCCCGCCAGGGCCGCGGGCCTCAGCGGGAAGGGGCTGTCCACGAACAGGCGGCTGCGCCGCGAGAGCGTGGGCTTCAGCGGAGGGTGGGACGTCGTGGTGGAGCGCGGCTGCGGAGGCAGCCCGCGCGAAAGCAGCTCGTCGGGGAGCGTCTCGCTCACGACGGTGCCGGCGCCCACGCGTCCGGAGAGATACCCCTCCGAGACGAGCTGGCCATACACAGCCACGACGGTGCCGCGCGCCACGCCGTACTCACGCGCCAGTTCGCGCGTGGACGGCACCCGGGTGCCGGGGCGAAGGCGACGGTCCAGGATGGCCGCCCGCAGGAGCTCGTATAGATCGCGCTGGCGCGTCCGTGCCCGCAGGGGCCGCTCCAGCGGCGGAAGGTAGGTCGTGGCGCGCCTGGGCATGAGCGGAAGTGGACCAGTAGAAAGGTCCTGAATGGACCTTCTGACTGTACCTCTTCCTCCACATGCTCACCGGGTCCATTACGCAGTCCCGGGAGGTTGCCATGCAGGAGCTTCAACACGTCCAAGGCGCGGAGGCACTCAGGCGCGGGCATGAGCTGCTCGTCAGGCGCCATGTCGAGGCGGAGAACCAGCACCTGATGAGGGAGACGCTCGAAACAGTGCACGAGACGTGCATCTTCGAGGATGTCGCACTCGGCCGGACCTACCACGGCCGCGCGGGCGCGGAGGCGTACTACGCCGAATGGTGGAGCGCGTTCGACGTGGTGGTGAAGGGAGAACGCAAGTACTGGACCGAGGACGGAACACTCATCGCGGAGGCCCGCTACGTCGGACGGCACGTGGGAGACTTCCAGGGCCTCGCCGCTACCGGGAGACCGGTGGAGCTGCGGCTGGCGGTCTTCATCACCTTCCGAGACGGGCTGATGGCAGGTGAGCGCTTCTATTACGACTTGCGCTCACTCCTCGAACAGCTGGGAGCTTCGGGGCTGGCGGGAACAGCCGTGGCCGCGAGCGGCTCGGTGCCCCGGTAGAGCAGGGGGCGGCGAGGCGATGGAGCTCGACCCGAATCGTGTTTGCGACCTCGCGAATCTGGCGGAAGCTGCCGTGAATGGCGAAATACACGGTCAAGCTCTCCGCGGCTCCCAAGGGTCATGAGATTCCGACGTTGCTCAAGGACGTCGGCGGCTGGGTTGGCAAGCAGACGCATGGAACGCTGGGCTGGTTCGATGCGCTCGAAGCCCAGGCCATTCCGAAGGAGTGGAATCCAGACAAGGCAGCCCGGCTTCGCCGTGACGCCTTCGCGTTCCTGAGTCTTCCTGACGGCTCGCTGCTCGCGCTCGTGAACACCGGAGCCAAGGCTCCGCCCGCGGTAGCGCTGCTGGGTTCGGAGGGCGAGGCGCGTACCGTCGCGAACAGCCTCGAGGAGTTCCTGACGCTGTGGTCCACGGGCGAAACGGAGGTCGATGACCTCGACGACGAGGACGGAGCCTCCGGACGAGAAGCGCTGGCCGCGTGGCTGAAGGCGAAGAAGGTCAAGGTGCCGAAGGCGAAGTCCTTTGATTTCGCAGCCTGGCTCGACGGCGACGCCGCGGTTGCTTCCCCTGCGGCAGCGCCCGTGGCCGCTGCGCCCAGGGCCGCGCCAACGGCGCTGATGAAGAAGCTCGGTCCGAAGACGCAGCAACTGGCGTCACTGCTTGGAAGACGCGCGGACGACCCCGAGGTCATCGCCTATGTGACAGGGGTGCTCGGCAAGAAGGTGCCGCCATCGACCAGCGAGAACAATGACTCGGTGAACGTGGAGGCCGCGAAGCACGGCGTCGAGCTCGTCTTCTCGCATGAAGTCCTGAACGAGGCCTTTCCGCAGGTTCCCAAGACCGCGAAGACGTTCATCCCCTACCTCTCCTTCGCGTGGGTGCGGTCGAAGCTTGGCGAGGACGTCCTGGGGGTGCCGTGGAAGGCGACCTCGGAGGCGGAGGTCACGAAGCTGCTCGGCCCGCCCACCGGGCGCAGTGCCGCCTTCGCTGACGAGGATGAACTCACCGTCGCCGACTGGTCCTACGCGCTCGACACCGCGGGGCACGTTGAGCTCCAGGTCGAGTTCGACGAGTCCGTCTCCGTCACCCTCGCCGTGAAGAGCGCGGGTGCGCTGATGCGGTATCCCGACGTGACGACAGGGCTCTTCGTCGGCTATGCCGCGACCCGAGGCCTGTTGGACAGCTCGCGGTTCCCGGCGCACCGCGAGCTGCTCGCGGCAGTCGCAGCGCGCAAGGCAAAGGGGTCGGAGTTCGTGAAGCAGGCGCTTCCGCGCGGCCTCTGGAGTGACCACCTCCGCGATGCGCCGGGGCTCCGCGAGATGGCGTGGCGCTGGTTCCACAACATGAACAATCTGTGGATTACAGCCGACCTCAAGAAGGTGTTCGGAAAGCGCGCGGGCCCGTACGGTCACGACGAGCCCAAGCTCGATGACGACACCTGGGACGCCGTCGACAAGGCGACGGCGATCCTCGACAAGCGCTTCGCGGCGTGGATTGCGAAGTAGCGGCACGTCCCGCTACGGCAGCGCGGCCTCGCAGCCGCTGCTCCAGGTTCCGGAGCAGTCGTACTTCTCGGTGGACGGGGTCACCACGCCACCGGGCCAGGTGATGGTGGCCGCGCGCCAGACGGTCCTCGACGGCAGATTCTGGATGTCGAGCACCGTCACCTTTCCGGCCACGTTGAGGACGAGCCGCCCGTCGGACTCCGGGCTGCCGCTGCCCCAGTGTTCGACCATGACGTGGTAGACGCCATTCTCCGGCTTGCTGAGGAAGATGTTCTCCGGGCCGAAGTCTCCCGTGTCGTCCACGTCCTTCTTCGGGTCATCGGACGCATCGCCCTGCACACCCCAGTCCGGCGAGCTGTTCACGCACGAGGTCCACGTGCAGTCCGTGACGTCGTCATTGATGCGCCCGCCCGGCTTGATGAGGTGGAGTTCCCAGTCGGCGCCCAGTCCATCCCAGGAGAGGGTGGCGCGGATGTCCGAGGTGACGCAGTCGGTGGTGATGACGCGGGTGACGAGCACATAGGAACCCGCGCTGTTGGACCACACGCACTTCACGAGCTGCTCGCCGCAGAAGAGCGGCGCGGTGAAGCTGAAGTCCCCGGTGTCCGGGTTGGTCTCGATGGTGCCGATGAGCTGCTGGCCGTCGGTGCCCGCGACGAAGAAGGTGCCGTTCCCCTGCGCGTTCCTCACCGTCCCCTCGAATGTCTCCCGGGTCACCTCGCCCGCGTTGAGCTGGAAGGACGCGATGTCGCTGTCCGGGCAGCCCGTGCACGTGTACTCGCCGGGCTGCGTGCGGGTAGGGGCCGGGTCCAGGCTGACGCCCGCGTCCGTGCCCGTGCCCGCGTCGGGCTCTCCCGTTGGCTCGTCGTCGGTGCCGCACGCTGAAACCGCCAGCATGAGCAACACCAGGGACACACGGAGACTGAACGGGGGCAGCACAGGCATCTCTACGCTCCTTCGAAGGAATGAATGGTCCGGCCGCTCCCGCCTGAAGGTGGGAGCGGTAGCCTGTTGTACGGACTCGGGCCGATTCCTTCGGTTCTTCGCGCTGGCGAGCGTGCGGGTGGGGCTGGAGGCCGCGCTCAGAAGCGGCCGGAGACTCCACCCATGAAGCCACCGTGCGGCGTGGTGCCGAAAGTCGGAGCCATGGGGACGCGGTCTCCCGTGAGGGAGAATCGCGAGGGTTGCTCCAGGTGCCGCGACAGCTCGAAGCCCGCCATCGCGCCAACGGCGGGCAGGGACAGCAGCGCGATGGGCGCCAGGGTGCCGTCCTGGTCGGCCGACACGGCGATCAACCCCGCGCCCGTGCCCAGGACAGCGCCCAGCAGCGTGCTCAGGAAGCCGCCCTTGCCATTCATCAGGCTGCCGGCGCCCCACGTCGCCAGCGCCGAGCCGAGCGCCATTCCGGACAGGGCGAAGGCGACCGCCGCGGAGCAGTCAGACTCGAACAGGGCGCAATCCGTCGTCACGATGCCGAGCACGAGGCCCCCCAGCCCTCCGGCCACCATGCCCGCTCCGCCCGATAGCGTCTCCAGGAGGATGCGAGGCGCGGCGGGCATGCCCTTCGCTTCCTGGGGCTGGTCAATCGCGGAAGTCGCGGCGGCGGGCTCGAAAGCCTCGGGTTCCACCTGCTCCGGCGCGGGAACGAGCGGCGGCGCGACGAGGGAATCCCCGGGGGGCACGGCAGTGCCGGTGTCCTGCGCAAGCCCCCATCGGGGCAGGAGCGCACACATCAGGACGACGAGAGTGGTGATACGAAACATGAGGAGAACGCTAGCGCGAAATCACGCGGGTGGAGCAGGGGGCGTCCAGTGACCGCGAGTGCCTTGACGACGCGGCGCGAGCCCCCCATCCTGCCGCGCCCCATGCCAGTCCTTCGTGGTGCAGTCACCTTCTCGCGCTTCCGGGCCGAACCGGCGAAGGAAGCGCCTTCCGACATCAAGCGCTGGCTCACGCGCGGCCTCAAGGCGCACGCGTTCGAGCCCATCGACCGCAAGTCCGAGGAAGAGCGCGCGGCCGGCTTCGTGGAGCTGGAGAATGCGGACTCCATCGAGTTCCCCACCAGCCGCCTCTATTACGGCGAGTACGCGCTGTTCGCCTTCCGCATCGACTCCATCAAGGTGCCCGCCGCGGCGATGAAGGCCGAGCTCACCAAGTGGGCCGCCGCCTTCGAGAAGGAGAATGACCGTCCGCCCAGCCGCGGCGAGAAGACGCAGTTCAAGGGCGAGATTCGCCAGATGCTGCGCAACCGCGCCACGCCCCGCACCGCCGTGCTGGACGTGGCCTGGAACCTGAAGACGCAGCAGGTGCAGATCTGGGCCGCCTCGCGCAAGACGGTGGACGAAATCATGGTGGCGCTGGAGAGCGCGCTGAGCGTGAAGTTCACCGGCATGACGCCGGCGGACCATGCGCGGACCGAGGGGCTCGACGAGGCCTCCCTGGGGCCTACGGCGGAGCTGATTGGCATGGACCTGCCGGCGACGGCGGCGGACGAGGTGACCCATGGCGGGGCGTGAGCAGGCACGGGCCGAGTCGGCCTTCATGCGGGGCGACACCGGCGTGGACGGCGCCGCCACCGAGGAGAAGCAGGACGAGGCCGAGGTCGAGAAGGGCAAGGCCCGCGAGGCGCTCCTGCGCGGCCGGGCCTATCTGGGCCGCGAGTTCCTCACGTGGCTGCTGTGGCGCTCGGAGTCGGGCGACGTGCTCATCGAGCACGAGGGCGAGGGCGTCACCGTGCTCTTCATGGGCCGGGTGGTGCTGCGCGGCGTGGCGGGCGACGTGACGGAGATGAGCGCCAAGGGCACGCTGGCGCCGTACTCCGAGCAGGTGAAGCACTCGCTGGACCGGGGCCTGCTGGTGGCCCAGGCGCGGCTGCGGCTCACCAACGGCGAGAAGGAGTACGAAGTCACGGTGGACTCCGAGTTCCTCGACGTCCGCGCGGCGAAGCTGCCGGCGCTGATGAGCGAGGAGGAGGACGACCAGATCTCCGAGCGTCTCTTCCTCACCGAGCAGCTCGCGGCCATGTTGGACGCGCTGGTGAAGGACTTCCTCGGCATCCGCGCGGGCAAGGGCTGGAGCAAGCAGGTGGTGCCGGCCATGAAGGAGTGGATGCGCGGCGACGAGAAGGGCGCGGATGCGCTCTCCAAGGCCGCCCGCGCCCGGGGCCGCGACGCTCGCGCCGCGCGGGCGTGATTCACGCTGGACCGGGCGCGCCCTCGTGAGCGCGCCCGGCTCCTCGACTCAGCGTGAAGGGGTCTGCACCCGGCTGCGCACCCAGGCGAGCGCGAGGCCCGGCATCAGCACCATGCCCGCGAAGAGCACGAGGAAGGACTCCAGCTCCGCCGCCGTGGCGCCCAGGGCCGCGTACGTGGCGGCCACGCCCAGGTTGGACAGGGCGCACACCGTGAAGAAGCTCCGCCGGGGCATGCGGCTGGTGCCCGCGAACACGACGGAGGCCTCCGCCAGCACCGGCACCGCGCGGAACACCAGGAGGAACCACGGGCCCAGCCGCTCGTAAGCGCGCGCCAGGCGCTCCACCTCCGCCTCACCCGTCATGCGCCGCAGCGCGGACGTCCCCGCCCGGGCGCCCAGGCCATGGCCCACCGCGCAGGCCACCATCATCCCCGCCCAGTTGGTGGCGAGGCCGCCCCAGAAGCCCAGCAGCCCTCCGGCCGCGGTGCTCACGAGGCTGGAGGGCACGGGCAGCAGGATGTCCCCGGCCAGGAGCCCGCCCAGCACCAGCGCCACCTGCCAGGCGGGAGGCCGTGCGGCGAGGTACCGCTGCGTCACCGCGTCCAGGTCGGGGCCGAAGAGGGCGAAGGGCACCAGCACGAAGGCCAGCAGCAGGGCGCAGAAGGTCGCCCAGCCCGCCACGGCGCGAGCCCGCGCGGCGCCAGGAGGCGTCAGGCCCCGTGTGGGCTCAAGCATCCGTGAGCGGCAGTCGGGCCGCGGCCGTCATCAGCGCCTGCTCGCGCTCGGCGGGGAGCGCTCCCTCCGTCAGGAAGGCAATGCCCACCACCGCGCGCACCTGGCCAGCGCCGTCCAGCACGGGCAGCGCCACCGCCGCGCGCGCGTCCACGGCCTTCGCGCCCGGCTTGATGCGGCCGGTGTCGTCTTCCTTCAGGTTGCAGGTCTGCACCGGCGCCTTGCGCACCTGCGCCAGCCCCGCCATGCCCTTGCCGTGCGGGACGAGACGGACGGCGTTCAGCACGGGCGGTGGGATGTTGAGGGCCGCGACCAGCTCCAGGTCCGCTCCACGCTGCACGTGGATGGTGCCGGCGGCGGCGCCGTGCTCGGCGGCGAAGGACTCCAGCCACGACTGATACGAAGGGGTATTCGCGCTCATGGCGCATTCGACTGTGCGCTTCCGGCTCTCGGGGTGTCAATGGACCGGCCCGCGAGTATGCGGCAGTCGACGTTGCTCGCCGTGCCGGTGCGCTCAGGGGCCGCCACGGAAGCCGAAGATGGGCGCCCACCAGGGCTCCACGCCGCGCATGTCCACGCGGCCGGCGCCGGCGGTGAGCTCCAGGAACTCTCCGTCGCCGAACTCGAAGTGCCCCGCGAGCGCCATCCCTCCGTAGGTGGCCGTGGTGGTGCGGTCGCCGATGACGACGCGGTGCACGCCGAGGAAGGGCACCACGCCCACCACCGTGTCGTCCATGCGCACCGCGAGCGAGGCGGACGCCTCCGCGCCCACCACGCTGGAGGGGCCTCCCACCGAGGCCAGGCCGAAGTCCGTGGCCCCGCGAAGCATCACCGCGGGCGCGAGGCTCACGTCACCGAGCTCGAAGTAGTGGGACAGGCCCATGGAGAGGCCGTAGCCGGGAATGGGGACGGGGCAGGTGGCCTCGAGTTCATCGCAGCCGACCTCGCCCTGGAAGCCGACGTGCAGGCCGGTGCCGCCGCCCACCGGGAAGAGCAGGTCCGCTTCGTACGCCACGCTCCACTGAGGGGAGGAGAAGGGCGCGCGGTTGCCCTCGAAGTCCTCGGGGGCCTGGAGGGGCACGGACATCCGGGGGCCGGTGCGCATGCCCGCGCGGGTCGTCATGTGGCTCGGGTCTCCCCGCGCCAGCCGTACGCCCATGGGGCTCAGCGTGGTGGGCGCGCAGCCGGCCGCCACCGCGAGCACGGCACTCAGCATCCATGGCGCGGCTCTCATGGGGGCCCTCGAATCCCGCTCGGACGGGATGGGCCTCAGGATAGCTTGGACAGGAGACGAGGAGCACCGGGGGTAACTGTTCAACCCGTGCCAGTCCGAGATACGAGAGGGGCCTCTTGACTCCCGGGCCGGGCAGGATGGGGGACGCGACGCTCCCCCTCGAACGGCGTCGGCCTCCTCCATGCTCGAGTCTCTCCCAGAATCCGGTCGATGAAGGCGCGCCCGCTTCGCTTCCACCTCGCGCTGCTCGCGCTGGGGCTGCTCATTCCCCTCGTCCTCTTCGCGGCGGGGGCCGTCGACCGCTTCGCCACCTCGCAGCGTGGCGCCAGGGAACAGGGCATGCGGGAGACGGCCCGGGCGCTGGCGCTGGCGGTGGACCGCGAGCTGGGCCAGTCCATCCGGGCGCTGGAAGTGCTGTCCCACTCCGAGCTCCTGGCGCGAGGGGAGTACGAGACCTTCTATGCGACGGCCCGCACCGTCGTCCGCTCGCGGCAGCCGTGGAGCTCCCTGGCGCTGGTGGATGCGAACGGACGCACCCTCCTCACCACGGACGAGCCGTTCGGCACGAGCGTGTCCAGCCCGCTGGGGCTCCCCTATCTGCGAGAGGCCCTGGAGACGGGGCGCCCGGTCATCGTGGACTACCCCGTCGAGCGGATGCAGGGCCCACCCACGGTGGTGGTGGCGATGCCGGTGCGGCGCGGGGAGCGCATCACCGGCGTCCTGGTGGCGCTGTACTCGATGCAGCACTTCGACAAGCTCTGGTCCGAGCAGCGCATCCCCAGCGAGTGGGTGGGCACGCTGGTGGACGAGGAGGGTGTCATCCTCTCGCGCAGCCGCGGGGCGGAGCGCTTCGTGGGCAAGGTGGCGTCTCCGGCGTTCGTCGCGAACATGCGTGCCCACTCGCCGGAGGGGTTCTTTCCCGCGAGGACGATTGATGGGATGGAGGTCTTCTCGGCCGTGTCCCGCGCGCAGGTGGTGCCCTGGACGGTGGTGTTCTCCGCGCCCCGGGCGGTCTTCTCCGCTCCGATGGAGCGCTCGCTGCTCGCGCTGCTCGTGGCGGGGCTGGTGTGCTGTCTCGTGGCGGGAGCCTGGGCGACCTGGGTGGGGCGCCGCATCACCCACCCGCTGCGGGCCCTGGCGCGCGCGGCGACGGACAGCGCGGCCACGCCCGCGGCCTTCACCAACGTGGGCCCCACCGGCATCTCCGAGCTGGAGGGGCTGCGGGTGGCGCTCGCGCGGACCACGGCGCTGGCGGCGGAGCGGGAGGCGGCCCTGCGGGCGAAGATGCGCGAGGCCGAGGCCGCGCGCGCCGAGGCCGAGGCGGCCAGCCGCGCCAAGGACCAGTTCCTCGCCATGCTGGGACATGAGCTGCGCAACCCGCTGTCCGCCATCACCAGCGGCGTGAAGGTGCTCTCCATCGCCCGCGACGACGCGCGGCGCGAGCGGACCCGGGCCCTGGTGGAGCGTCAGGCCTTCCACCTGGCCCGACTGGTGGATGATCTGCTCGACGTGGCCCGCGTCAGCAGCGGCCGCATCACCCTGCAGAAGGGCCCCATGGACCTGTCCGAGTGCGTGCGCCGCGCCATGGCCGCGCTCGAGTCCTCCGGGCGGACGCAGGCGCACCGGCTCGAAGTGGACGTGCAGTCGACGTGGCTGGAGGGCGACGAGAGCCGCCTGGGCCAGGTCGTCACCAACCTGGTGTCCAACGCGCTCAAGTACACGCCCGAGGGCGGCCGCGTCTCCGTGCGGACGCGTGTGGAGGGAGAGGACGTGGTGCTGGAGGTCTCGGACACGGGCGTGGGCCTGCCGCCGGAGGTGCTGCCGCGCGTCTTCGAGCTGTTCTTCCAGGCGGACCGCTCCCTGGACCGTTCCCAGGGCGGGCTCGGGGTGGGCCTCACGCTGGTGAAGCGTCTGGTGGAGCTGCACGGAGGCACCGTGCGGGCACGGAGCGAGGGCGCCTCCCGGGGGAGCACCTTCACGGTGCGCTTGCCGCGCGGCGCGGCGCGGGAAGCGCCGCAGCCTCGGGTCGCCGAGGTGCTCCCCGGGGTGGGACGCCGGCTGCTGCTGGTGGAGGACCACGCCGACAGCCGCCACCTGGTGCGTCAGTTGCTGGAGGCGGATGGCCACACCGTCTTCGAGGCCGAGGACGGCTTGTCAGGACTGGCGAAGGCGCGCGAGC
Organism: Pyxidicoccus trucidator; assembly: GCF_010894435.1. NCBI lineage: Bacteria > Pseudomonadati > Myxococcota > Myxococcia > Myxococcales > Myxococcaceae > Pyxidicoccus > Pyxidicoccus trucidator. The sequence continues at coordinate 329,217 of NZ_JAAIXZ010000009.1, read as the reverse complement.
TGCGGCCGGACGTCGTCCTCCTGGACATCGGGCTGCCAGGGCTGGACGGCTATGGGGTGGCCCGGGCGCTGCGCGACACGGAGGAAGGGCGTGGGCTGCTGCTCATCGCCCTGACGGGCTACGGCCTCCAGGAGGACCGCGCTCGCGCGCTGCAGGCCGGCTTCGACGAGCACCTGGTGAAGCCGGTGGACATCGTCCGGCTGCGCGAGGCGCTGGCGATGCGGGAGCAGCAGGTGGGCGCGGCTTCGTGAGTCTGGTGGCTCCAGAATGGTGCGACCGCGCCAATCCGGTGCGCCAGTCTGGCGCGACAGGAAGTGCGGGCGGTGTGCAACCTCCCGATGCCACCGGGCCGGGCGAATGGCATCCAGGGTGCAATCCGGGGCGTGTCCCGCTCAGGAGGCCCTCATGGTCATTCGAGATCCGTCGCCGCTGTTCCCCTCGCTGACGCGCCTGGGGGCCCTGGTTGCCGTGGCCGCCGTGACGCTGTGGTGGATGCGTAGGCGTCGCCGGGAGGGTTCTCGGCTCGTCCGACGGCCGGCGGCGGAGGCAACAGCCGCACGCGGCGAGTTGATGCGCGTGCAGACCCGGAGGGGGACGAAAGCCCCGGGACGCCACGGGAAGCGGGGCCCGGAGAACGCGGCGGCCCAAGCGTGAGTGAGGGGCCGACAGGTGCCTGACTCAGGGCGAGGAGAAGCCATGCACTCGGACCATCGCGGAATGAAGGTTCCTTCCATGGCCCTCGGCTCATGGGCGGCCGTCGCGGAATGAAGGTTCCTTCCATGGCCCTTGGCTCATGGGCGGCCGTCGCGGAATGAAGGTTCCTTCCGGCGCAGCTCGTCGGCGCGGGAGGGAGGCCTCCGTGGAACGAAGGTTCCTTCCGGTCGCAACCCGGTCCGAGCGGGGTGACAGGGACGGCGGCGCGCCGTGCAGGTGTGCGCCAGGAGGCTGGTGACCAGGTGAGGGCAATGCCCATGCGCGATTTCATCGCGAGCGGGGCATTCCTTTCTCCCATTGAGTGGACGCTGGGGCGCAAGACGTCCTCTACGGGCATTCGCGAGGGCTTCATTGCCTCCTGTCGCGGGCGGTCGTCTCCGCCGCCACGGGGACCGTCCTGCTCCCGCCGCGTGACGGCGGCCACGCCTACGGAGGCGGAGGCGCGAGGGCGCGGAAGCCTTCAGCGATGGCGATGCCGATGTTGGTCAGCAGGTCCTGCCGCGCGTTGACGACATAGAGGTGCGGGGTGAGGGCCCAGACCTCGCGCAGCACCCGGCGGGGCGCGGGTGGAGGCTGGGTGCTCAGCTCGGCCTGGAGCAGCGGCAGCACCTTGTCGGACAGGCGCAGGGCGGTGTCCATGACGAAGATGGCCAGGTGCGGGCGCAGCGCGCGCACCCGCCGGAAGAATGCTCCTACCTCGTCGGGCGCGAGGTGCTTGGGCGGCGAGGACTTCATCTCCAGGTACAGCAGGCGGCCCTCGGCGGCGGCCACCACGTCCAGGTCCCCGCCCACCTCGGGCGCGTGGAACTTCACCCCGGCGGCCACGTCGAAGCCGAACCGCCCGCTCAGCTCGCGCGCCACGTACCACTCCAGCGTGCCGCCGAAGCTCGCGGCGGGATGGAGCAACTGGTAGCGCCCGTCCTCCTCGCGAGCGGCAAGCCCCAGCGCCACCAGGTCGTCGGCGAACGCTGCCGCCTGCGCTTCCTCCAGGTACTTCGTGGCCTCGGCGGGGAGGAAGCTGCCGCGCCGGAGAATCGCGCCGCGAAGGAAGAGCCGGAACGCGTAGTGGCCCAGCCGCTCCGCCAGTCGCTCCACCCGCTCGGGCGCCAGGTCCGCCGGGAAGGGCAGGTCCAGCGGGGCCACGGAGGGCTGGAAGCCACGGCGCACCAGCATGGCGAGCGCTTCGCTCCCGGGCGCCAGCAACTGGCGGGGGAGGGGTGGAGCTTCGGCCGCGCTCAGTTCCAAATCACGGGCCGTGGGAAGGTCCTTCATTCCCCAACTCTAGCCCGCCCCAAACATCAGTTCACGATGATGGGGCAGTAGCGCTGCACGTCTTGAATGGGAGGCTGGCACAGCTGCACCCCGCGCCACGGCTCGATGAACGTCTTCCGTTGGGCCTGGAGGTAGCAGGTGGCGGGGTCGTCATCGGGCGTGGCGAACTGGCAGAGCTGCATGGCCTGCCCCTCCGTGAGTGAGCCCTCTTCCTGCACGCGCAGGAAGCACTGGGCGGGGGCGGTCGAGCGGGCGCCCCGGCAGAGCTGGGTGGCCGCGTGTTCGTCGGTCAGCCCGTTGTCGAGCGCCATCCGGTAGCACGTGAGCTGCGGCGCCTGCTCCGGCGCCCGGGCGCTTGCTGGGACTGCCAGCCCGAAGAGGGCGGCGAGCACCGCCGCGCCAGCCGTATGGCGGAAGAGCCGGGACGTGCCGCTGCCTGAGTTCATTCGGGCCTCCTTCAGGGAATCTAGGCGTCCGGCCGTGTCGGAACCGGTGGGCCGGAGGAGGCCCGCTCCAGGGTAGGGCAGGAAGAAGGAGGCCCGTCCGCCCGCTCTCCCATGGACTACAGTCGCCCGCGGCTCGAAGGGACGGGTGCATGGGAGACGTGACCTCCAAGCTGACGCCAGGATGGCGGACGTGGCTGGCGGAGAACCTGGTGCTGGGCGTGGCGCCGGAGACGCTCACGCATACGTTGGTTCAGTCGGGCGTCGCTCCAGCGGAGGCGCGGGCCACGGTGGAGTCCGCCAGCCAGCACCCGGCCGTGGCGCAGGGGCGGCGTCGCGCGGCGTCCCACGGAAGGCTGCGCTCGCTGCTGGAGACCCGGGTGGCGCTGCATCGTCAGTCCGGCTGGCACCAGCGACTGGAGCGCCGCCGGGGCGTGTCCGCGCGCGAATTGATGGAGCGCTACTACCTGGCGCACCGGCCCGTCATCCTGGAGGACTTCATGGACGGCTGGCCCGCCCTGGAGCGCTGGCAGCCCCGGGCCCTGGCGGAGCGCTACGGCGACGTGGAGGTGGAGGTGATGGCGGGCCGCGATTCGCGCGCGGACCACGACCTGGACCCGGAGGACTGCCGCACGGTGATGCGCTTCGGGGAGTTCATCCGCCGGTTGCTGGAGGGCGGCCCTTCCAACGACCTGTACCTCACGGCGCGCAACTTCGCCCTGGAGCGCGCGGAATTGCGCGGGCTGATGGAGGACGTGCGCTATCCGCCGGGTGTGCTGCGCCAGACGGACCTCGTGGGGGCGGTGAAGCTCTGGGTGGGGCCCGAGGGCACGCGTACGGCGATGCACCACGACCTGGGCACCGTCTTCTTCGGGCAGATTGCCGGGCGCAAGCGCTTCCGGCTCATCCCCTCATTCCAGACGCACCACCTCTACAGCCATCGTGAGGTGTGGAGCCAGGTGGACGCGGATGCGCCGGACCTGGAGCGCTTCCCTGCGTACCGGGAGGCGGACGTGCTGGAGGCGGTGGTGGGGCCCGGGGAGATGTTGCTCATCCCCGCGGGCTGGTGGCACCAGGTGTTCGCGCTCGACGTCAGCGTGTCCGTCACCTTCCAGGAGTTCGACGTCCCGGGAGGCAACACCTGGTGGAAGCTGCGGTGAGGCGCCGGGGGCCGGCGCTCACTTCTCCAGCGGAGGCGTGGAGGGCGGAGCCGTCGGCCGGGTGCGCTCGGTGTCCGGGTGGGAGTGGCTGCCCGGATTGGGGACGATCAGCTCCTTCCGGGTGGACGGGTTGGGCGGCGGGTTCGGCACGATCTTCGGGGGCGGATCCGACAGGCTCATCGCAGGTCTCCAACGCGACTACGGGGACTCCACTAGTGGTATATCGCACCCGCGCGTGATGCCGCCTGCTCAGAACCCCTCGCACCCGTGGCGAGCGTGGATCGCGGAGAACTTGACGCGCGGAGTGTCGCCGCGTCGTCTGAACGTGCTTTTGGAGGAGGCGGGCCTCACCCCCGAGCAGGCCGGCGCGGAGGTGGAGTCCGTCGCGGCCCATCCCGCCGTCATCCAGGCGCGAGCGACGACGCACCGCCGCCGCGAGCTGGAGGCGCTGCTGGAGTCCCGGGCCGCGCTGTACCGGCAGGAGCACCCCACTGGCGAGGCTCCGGTAGTGGAGCGGCGGCGTCACCTGCCGCCGGAGGAGTTCTTCGAGCGCTACTACCACCGCAACCGTCCCGTCATCATCGAGGGACTGATGGCGGACTGGCCCGCCCTGTCCCGCTGGACGCCGGAGTGGCTCGCGGAGCGCTTCGGAGACGAGCCGGTGGAGGTCATGGCGGGGCGCGAGTCGGACGCGGACCCGGACTTCAACGCGGAGCGGCTGCGGCGCTCGCTGTCCCTGCGAGAGCTGGTGGCCCGCATGCGCGAGGGGGGCGAGACGAACGACGTCTACCTCGTCGCCCGCAACAGCTTGTTGCTGCGCGAGGCCTTCCGGCCGTTGCTCGCGGACCTGCGGGCGCCGGCCGGCTACATCCAGCCGGACCTCTCCTCGCCGCACAGCGTGCACCTGTGGTTCGGCCCGGCGGGCACGCTGTCCAACCTGCACCACGACCACCTCAACGTCCTGTTCTGCCAGGTGCTGGGGCGCAAGCGCTTCTGGCTGGTGCCCTCGTGGGAGACACCCTGGCTCTACAATGACCGGGGCCTCTACAGCGCGGTGGACATCCGCGCGCCGGACGTGACGCGCTTCCCGGACTTCGCTCGCGCCACGGTGCACACGTGCGAGGTGGGACCGGGGGATGCGCTGCTCATCCCGGTGGGCTGGTGGCACGCGGTGCGGGCGCTGGACGTGAGCTTGTCGGTGACGTTCGTGAGCTTCGACCGGGCCTCGCGGAACACGGAGTGGCGGGACTACTGGCTCGGCCCCCAGCCGGAGAAGGTGGCGCGATGAAGGAAGGCGACGGCGGTGCGCGGCTCACGCCCGAGTGGCGGCGCTGGGTGGTGGACAACCTGCTGCGAGGCGCGGACGCACCGGACCTCGTCGAGGTGCTCGAAGGTGCGGGCGTGGACGCGGGGCTGGCGCGCGCGGCCGTGCAGGCCGAGCTGGAGGACCCGTGCTTCGAGGGGACCCGGAAGGCGCTCGGGCTGCACCGGAAGCTCGAAGGGCTGCTGGACCTCTATGGGGACCTCTACCGGCAGGCGGAAGGCCATACACGGGTGGAGCGCCGCGAGTCCCTGTCCCGGGAGGAGTTCTTCGACCGCTTCTACTTCCAGAACAGGCCCGTGGTGCTGCGGGGCACCGTGGTGGCGGAGGCGGCGGGCTGGTTGCCGGAGCGGCTCTCCCCGTTGCTCGACGCGCTGGGGATGAGGGACGCGGCCGGACGCGGCGCCCGCGCGGTGTCGCTGGGGGCGCACCCGGACCTGCGCCCGCTGCTGGAGTCACTGCGGCCACCCGCGGACTTCGTGCTGGCCGAGGCGCGCCAAGGCGGGCCGGTGCTGTCGCTGGAGGTGGAGGGTTTCCAGTCGGAAGACCAGCCCGTGCGGGAGAACGCGCTGCTCTGTCAGGTGCATGGGCGGCGGCGGCTCCAGCTCGTCCCCGCCTTCGAGCTGCGCCGCATGACGGGTGAGCCCGGAGAGCGGGCGGCGGCCACACGCCTGGAGGTGGAGCTGGGGCCGGGAGAGCTGGCCCTGCTCCCCGTGGGCTGGTGGTACGGCTACCGGGTGCTGGAGGCGAGCGTCTCCGTGGCCTTCGCGTCCTTCGCCGTCTCCGCGCCGAATGCGACCTGGGAGCAGGACCCGGCACCTCCCGAGCCGACCCCTCCGCCCTGGCGCAAGGGCGGCTGAAGGACGCGCTCGCTCCTGTCTCAGGCCGGGCGGCCCGGGTCCTTCACAGGGGCAGCCACCAACTGGCGCACCAGCTCGCGCAGGGCAGGAGAGCCCGCCTCACTGCCCACGGCCTCCAGCGAGTCCCGCACGCAGTCCACCCGCCCCGCCGCGTCCAATATCCTGAGGGCCCGGTACTGGAGCAGCTCTTCGGGCGGCATGCAGTGGGGCGCGGGCACGGAGCCTCGCAGCGGCACGCGCCCGCGACGGTCCACCAGGTCCACCAGCGCGTCGATGTCCTCGGCCTCCAGCGGCGCCGCCTTCCTCGCCGTGCGCCCCCGGGCCGCGTCTTCGAGCTGACCCAGCGCCTCCATCAGCGCGTCCCAGTCAAAGCCCTGGGGCGGAGCCGTGCGCTCCGCCACCAGTTGTCTGAGCTGTTCGCGTGTCGACGGCATGGCGCCTCCTAGCGTGTCCACAGGATGCCGAGCTCCGGCACCTGCTCGGTCTTCACGGTGAGGCCGAACGCGCCCCGCATCACGTCCACCTCCCACAGTCTCCCATTCGCGCGCAGCGTGCCCATGACATACGGCATCGCCTGGTGGAGAAAGTCCTTCCGGAAGGACGACTCCGGTCCCAGTGTCACCGGTTGTCCATCCGGTGACGGCAGTGGCATGTCCAGCGCAACGGCCTCGGTGCGGAAGCTCGGGTCGTAGAGATAGAGCCGGCCGCCGTCCTCCAGGAAGCACACCGAGTGCCCGTCGTCCCAGCCCGCGAAGAAGCAGTACCGCGAGTCCTGCCGGCCGAGCAGCTCCACTGGCGTGTCCGGAGCGAAGGGGTAGCGCGCGCAGTCGTTGAACCAGCCCTGGAACCGCGTCTGCCTGCACGGCTCCACCTGGTTGAGCCCAGGCGCCACGGCCACCAGCGCCTCCCAGCGCACCTCGTCCGTGCGCGGGTCATGCAGGGGCACGAGGTGCAGCGTGCGGCCCTCCACGGTGACGCCCTGGCAGTTGGCCAGCTGCTGGAACAGCTGGTACCAGCCGCCACACATGCCGCCGCCGGCCACCAGCATGTGCCGCACGGACCACGCGGGCAGCCCGTACGTCATCCGCGTCTCCGGCAGGCCCCGGAGGAGGGCGTCGCACAGCGCCTTCCGCCCCTCCAGTCCCGCGCACCACCGCGAAGACCAGCGCAGCAGCGGCGCATAGGCCCCCGTGGGCGGCGCCCCGGGCAGCCCGTGCTCCATGGGCGCGCCCGTGGTGAACACCTCGTGCCGGGTGTCTCCCAGGAACAGCCTGCGCGCGGCGCCGTGCGCGTCCGTCCACTCCGCGTACCACTGGAGCTCCAGCGCGTGCGTGCCGATGCGGTGGGGGAGCGGCCGGTTGAAGGGCACCGGCTCCGGCAGCGTCGTCCACCCGGCCGTCCGCTCCAGCGCCACCGGATGGGGCCCCACCCACCGGACGGTGCCGCCCTCGCCGAGCCCGGGGCCGAAGGCGCTCAGGTCGAACGTACGGGGCACGAAGTGGTTCGCCAGCAGTGTGACGTGCACGGAGGGCCGGGCGCCGCGGACGTAGGCGACGGGCTCCTCGCGTCGGCCGCGAATCCACTCGGGCAGCTCTCCCAGGCGTGTGTCGGTGATGGGGTCCCACAGCGGAATCGCGCCGCTGGCACGGTCTCCCCGGTCGAAGTGCAGGCTGTGGACAGCCAGCGGTTCCTCTATGCGCATTCCACCTCCCCCTCTGCATGACGCCCCTCACGGCGCGACCCCGCCAGGCGGAGGCGTCGGGCGGGAAGGGCGTCCTACTCGTACAACAGGACCCGCGTCACCCATTGCGCGGAGCGCTCCTCGCGCAGCCAGCGCTGGCGCTCCTCTCGCAGGGCCTGGGCCGGGCCGGCGCCCGCGTGGATTCGCTCCCGCACGGCCTGGAAGAAGCGGCCCGCCGTGTTGGGGATGTCCACCGTCGCGGCGAACACCGCTCTCGCCCCGGAGTCCACGAAGGCCTGGGGCAGCGAGGACGTCTGGTGGAGCAGGGGCGGCAGCCGCGCCGCGCTGCACGCGCCGAGCAGCACCATCGGCGCACCCTCCAGTCGCACCTTGCGGATGGCCTCCGCCGTGAGGGCGTAGCGGCCGTCATGCTCCGGAGCCAGGGCAATCACCGTGGCGTCCGACAGGCTGCGGTCCACCATGCCGTGCGCGTGGACCTCGATGTCGGTGGCTCGCGTCATGGCCTCCAGCACGCGCGAGGGCGTCGCCTGGGGGCCCTCCAGCTCCACCCACTGCCCGGGCTGCTCGCGCGCGGACTCCCACGAGGGCAGGCGCGCGAGGCGCAGCGACATCGGCGTCTCCACGTTGGCCACCACCAGGTGCTGCGTCGGAAGGCTCGTCGTGGGCACGCGGGCCGTCGCGGGCCCCACGCGGTAGCGCCACGCCAGGTCCGGCGGAAGCAGCCCGGCGCGGCTGTCCAGCGGCGGTGCCGCGAGCACGTCCACCTGGGAGCAGCGTCGCAGCAGCGCCACCAGCTCGCGAGGCACCACGCCGGACAGGTCGTCACCCAGCGGCTCCCGGCGGGAGGCGTCATGGTGCCCCCGGACCTCGCCCGACGGGCCGCGCGCCACCACCACCGTGCGCTCGGCCTCCATCGCGGCGGCCAGCACGCACCGCTCCGGCGCCGTTACTCCAAGCTGCTCCGCCACCACCGCGGGGACCTCCGCGAAGGCACCCGCCTTGCCGGCGCTGACGGCCAGCGTCTGGTACGCCACGGCCCGGGCATCTCTCGCGTCCGCGTCGGTGGCCAGCATCGGCTCGGCCTCGGCGATGGTCCGCCGCAGCAGCACCTTGCCCTCGTCGTGGTTGCGCTCCACCGCGAAGCGGGCGGCGATGAGCGTGGCCAGCACCCTGCGCCCGGGAGCGTCCCGGGTGGGGTTGACCTGCGCCAGCTCCCGACGCACCACCTCCTCGTCCGACGGGCGCGGATCCATCCGGCCGAGGTCGGCGAGAATCCACGCGCCCACCAGCCCCACGGACGGGTTGCACTCCTGGGCCTCGTCCAGCGCGAGCCGGGCCTCCTCGGGGCGCAGCCGCATCATCGCCAGCGAGGCCAGGTTGCGGTGCACGTAGTTGCGCGCATCGCAGTCGCCGGGGCTCCGCTGGAGGAACTCGTCCAGGTAGGCCCGCGCGGGCGCCACGCGGAACTGGTAGCGCGCGGCCTGTCCAAGCTCGCGGATGGCGAAGCCCTCCTGTCCCCACTCGCCCAGGTGCCGCGCCTCGCGCCAGCTGGCGCGGGCCAGCTCCTCCGCCTCCGCCAGTCGGTTGGCGGAGGTGGCCGCGTGGCTCATCCTGCGCTGCAGGTCCAGGCACCGCAGGCCCAGCTCCTGCTCGCGGCACTTGCGCAGCGCACTCCGCAGGCGCTGCCCGGCCTGCCAGGGCTGGCCCGCGAGGTACTCCAGGCGCGACAGCTCCTCCTGGACCAGCACCCCCACCCACGGGTCATTCCAGTGACTGGCGAGAGTCTCCACTTCCGTGAGCTCGCGGGGCACCGTGGGGCTGAGCAGCAGCGCTCCGAGCAGCAGGTCCTCCTCGCCCGAGCCGCGCAGCCGCTGGATGAAGGCGGCCGGGTCCGCGTGGGTGCGCCGCACCAGCCGCGCATACTCGCCGGCCAGCGGCGAGCGGCGGGTGAAGTCGCGCGCCGCCACGCGCCGGGTGTAGTCCGTCAGCGCCGAGCCGCCGAAGGCCCGGTCCAGCACCTCCGCCAGCGGGAGCAGGTCCCGGACCCGCGCGGCCGTCATGGCGGAGCGGACCGCGTCGTAGAAGTGCGCGCGCACGGTGCCGGGGAGGCGTCGGGCCGCCTCCAGCGGGACGGGCGCGGCCGTGTCCGTGGCGAGCGCGATGATGGCCGTCTGCGTGCTACGCCACAGGTCGGAGCGCTCCCGCTCGCGCTCCCTCAGGGCGCGGGCGTGCTCCTGGGCTTCGGTGCTCCAGCCGGGCTCGCCCAGGGCCGCCACCTCCTCGAAGGCGGCCGCGGCGAGCAGCGTCAGTCCCAGCTCGCGCAGCACCAGCGCGCGGTTCCACAGCGCCTGCGGGTGGCGGGGCTGCGCATCCAGCGCGCTGTCGAGCAGGGACAGCGCCTCGTCATGGCGCTTGAGGAGGAAGGCGGCGGCGGCGCGGTCACTCTCGCGCCCCGGTGTGGCGGGCGCGTGGTTCAGGTGGGCCAGGGCCTGCTGTGGGTCACCATGGACGAGATAGGACGCGGCGATGCCGGGCCTGTCTCCGAGCGCTTCCAGGCGCGCCAGCTCGCGCAGTGGCACGGGCGTGCCCTCGGGGCCGCGCGGCGGCACATAGGGCCGGTGGCTGTCTGCCTGGACCACGCTGAGCCGCGCTTCCAGGGGGCGGGTGGGGGCGCCGGTGAGCCAGATGCGCGCTGCCGCGCGCTCCGGCTTGGGGGCCGCACCGGACAGGACGAACGCGGCGAGCGCGAGCAGTGGGAGGGGGTACCAGACGCGCAGGAGCACCGGGCCTCGCCGTCGGGGTGCTCCAGAGGCTCGTGGTGCTCCCAGCTCCCCGCCCATGCGCTGGACCTCCGCTGCCTACATCTTGAGGCAATCCGAGCTTCGAGAACAAACCGCCCGTGAAAACACATGTCCTGCGGGACACTTGACAGGCTGGGGTCAGGCCCGCGCGCGCAGCACCTTTCCGAAGCCGCGCTCGCGACCCAGGGCGGGGGACACCGCGCCGTCCTGCACCGCCTCGCGGCCGGAGATGAGCACGGCCTTCACCGCGGCATCGTTGCGCCGCACCAGCCGCACGAAGCCTCCGAAGTTCTCCATCGGCGCCTCGGCCACCTCGTCCAGCTTCGCGTCCAGGCCCTCGGGGTTGATGACGACCAGGTCCGCGCGGCGGCCCTCGGCGAGCACCCCCGCATCCATTCCGAACCACTCGCCAATCTCCCCGGTGAGCCGGTGCACGGCGCGCTCCACCGGCATGAAGGGCTCGCCGCGCTTCTCCGCCTCGCGCACGAGGCGCAGCAGCCGCAGCGGGAAGTTGTAGTGGGCCATGTTGCGCAGGTGCGCGCCCGCGTCGGAGAAGCCCACCAGGATGTCCGGGTGCCGGCAGATGCGCTCCAGCTCCTCGCGCCGGTCATTGGCCATCACCGTGTACCAGCGCAGCGCGTCGCCGTGCGTGGCCGCCAGGTCCAGGAAGACGTCCACCGCGTGCCGGCCCTGCTCTTTTGCCACCTGCGCGAAGGACTTCCCCACCACGCTCGCGTCCGGGCACTTGAGGATGCGGGACTCGTTGAAGTCGCGGTGGAAGGCGCGCGGCAGGAAGCGGTTGGTCCACTGGCGCCGGAAGCGGGCGCGGTACTCCGGGTTCGTCAGCAGGTCCGCGCGGGACGCGGCGTCCTGGAGGTGCAGGGCGGCGGCGCCCGCGCCGAACTCCTCGAAGACGACCAGGTCGATGCCGTCCGCCCACAGGTCGAACACCTCGGGCAACGCCTGCCAGCGGAAGTCCGCGCCCAGCAGCCGGTTGGCCAGCCGGGACAGGAAGCCGATGGTCCGGTGGATGCCGCGGCTGGCGCGCGGGTCCATCATGGAGATGACCGTCGTCTTGAGCGCCCGGCGCCCCAGGCCCATGCTCTCCAGGAGGAACAGCAGCACGTTCACCTTGGTGCTGATGTTGGGCACGCCCTGGAAGACGCGGCCGCGCTCGCGCAGCAGCCGGGTGAGGCGGCGGTACTCGCTCCAGCGGGCGTAGGTGGAGGGCAGGGGCCGGCTGCGGATGTCGCGCGAGCCGCCCATCTTGTCCCACTTGAGCGTCATCACCGACAGGCCCAGGTAGCCCAGGTCCAGCCCCTCGTGCACCAGGGTTTCCATGCGGCGCAGCTCGTCCTCGGAGGGCCGGACGCCGTGCTCCAGGCTGCGGTGCAGACCCATGACGTGCGCGCGCAGCGCCGAGTGCCCGACGAAGGACGCCACGTGGGGGCCCAGCGGCAGCGCGTCCAGGTGTTCCAGGTACCCGCCCAGCGAGTTCCATTGCTTGCGCTCTTCCAGCAGCGCGCGGACGGTGGGGTAGGGGATGGCCTCCACGCGGCAGAACATGTCGGCCAGGTCTTCCGGCGTGCCCAGCGCGAGGCTGAGTGAGCAGCTTCCCATCACCACGGTGGTGACGCCGTGGCGGACGGACTCGGAGAGGGACGGGGCCAGCTCCACCTCCGCGTCGTAGTGCGTGTGGAAGTCGATGAAGCCGGGCGTCACCCAGTGGCCGCTGGCGTCGATGACGCGCGTGTGCGGCGCGCGAGGCAGGGGCGCCTCGGAGATGGCGGCGACGATGCCCTCGCGGATGCCCACATGGCGGCGGCGCGGCGGAGCACCCAGACCATCGAACACCAACCCGTTCTCGACGATGAGGTCCATGACTCGACAGCCTATGCCCGGAGTCGCCCGGCGTCGCGTCTGCGTCTGTCCACCCGGCCACGCCCGCGAGGGCTCCCGAGCCGCACATGCGTCCAACACCGGGCAGACCGTCCTGGGGGCAATCCCCCGACGGGGCCATTCAGTGGGAGAGGGCGGTATGCCCCGACGTCCGCCGGTGCTGGCCCTCCTCGGCACCCTTGTCCTCGCCATTGGTCTGCTCGTGTCCCCCGCGGCCTGTCCCGGCGCAGTCGGTGGCCACGGGGAGACACCCGACGAGCCCCCGCACGACGCGGAGCAGCCCGCGGGGCCGGATGCCGGTCCCGGCCCCGAGGACGCATCGGACTCCGACGCGGGGCCTCCGCCCGACTCCGGCACCCCCGACACTCCCGTCCCCTTCGGCCTCGACACGCGGCCGGCCAACCCCACCTGCGTGGCTCCCGCCCGGCCCGCGGAGGCCACCGGCGTGGCCCTCCAGCACGTCTTCCCGCAGCTGGAGTTCCAGCAGCCGCTGTTCGCGCTCCAGGCGCCTGGCGACAACCGCCGCATCTACGTGGTGGAGAAGGAAGGCCGGGTGTGGGCCTTCTCGAACGAGGCGGACCCCGCGAGCCGCTCGCTGGTCATCGACCTCTCGGGGCGGGTGAATGCCTCCCACAACGAGTCGGGGCTGCTGGGCATGGCCTTCCACCCACGCTTCGCCCGGAACGGAGAGGTGTTCCTCTCCTATATCGGAGACGACGCCAAGGGGAAGCTGCACTCATACATCGTCCGCTACCGCAGCACCGACGGCGGAGCGACGCTGGACGCTCGCAGCGAGGAGCTGGTCCTCAAGCTGGAGCAGCCGTACTCGTACCACAACGGGGGGCACCTCGCGTTCGGCTCGGACGGCTACCTCTATGTCGGCTTCGGTGACGGCGGTGGCCGCGAGGACCCGAACCGCACCTCGCAGGACAAGGAGCGGCTGCTGGGGAAGCTGGTGCGCCTGGACGTGGACGGCGCCCGGCCCTACGCCATTCCTTCCAGCAACCCGTACGCCCAGGGCGGCGGGCGGAAGGAAATCTACGCGCTCGGCTTCCGGAACCCGTGGCGCTGGAGCTTCGACCGGCGCACCGGCGCGCTGTGGCTGGCCGACGTGGGGGAGAAGCGCTGGGAGGAAATCAACCGCGTGGTGCTCGGAGGCAACTACGGCTGGAGCGTGCTCGAAGGTACCACCTGCGTGCGCAGCGGTGCGTGCTCCACCCAGGGGCTGATACCCCCGGTGGCGATGTATGGCCGCGACGAGGGCGTGTCCGTCACCGGAGGCTACGTGTACCGGGGCGGCGCGGTGCCGGCGCTCGCGGGCCAGTACGTCTTCGGGGACTTCGGCTCGGGGCGCATCTGGACGCTGCCGGGGAATGCCACGCCTGGCGGCGGGGCGAAGCCGCAGCGCGTCCTCTCCACCTCGCTCAACATCTCCTCCTTCGCGGAGCTGAACGATGGCGAGCTGCTGGTGGTGGACTTCGGCGGCGGCGGGCTCCACCGGCTCGTCCCGGCGCAGGCCGCACCGGGGGGCCCGTTCCCCACGAGGCTGTCGGAGACGGGGTGCGTGGACCCCCAGGACGCCAGGAAGCCCGCGGGCGGGCTCATCCCCTACGGCGTGAATGCGCCGCTGTGGTCCGACAGCGCGGACAAGGAGCGCTTCCTCGCGGTGCCGGATGGCACGACGGTGGTGGTGGGCGCGGAGGGTGTCCTGGAGCCGCCCCCGGGCAGCGTGGCGGTGAAGACCTTCCTCCTGGATGGCCAGCGGGTGGAGACGCGCCTCTTCATGCGCCACCCGGACGGAAGCTGGGCCGGCTACACCTACGAGTGGAACGAGGCCGGCACGGACGCGGTGCTGCTGGACGCGGGCAAGGTGAAGGCCGTGGCGGGCGGGACGTGGACCTTCCCCAGCCGGGGCGAGTGCATGCAGTGCCACAACGCCGCCGCGGGGCACGTGCTGGGCCTGGACGTGGCGCAGCTCAACGGAGACTTCGTCTACCCGGGGGCCCGCCGCGCCTCGCAGCTCGCGACGCTGGAGCACATCGGCCTGCTCTCGTTGCCGGCGTTGCCGGAGGCGCTCCCCCGGCTGCCGCGCTACGACGGCACGGAGTCCGCGGAGGCCCGGGCCCGCGCGTACCTCCACGTCAACTGCGCCGTGTGCCACCGGCCCAATGGCCTTGGCCGGGGCGCGGCGGACCTGCGCTTCACCACGCCGCTGGCGGGGGCCGGGGTGTGTGACGCGCCACCGGAATTGGGGGAGCTGGGCGTGCCCGGAGCGCGGCTGGTGCTGCCGGGCCACCCGGAGAAGTCCCTCGTGTCGCTGCGCATGCACGCGCGGGACTCTTTCCAGATGCCGCCGCTCGCCACGCGCCTGGTGGACGCCGAGGGTACGGCCCTGGTGGACGCCTGGATTACATCTCTCACCCGCTGCCCGGAGAGCCTCTGACAGCAGGCGTGCCTACCTTCTCCGCCTGACGAGGACGCATCAGGAACCAGGAGGCACGCGATGGCACGACAGGGATGGCGGTGGCTCACGATGGCGGGCCTGTGTGGGGTGCTCGGACTGACGGCGGGCTGCACGGAGCGGCAGGAGGAGGCCGTGCGCGAGGACGCCCGTGAGGTGGGCAGGGAGGTAGGCGAGGCCGCGAAGGACGTGGAGGAGGGGACGAAGAAGGCGGCGGACAAGGTCGAGGGCGCGGCCCGTGAAGCGGGTGAGGGCTTCAAGGAGGGCGTGGGCGGCTCCGGCAAGGCCCCCATCGGTGACAAGCCCGGCGTCATCAACGACGGCGAAGGTCCACTGGAGAACGGACGCGGTCCGCTCGAGGAGGACGAGCGCCGCTGACGCGTCACCGACGCGTGACACGTCGCCCTCATGCACGCTTCGGGAGTGAAGGCCTCGCGGTGTCGCGGGGCCGCACTGCCCTGCTCTTGGCTCCCGCTCCATGCCAGTGCCAGGATGATGCGCGTGCCGGCGCTCGCGGTTGCCGGCGGGGGGAAGTCATGAACGAGCTCGAGCTGGACAAGGTGTATCGCCGAGGCGAGCAGGGCCCTGGCGTGCGACGCATCCAGGAATGGCTGTCGCTCGGTGGCTTCGCGGTCGCCGTCGACGGCGACTTCGGTGCTGCGACGGAGGCCGCGTTGAAGCGGTTCCAGGCGAAGGCCGGGCTCGCGGTGACGGGCGTCGCTGACGCGGCCACCTTCGACCGGATGGTGGCGCCCATGCGCACTGCCCTGGCGTCGATTCCCGCCCAGGGTCGCTCGTTCGGCTCACTGGTGGTGGCCTACGCCACGCAGCACCTGCGCCAGCAGCCGCGCGAGATTGGCGGAGAGAATCGCGGCCCGTGGGTGCGCCTCTACCTGGACGGCCACGAGGGCGCGCAGTGGGCCTGGTGCGCGGGCTTCGCCACCTTCTGCGTGCAGCAGGCGGCGAGGACGCTCGGTGTCTCTCCGCCGGTGGCGCGCACGTCCTCCTGCGACACGCTGGCCTCCTTCGCCCGGGAGCGGAGCCGCTTCCTGTCCACGCTCACCGCTCCGCCCGACCGGACGCTCATCCACCCTGGCAGCCTCTTCCTGCGCCGCCGCACGGCCACGGACTGGGAGCACGCCGGCATCGTCACCGAGGTGGACGAGGAGACCTTCCAGACCATCGAAGGCAACACCAACGACGAGGGCGGCAGCGAGGGCTACGAGGTCTGCGCGCGCACGCGCGGCTTCAAGAACATGGACTTCGTGCTCCTCTGAGCCCGGGTTGGCGGCTCAGGCCGGCTTGCTGTTCCCCGAGGGAGGTCTGACTTCCCGGGTGCCGGGGCCGCGCACGGTGTAGTGCGCCACCACGGGCTGGTGGTCGGAGGACTCGGTGCTGCGGTCCACCTCGAAGAGAACGGGCACCAGGCTGGGCGTGGCGTAGATGTTGTCGAAGCGCTTGCCCGTGGCGGGCACCACGCCGCGCTCGTCCGGCAGCGACGTGAGGGTGGCGCTGTCGGCGATGTCCTGCAGCCGCAGCCAGTGCTCGCTCCCGCGCGGCACCTTGCCGGAGCGCAGCTCGATGCACGCCTGCTTCGGCGTCATCAGGGAGCCATCCTGCAGCCGCACCTGCGCGAGGGTGGCGTGGGCAATCGTCTCCGGCAGCACCAGCTCCAGCTCGTGCAGCTCGTGACGCAGGCGCGGGTCGGCGATGTTGCCCACGCCCTTGTCACCCACGCTGGCGTGCGGGTCGCCGTAGCGCACCGCGTACTCCTCTATCGTGTCGGTGTCGTCGTACGTCAGGAGGTGGGCCATCAGCCACGAGCCCCCCCGTTTGATGGCGGTGTTGGCGTTGAAGTCCCCCAGCACCACCGCGTGCGCGACTTCCCGGTGACGCAGCAGCGCGTTGAGCTGGCGCAGGTTGCGCGCGTTGATGCCGGAGTCTCCCAGGGCGTGGTGCACGTTGTAGAGGACCAGCGGGTGGCCCTCCACCTCCAGCCGCATGTAGAGCGCGCCCCGGTCCTCGGGCAGCTCGCACGGGTCTCCGCGGCGGACGATGGCCGCCTCGCGCACGGAGTCGGGGATGACGTAGGTGTAGTGCGCCGCGTCCACCAGCGGGTGGCGGGTCAGGTAGGCCTTGCCGTTGACGAGCCGCGCGCCAGGGCCGCCGTCATGCCCCTGGTAGGCCATGTGGAACCCATACCGCCGCGCCAGGAGCACGGTGATGGGCACGTTGGCCTCCTGCAGGCCGATGACGTCCGGCATCCGGCCCTCGGCCTCGAGGTGGTCGAAGTACGCCAGCAGCGCTTCCCGCCGCTGGCCGCCGAGCAGGATGTTGTAGCTCATCACCGTCAGCCCGGGCCCGCGCGCGGGGCGGGGCGAGGGATGGCGGACGACGAAGGTACGGCCGTCGCCCAGGGCCCGCTCCGTCTCCGACCGGGGCACGGCGTCGAAGTCGGGGAAGGTGACGGTGGGCTCGCGGCGGGCCAGCGGCTCCTCGTGGCCGCCTGGCACGCGGGAGAGCAGGGGGCCCACCCCGGGGAGATGCTCCAGCAGCTCGGGCACCTTCATGCGGGCTCCCTCCATGGGAGCCGCGAGTGCGGAGCAGAAACATGGCAGTCGTGCTGGGTGGCGACTTGGGGCACCGGTCCTCCTGTGTGGCCTCAAGTTCTGCGTTGATCCCTCTGGAGGCCAGGGGGCACACGGGCCTTTGAGGGCCGGCCGGTCTACCTCGTCAGGGTGGACAGCAGGCAGGCAGGAGGGCGCAGGCTGCCGCCTCCTCGCGGGGCCCCCGGCGAGCGGGAGGGCGGGCCCATCTGTCGCATGGGCAACGGGCGCGGCGTGGCCGGCGCCATGTCCATGGGCCCGGAGTCCGAGGCCACTTCCGGTGGCGGATGGGCGCCAGGCGGCCACTCGGGCGTCCGTGGTTGAATGGCCCTCATGACACGCGTGCGGCTCCTGGCAGTGCTGGCTTCCCTGGGGTGCGTGGCCTGTGCCACGACAGGGACGATGTCTCCCATGTCGGCCTGCGAGCGGGGCGTGGCTTCGGCGTGTGGCCGGTGGGGCGAGCAGCTCCTCCAGCAGGGCGACCACGCCGCCGCGGACAAGGCCTTCGGCAGGGCGTGCGAGGCCGGAGAGCTGCCCGCCTGTCTTGCGCAGGGACGGCTGCGGATGGGGGCGGGGGACCTGGCCGGCGCCGAGCCCCCGCTCGCCAGGATGTACGAGGCCGCGGACGAGGAGGGGACCATGGCGCTGGCGGACCTGCGCGAGGCCCGGGGTGGCGAGGGAGACCTGGAGGCGGCGGCACGGCTGCGGCGGGAGGCGCCCGCGCTCGACAAGCCGGACTTCGAGTTCGTCTTCGCGTACCGGGTGGACGCCGCGAACGGGCTGGGCAGCGACATCTCGCTCAACATCCAGCCCCTGGCGTTCTTCGAGCGGCGACTGACCTTCGGCGCCAACGTGGCCTTCAGCCAGTCCGGGGCCTCGGAGCTCAACGGCTTCGTCGGCTACCAGCACTTCCTCTCGTCCTGGCTCGCGCCCTACGCGCGGCTGATGCTGGGCGGCGCCCCGAGCGCCATCCCCGGCCAGGGCCCCAACGTCGGCGCCGAGGTGGGGGCGAAGCTGTGCCTGGGCACGCTGGGCCACCTGAACCTGGCGGCGGGCACCTCGCGCGCCAGTCCCGGCTACGTGTCGATGGGGCTGGGCATCAACGGAATCCTCGTCCTCCTGGCGGCGCTGCACTGACTCAGCGCGTGGGCCTGCCCAGCACGTAGCTGATGGCGGGCCTGCCGGGCGCCGTCGCCTCGCCCACCTCCCAGGTGTACCCCTCGCGCGCGAGCGAGGCCGTCAGCGCGCGCAGCTCCTCCGGGCGGTGGGCCCGCAGCGCGGACACGAGGCCGTCCCAGAAGATGATGAGCGGCGCCACCGGCACCACGTAGGTGAGCAGCAGGCGCAGCGGCGTCAGCGGCCGCACCAGCGGGGTGAACAGCAGCACCAGCAGCGGCACCAGCAGCATGGAGAGGATGCCCGCTGGCGTGCGCCGCACCGACTCGAAGGTGGCGATGGGGACACCCCGGGCCTGCGCGTCGGCGAAGAGGGCGCGGACGTCCTCGGGACGGAAGTGGTGCAGGGCGTTGAAGAGGGTGCGCATGCCGCGCAGGTCCGCGGGCACGCGCAGGGCGTCCACGGAGCGCTCCAGGTAGTCGACGCCCTCCGCCCGGGCGCGCTCGGCGGCCCGGGCGTTGGGGTACTTGTCGGTGAGCACCAGGTGCGCGTCCACGCCGTGCCCCTCCGCCAGCAGCCGCCGGAGCCGGGGCAGGGGGCCCCGGCCGCCGGAGCCCAGGTCCACCAGCTCGCCGCCCTCCGAGGCGCTCAGGCCCCGGGCCAGCACCCCGGCCGAGGCGTCGAAGACGCCCATGCGCGTGCTGACGGTGTGCAGGTAGTCGGTGGCCAGGTCCCTCAGCGCGGAAGGGCACCAGGACTGGTCGATGAACTCGAAGAGGTGCAGGCGGGGCATCAGCGGGGCGGGAGGCTCGTTCATGGGGCGAGGATGTCGGCCCGGAGGCGCCGCCGCAGTGACTGCTGGCGCCAGAACGGCTTGCCGCGCACGCCAGCCCGCCGCTACGGTGCCCGGTGTGGCGAAGGCGCCCGTGTCCTCCAGCTCCGAGCCGTCCCTCTCGGCCCGTCTGGCGCGTCAGGCGCTGCGGGTGGCCGAGGGGCTCGGGCTGCCGGTGGAGGCCCTCGGGCGCGAGGCCGGCCTCCGGCTGGAAGAACTGGACGACCCCGAGCTGCGCATCCCCTACACCGTCCTGGACGACATGCTGGAGCGGATGGCCGCGCGCTCCGGGGACGCCAACCTGGGCCTGCACATCGCCCGCGTGGACATGGTGGACCTGGATGACCCGGCCACCTTCGTGGTCCTCACCAGCGCCACCCTGCGCGACGCCATGGAGCGGGGCTGCCGCTACCAGCGCGTCTGGGGCGACGGGGAGCGCTTCCGGATGGAGGAGACGGAGCGCGGCGTGCGCATGCGCTTCACGCCCGTGGGGACGTGGCGGCCCGCGCACCGGCACCTCACCGAGGCCGCGCTCGTCCAGTTCGCCACCGGCGTGCGCTTCTTCACCTGCGTGGACGTGCGGCCCCTGCGCGTGCGCTTCGCCCACCCGGCCCCGGAGGACACCGCGGAGCACGAGGCCCTCTTCGGCTGCCCCCTGGAGTTCGGCGCGACCGCCAACGACATCGAGTTCTCCCACGAGGACGCGGGCCGGCCCTTCGTCCACGCGGACGCGCTGCTGAACACCATGTTCGAGCGGCAGGCGCGCCGCGTGCTGGAGCGGCTGCCCCAGGCGAGCACCACCACGGAGCGGGTGCGCGAGGCGGTACGGCGCGCACTGGCCGGAGGGGACTGCTCCTTCGCCGCGGTGGCCCGGGCGCTGCGCCAGCCGCCGCGCACCCTGCAGCGGCGGCTGGCGGAGGAGGGACAGTCCTACGCCGCCATCGTCGAGGCGCTGCGCCGCGAGCTGTCCGAGGCCTACCTGCGGCGGCGGATGTCCATTGCCGAGGTGTCCTTCCTCCTGGGCTACGCGGAGCCGGCGGCGTTCCACCGCGCCTTCAAGCGCTGGTGGGGCACCAGCCCGGAGAGCTTCCGGCGCGAGCGCCTTCTGCCTCTCCCGTGAGGCGCCCCGGTCAGGGGTTCCACTGACGGAGCCTGGGTGCGCGGGCCCCCTCCCCTGAAGGCCGCTGCCAGTGCATTGGCAACCATGCGATAGGGAATGTTTGACTCTCGCTGTACCGCGTTCGTAGCATCCCGACGCGCGTCACCGGGGGAACATCCACCACATGCAGGCCTTGACCGAATCGCCCGGGTTCCTGACCCAGGGAGAGGACTCTCTCTATTTCGTCCACCACCGGGCGCCGGGAGGCTGCCGGGCCGCGGTGCTGCTGGCGGGCCCCCTGGGGCTGGAGCGTGCGCACGCGTACGTCGTCTGGACGCGGTGGGCGCGGCACCTGGCCAGCCAGGGCGTGGACGCGCTGCGCCTCGACTACCGGGGCTGCGGGGAGAGCACGGGCCGCTTCGAGGACATGACCTTCCAGCGCTGGGAGGAGGACGTGCGCGCGGGGCTGGAGCACCTGCGCCGCGAGCGCCCTGGCGTGCCGGTGGTGCTCCATGGCCTGCGCCTGGGGGCGCTGCTGGCCGCGCGCGTCTTCCAGACGGACCGCGCGGACGGGCTGCTCCTGTGGGATCCGCCCGAGTCCGGCCGCGCGCACCTGATGGAGGTGCTGCGGCGCAAGGTGGCGGCGGACAACCTGGAGGGAACGGGGGGCGTGGTGCGCTCTCGCGAGGACTACGTGGCGCAGCTGGAGGCGGGGGGCTTCATGGAGGTGGAGGGCTTCGCGTGGTCCCGCGGCCTGTGGCGGAGCGCCGAGGCGTACGACCTGGCGCTGCCCGTGCGGGACGACGCGCGGCCGTGGCGGGTGGTGCACCTGGATGGGCGTCCGGCGGAGCGCTTCCTGGCGCCGGGCCGGAGCCGCTCGGTGCGCACGCCGCGCCCCTTCTTCTGGACGACGAGCAACCGGCTGCTGCCGGACCTGGGAGAGCTGTTCGATGACAGCGCGGCCTTCGCGGCTGGCGCGGCGGACGTGAGGGAGGGGGCACGCTCATGAGAGAGCTGATCCAACTGGAGGTGAAGGGGCACACGCTGTGGGGCACGTACCACCCCGCGACGGCGGCGAAGCCGAGCCGGGTGGGCTTCCTCTTCCTGAATCCGGGGCACGTGCCGCGCTCGGGGCATGGTGGCCTGTCGGCGCGGGCCGCGGACGCGCTCGCGGCGCAGGGCTTCCCGTGCTTCCGCGTGGACCTGCCGGGGCTGGGCGACTCGGACGGCCCGCTGCCGGAGACGACGGCGGAGCTGTACCAGTTCGTCTGCGGCGGCGGCTTCGTGGAGGTGGCGCAGGCCGTCCACGCGGAGCTGCTGAAGCGCCATGGGCTGAAGGGCCTGGTGCTGGGCGGGCTGTGCGGGGCGGCGACGACGTCGCTCTACCTGGCGGACCGCGCGCCCGAGGGCATCGAGGGCGTGTTCATGTTCGAGCCCGAGTTCTACCTGTCCGAGCAGGAGGCGGCCGGCGCCGGTGGAGAGGCGCCCCCGGAGGAGACAGGGAAGGCCACCTTGCGCTCGCGGCTGCCGCTGCGGCGCGTGACGTCGAAGCTGTTCTCGTACTGGGGCTGGATGCGGATGCTGACGCGGGAGAACGAGTACGCGCGGCTGTTCCGCTACGTGCCCTTCCCGCGCCAGTTCCTGCTGGACCTGCTGATGGACTGGGGGACGCTGCCTGCGGTGGCCAACGTGCCGCTGGTGCGCGCGTGGCAGCGCGTGGTGGAGCGGGGCGTGCCGGTGTTGGTCATCACCGCCGAGGGCAAGCTGCGCGACGTCTTCTTCGACCGCATCCACCGGGCAGCCTTCGCTGACCTGAAGGTCGCCACCCTGGAGCGGCTGCGGCTGCGTGGCACCAACCACATCTTCACCACGGGCGGGGCCATCGACGCGTGCATCGGCCACCTGTCCCGCTGGGCGGGAGAGCACTTCGTCGAGGGGGCTGCCCCCGTGGCCGGCATGCCCCAGGTGGCGGAGCTGCACGGCGCGCGCTGAGGCCGGGGCCATCATCCAGGGACTCCGGGGGGCGGACCTGCGTTAGCATCCGCGGTCCACTCCTGGGGGTCCTCATATGTCCACGTACACGCTGAAGCCCGTCCTTCGCGCGGTGCTGTTCACCTCGATGTTGCTGGGCTCGGTGGCCCACGCCGAGGACGCCATCCACACCATCGTCGCCGTGACGCATGAGGGGGCCTGCGCGAGCGCGCTCGGCTACGTGGTGGAGGCCGGAGACGCCGGCAAGGTGGCGAAGGCGGCGGAGCAGAAGGCCCGGGAGCAGTACCCGACGCTGAAGCGCCTGAATCACAAGGACAACGACAAGAAGGGCAAGAGCCTGGGGCGGCACCTGGTGGTGGTGTCCGCCGGAGTGGGCAAGGCGGGCTGCACCGGGCGCGCGATGGGCGTCGGCTTCGGCACCGACGAGGCCTCCGCGAGCAAGGACGCCCGGAAGGACCTGGGCAAGAACTTCCCGTTCAATGACGGGAGCGTGAAGGTCGAGCACAGCCAGAAGTACTGAGCGGGTCGGCCTCCGGACGATGAGCACGCGCGCCGCCGTGGCGCCGTCGGCAGGCACTGCAAACGAACAAGCCCTTGCGCCGCACCGCTTTCTTTCGTCCGCTTGACAGGTAAGCATCTCCTTACGCATTATTGGCGGGCGATGATGCACACGGAGCCCGGGGTGTTCGGAGCGATCAGCCATCCGGCGCGGCGCCGCATGCTCGACCTGCTGGTCGACGGCGACCGCCCGGTGAATGCGATCGCCGAGAACTTCGAGATGAGCCGCCCGGCGGTGTCTCAGCACCTGCGTGTGCTGCTCGAGGCGGGCCTCGTTGCCGAGCAACGGCACGGCAGGGAACGGCGGTACCGCCTCGTGCCGGAGCGACTGGAGCCGGTGCGCGACTGGCTCGCTCACTACGAGCGGTTCTGGGACGACAACTTCACTCGCCTGCGGCGGCACCTCGAGAAGGGCAACGAGCGATGACGACGAAGACAATCCGACGGGAGCTGAAGTTCACCCAGTCGCCCGCCGTAGTGTGGCGCGCGCTCGCGACCCGCGAGGCGCTCGCCGACTGGATGTACCCGAACGACTTCGAGCCGCGCGTCGGGCATCGCTTCACGTTCCGCGTGCCTCCGGACCCTCGGGCCAGGTTCGATGGACTCGTCGTGCACTGCGAGGTGCTCCGGTGCGTTCCTCCGTCCGAGCTCGAGTTCACGTGGGTGGTTGGCGAGGGCTGGCTGGATACGCGCGTCAGCTACCGCCTCGAAGCCGATGGCGATGGGACGCGCGTGCTCTTCGAGCACTCCGGCTTCAAGGAGGACCAAGCGTTCCACGGCGCCGAGTACGGCTGGAAGATGATGCACGGAAAGCTCGCCAGGACGTTCGAGAAGGCGTCGGGCGGCGCCGCTTTGCCTTCTCCTGTCAGCGACAACCCGGCCCTCAAGGCCTGATTACCGAGCCACCACATATGAACATCGTCTTCTGGGTCCTTCAGGCCGTCCTCGCGCTGCTGTTCCTCTCAGGCGGGTTGTACAAGGCGTTCTCGTTTCAGCAGCTCGCGAGCCAGTTCAGCGAGGTCCCCCACAGGGGATGGCAGGTGCTCGGCTTCCTCGAGGTTGCTGGTGGCGTGCTGCTGATCGTTCCGGCGGCGTTGAAGTGGATGCCCGGTCTTACCGCGCACGCGGCCGCGGTGCTCACGCTCGAGACTTTTGCGCTCGTCGCGCTGTACGCGCGTTATTCGACGAAGATGACGCCCGAGAACCCGATGACCTGGGCGCTCGTGATGGGGGTTCTGGTCGCCTTCGTGGCGTACGGTCGCTACGTGCTCAATCCGGTGGTGTCAGTCGCCGCGTGACGGGGGCAAGCCGCGCAAAACCCCCGACATTTCCGAACAGCACGGTGCCTGCCCGGTCCCGGAGGGGCCTCAGGCCGCCTCGCGCCCGTCCTCGCTGGCGCCACGCGCGAGCCGCTTCTGGATGGCCAGGAACAGCGCCTCGTGCGTGGCGGGCGAGGCCAGCTCCACCTCACCACCGGCCTGTCCGAAGGCGGCCACCGCGTCCCGCAGCGCCTCACGCGCGGACAGGGCGAGCATCAGCGGAGGCTCGCCCACCGCCTTGCTGCCGTGGATGGTGTTGTGCTGGCGCGCCTTCTCCATCAGCCGCACGCGGAAGTCGACCGGTGCGTCGCTGAACGCCGGCACCGCGTACGTGCTGGCCGAGTGCGTGAGCAGCCGCCCATTGGCATCCCAGCGCAGGTCCTCGCCGGTGAGCCACCCCAGCCCCTGCACGAAGCCGCCCTCAATCTGCCCACGGTCCACGCCGGGGTTGAGCGAGTCGCCCACGTCCTCCAGCAGGTCCACGCGCAGCACGCGCTTCATGCCTGTGTACCCATCCACCTCCACCTCGGACACGGCGGCGCCGTAGGCGAAGTAGAGGAAGGGCCGGCCCCGGCCGCGCGCCTTGTCGTAGCCGATGCCCGGCGTCTGGTAGTAGCCCGTCACCGACAGGCCCACGCGCGCCAGGTACGCGGCCTCGACCACGGACGCGAAGGGCAGGGACACGTCCGGCTCGCCCTCGGGCCCCACGTGCCCGTCCTGGAACACCAGCGCCTCGGGGGCCACGCCGCGCCCGAGCTTCTCCGAGAGGAGCCGCGCCGCCACGGGGGCCAGACGCTCGCGCAGCGTGACGCACGCATTGCGCACGGCGGCCCCGTTCAGGTCCGAGCCACTGGACGCGGCGGTGGCGGACGTGTTGGGCACCTTGTCCGTGGCCGTCTTGGCCATCCGCACGGCGCTGGCGGGCACCCCCAGCTCGCGCATGGCCACGCCCAGCACCTTGGTGTGCAGGCCCTGGCCCATCTCCGTGCCGCCATGGGACACCATGACCGAGCCGTCCCGGTACACGTGGACCAGCGCGCCGGCCTGGTTGAGGAACGTGGCGGTGAAGGAGATGCCGAACTTCATGGGCGTGAGCGCCAGGCCCCGCTTGATGCGCGGGGACTGCGCGTTGAAGGCGTCCACCTCCTGGCGCCGCCGCGCGAAGTCCGAGGACTCCTTCAGCTCACGCCACAGGTGGGGCATGCGCTCGTCCTCCAGCTCCTGCCCGTAGTGCGTGGTGTTCGTCTCGCCCGAGCCGACGTAGAGGTTGCGCTCGCGCACCTCTTCCGGAGGCAGGCCGACGGCGCGGGCCACGCGGGCGAGAATCTCCTCGGACACCAGCATGCCCTGGGGCCCGCCGAAGCCACGGAACGCCGTGTTGGACACCAGGTGTGTCTTCGCCACGCGGCCCGAGTACGCCAGCGCCGGCACGTAGTAGGCGTTGTCCAGGTGGAAGAGGGCGCGGTCGAGGATGGACTCGGACAGGTCCAGCGACCAGCCGCCGTTGGACACCAGGTGCGTGCGCAGCGCGAGCAGCCGGCCCTGCGCGTCGAAGCCGACCTCGAAGGTGGCGTGGAACGGGTGGCGCTTCCCGGTGAGCGTCATGTCCACGTCGCGGTCGAGCATCCACCGCACCGGGCGGCCCGTGTGCCACGAGGCCAGGGCCACCAGGGCGGCGGGCGCGTTGCCCTGCGTCTCCTTGCCACCGAAGCCGCCGCCCATGCGCGGGGCCTTCACCACCACGCGGCTGCGCGGCAGATGCAGCACGTGGGACACCACCGCCTGCACCTCCGACGGGTGCTGGGTGGAGGACGTCACGGTGATGTCGCCGTCGTCGCCGCGCTCGGCGAAGGCGGCATGGGTCTCCAGGTAGAAGTGCTCCTGGCCGCCGATGGAGAGCGTGCCGGAGAGTCGGTGGGGGCTGCCCGCCATCGCCGCGTCCACGTCGCCCCGGCGGATGACGTGGGGCTCGGTGTGGTAGCTGCCCTGGGCGATGGCGTCCTCGACGGTGAGGACGGCGGGCAGCGGCTCGTACTCCACCACCACGGCGCGAGCGGCGGCGCGGCAGGCGTCGACGGACTCGCCCACCACCAGCGCCACCACCTGCCCGTGGAAGAGCACCTCCCGGTCTGCGAGCAGCGGCTCGTCATGGCGGATGGGGCCGGTGTCATTGGTGCCGGGGATGTCCTCGGCCATCAGCACCGCCACCACGCCGGGCATCTTCCGCGCGGCGATGGGGTCCCTGCGGAGGATGCGCGCGTGAGCATGCGGCGCGCACACCGGCCACACCTCCAGCATGGGCTGTCGCTGCGCCAGGTCGTCCACGTACCGCGCGCCGCCCGTCACGTGGCCCAGCGCGCTCTCGTGCCGCAGCTCGCGCCCGGCGTCCGCCGGAGCCCCCGGCTCGCCGAGCGTGAAGCGCGGCGCCGCGTCCAGCGAGGGGCTGCGCTCGCCGGAGAAGAACTTCTCGAGCAGCGTCACCACCAGCCCGCGCCGGTACTCCGCGCTGCCGCGCAAGTCACTGATGGGGGTGATTTCCTCCGACAGCACGGGCAGCACCCGCGCCAGCGTCTCACGGGTCCACGGCTGCCCGGTGAGCAGGCCCTCCGAGCGGCGCGCGCGCACGGGCGTGGCCGCCACGCCGCCGTAGGCCAGTCGTGCCAGCCGCACCACGCCCTCCGCGTCCAGCTCCACGCGGAAGCCCGCGGCGACGATGCTGATGTCCAGCTCGCGCCGCTTGGACACCTTGAAGGAGTCGGACAGCCGCCGCCCGCCCGCCGGGACAGCGGCGTGGGGGATGACGATGTGGCGCACCACTTCATCCGGCTGCAGCGCCGTCTTCCGGTACGCGAGGAAGAAGTCGGACAGGGGCACGGTGCGCTCGCCCTTCACGGACGCGAGGGCGAGCGACGCGTCCAGGGCGAGCAGCACGGGCGCCATGTCTCCAATGGGCGACGCCGTCACCAGGTTGCCGGCCAGCGTGGCGCGCTGGCGAATCTGCCGGGAGGCGAAGACGTTCAGCATCTTCGCCACCTCGGGGAAGTCGGCGCCGAGCGCGTCCTCCAGGTCCACGAGGGACGCGGCGCCGCCCACGTACCACCCGTCCGCCTCGCGGCGGATGGCGCGCAGGGACTCCACGCCCTCGGTGGAGATGAGGAACGGGTAGCGCCGGGCCTTCTTCGTGATGTCCACGCCCAGCTCGGTGGCACCGGCGACGAGGTGCGCCTCGGGGTGCGCGGCCCGCAGCGCGAGCAGCTCCTCCCACGAAGTGGGGCGGAGGAACGTCTGCCCGCCCGCCTCGTACCGCAGCGAGGGGAGCGGTGCGGCGGGGCCTCCGAGGGGCAGGCCCGGGAGCGGCTCGAGTGCGGCGCTGGCGTCACGCGTGGCGAGCGCCTCCATCATCGCGTCGCGGATGGGGCGGTAGCCGGTGCAGCGGCAGAGGTTGCCGCAGAGCTGGTCCGCCACGGCCTCCGGCGTACAGACGTCCTTGCGCGAGTACGCCTCGGCCATGGAGACGATGAAGCCCGGTGTGCAGAAGCCACACTGCGAGCCGTAGTGCTTCACCATGGCCTGCTGCACGGGGTGGGGCTGCTCGGGGCGGCCCACGCCCTCCACCGTGACGACCTCCCGGCCGGCGACCATGGGGACCAGGGCGATGCAGGAGTTGAAGGCGCGCAGGCAGCGGTTGCCCTGGGCGTCGCGGTCCACCATGGCCACGGTGCACGCGCCGCAGTCTCCCTCGGCGCAGCCCTGCTTCGTCCCCGTGGCTCCGCGCGCGCGCAGGAAGTCCAGCAGGGTGGTGTTGGGGGACACGTCGTCGACACGGACGGGCGTGCCGTTGAGCAGGAACTCGAACATGACGCTCATTCTCCAGATGATACGCCGCGCACGCGGGGCGGCTCTGATTCCCCGTGCAGACGGGGGGGCTCCGACGCTGACGCTCCGGAGCGGATGTCGACACTCAACCCGTGGTGCACCTGGAGGAGGCCGGCGGCGATGCTCACCGCGACCTCCTGCGGCGACTTGCCGCCAATCTCCACGCCCATGGGGCAGTGCACCCGGTCGATGTTCTTCGTGGGCACGCCCCGGGCCTCCAGGCGCTGGCGGAAGCGGGCCCACTTCGTACGGCTGCCGATGAGGCCCAGGTAGCGCGCCGGCCGCTCCACGGCGAAGGCGATGATGTCCTGGTCCAGGTCGTGCCGGTGCGTCATCACCGCGACGTACGTGCGGCGCGCGTCCCACGGAGCCCTGGCGGCGAAGGCGTCCCACGGCTCGTCATGGCGCACCACGGACGCGGGGATGCGCTCGCCCTGGAGCCACTCGGGCCGCTCGTCCACGAGGTGGACCTGGAAGGGCGTGCCCTCCAGCGTGCGGCACAGCGCCTGGCCCACGTGGCCGGCGCCGAAGAGATAGAGGCGGGGACCGTGGTTGACGGGCTCGACGAAGACGTCCACGACTCCTCCGCAGCACTGGCCCAGCTTCGCGCCCAGCGGGTAGCGGTACGAGCGCGGCTCGCCCTTCTCCAGGCAGGTCCGCGCGTCGGCGAGCACCAGCTGCTCCAGGTGGCCACCGCCCACGGTGCCGTGGAACACGCCGTTCGCGCGCACGAGCAGCTTCGCGCCGGGCTCGGCGGGCGTGCTGCCCTGGCAGGCCGTCACCGTGGCAACGGCGAAGGGCGCATCCTCACGTGACCACTCCGCCAGTTGGCGGACCCAATCCCACATCTTCCGACCGAGTCTGCCACAGCCCGGGCCCCGGCAGTCACGTTCCGGACGCCGAGTGCGGGTCAGAAGGCGTATCTCACCCGGCAGAAGGGCAGCCGGCGGGCCAGCAGCTCCTTGAACTCGGCCACCAGGTGGCCCTTGAGCCCGGTGCGGTAGCGCACTTTGGCGCCGCCGCCCGGGTAGGCCCGGCTCGAAGCCGGCCGCGCCGCGCGGATGACCGTCGGGCGACTGGCGGGTGCCCTGGAGGCCGGGCGAGGGCATTGGTGTGCGTGTGGCACTCGCGCTATGAGCGAAGTCTCACGAGGGGGGAGTCCTCATGCGCAGACCGATTTCTCGCGCGCGCCCGGCCTGGGCCATCGCGCTGGTGTGTTCCCTGTCACTGGGGGCCTGCAAGAAGCAGGAGCCCGCGCCCGTGGCGGAGTCGAGCCCCCGGGATGCCGGACAGGCCACGGCGGCCGCCGAGCCGGCGCCGGCCGGGAACGCCGCGGGTGCGGCGGTGCTGGCGGACACGCCCACGCCGTTTCTCTTCAAGGACGTGAAGCTCACCAAGGCCGGCACCGAGGCGATGATCAAGTACACCTTGGCGAACCAGGGCGCCAGGCGCGCGCGGGGCTTCAGCTGTCTGGCGGTCCATGACAAGGACGGCTACCTGCTCACGGACGTCACCCTGGGTCCCATCAGCCTGAGAGGGGGAGAGTCGGATGGGTTCGAGGACAAGTGGCCCACCCTGGAGAAGACGTGGGTGGACGCCAGCACGGTCCGCCTCTACGCCGCGTCGAACTGCCTCGGCCCCACGGCGAGCTCCGTCATCAGTCATGTGAGCCACCTGGACCTGACGGGCCGTCCGGCTCCGAAGGACGCTCCCGCGGCCCGGCCGACGGCGACTCTCGAGGACGGCGTCGCCATCTTCGATATCAAGGACGCACGGCTGAGCCAGGAGGACCCCTCGGGCTCCGTCGCGATTACCTTCTCCGTGACGAACAACCACTCCGCCCGGGCGAGCGCGAGCCTGTGTGTCCGGCTCTATGACGGCGCGGACAGCGCCGGTGACCTCGACGAGGCCAGCTCCACCTACTTCAGCCTGTCGCCGGGGGCCTCGACGACCGTTACCTCCGACCTGTCCCTGGATGACGAGGTGCACTGGGACGCCGCCACCCACCTGAAGGCGTACGTGTCCAACTACGGGTGCGCCAGCAGTGCCCGGGCGGCCCTGAGCAACGTGGTGGAGTTCAGCAAGCCCGCCACCATCCACGCCCCCAGGGAGGCGGAGGGGGACGAGCCCACGCTCAACGCCGAGCACAGCGACGACGACCACGAGGACGGAGTGGAGATGGACTCGCCCGAGAACGAGACGGACGGACAGTAGCCGCGAGGCAGCGGCCCGCCCCACGCGGTGCAGGCTCCGCGTGGGGACGGCATGCCCCCTCTGCTACGCCGGCACCGTGGCACTGTGGCCGGCCGCGTCGCTCCGGCGCATCGGCTGGGCCTTTCCGTAGGTGAGCGAGCGCCACACCCACTCCGCGGGGCCGAAGCGGAAGCGCGACAGCCACAGGTGGCTGAACACCCCCTGGACGCAGAAGACGGCCAGGCAGAGCGCGAAGCACGCCGCCGGCCCCACCTTCGTGATGTTCCCCAGGCCGTACCCGTAGAAGAAGAGGACGCTGAGGACGGTCTGCGACAGGTAGTTCGTCAGCGCCATGCGGCCCACCGGCGCGAGCACGCCCAGCAGCTTCTGCCAGGTGGCGCGCTGGAAGAGCAGGGTGATGCCCGACACGTAGACGGCCGCGAAGCCCAGCTCGCCCAGGTGCCGCAGCGGGGCCATGGCGAAGGGCATCCACGTCGGCAGCGTCTCCGGGGTGAGAATCTTCCGGAGCATGAGCTGCTGCATCACCAGCCCGGCGCCGCTGCCAATCACCCCGGCTAGCAGCCCCCACCCGAGCAGCCGGCGGAAGAGGCGCAGGTGCTGGGGCGCATCGTGGAACACCCGGCGGCGCCCCGCCCACAGGCCGAGGAGGAACCGGCCAAAGGTGGCGAGCATGGTGGCGAGAATCATCGGCAGGAAGTCGCGCACGTAGAAGTTGCCGCCCCCCTTCACCACGTCCAGCCAGCTCCCTCCGGAGAAGGCCGCCAGCGCCTGCGCCTTGATGGCCGCGGAGCGCTCTCCCGCGGCCTTCCCGATGGCGGCGGCGGCCTCGGGCGTGTCGGCGAGCAGCTGCGGCAGCCGCAGGATGACGGTGCCGAGGATGGGCCACACGAAGATGAGCAGCGCCGCGGCGATGAGCAGCGTCCGGTCCGAGCGCCGCCGGAACAGCAGCAGCCCGAAGCCCAGCACGGCGTACGTGCTGAGGATGTCCCCGTACCAGAGCAGGGACAGGTGGGTGAGCCCCATCATCAGCATCACCCCCAGCCGCCGCGAGTAGAGCGGGGCAATGGAGGCGCCGCGCTCCTCGGCCCGGCCCAGCTGCACGGCGAAGCCGAGGCCGAAGAGGAAGGAGAAGATGGTGATGAACTTCCCGAACACCAGCAGCATGAAGGCCTGCGTGGTGAGGGTGTCCAGGCGCGAGGCGTTGGTCATCAACGCCTCCATCTGGGCGCGGGGGATGAAGGCCCTGCCGCTGAACCACATGTAGACGTTGGAGACGAACACGCCGCAGAGCGCGAAACCACGCAGCGTGTCGAGCAGCGCCAGTCGCTCACCGGAGTCGACTGGACGGGCCTCGGCGATGGGCGCCGTGACGTCGGAAGGGGCAGGGGTCATGTCCCTTCAAGAGGCGGCCGAACCCCAGCACGGCCGCCCGTATTCCGCGCCGCCGCGCATCTCCGACTCCAGGGCACACGCGGCTCGCGCGCGTCCCAGGGCCGGACGGTTTTCGCGCGCGAGTCCCACGAACGGACAGCGCGGCGGCAGGGCTCACACCCCGATGCGCGGGCAGAGGTCCTTGAAGATGCACTCCTCGCACTTGGGCTTCTTCGCCGTGCACGTGTACCGGCCATGGAGCACGGTGGCGGGCCCGAAGAAGGTCCACTGCTCCTGGGGCACCAGCTTCATCAGGTCTTCTTCAATGACGTCGGGCTTGTCGTGCTTCGTCAGCCCCAGGCGCTGGCTGACGCGCGCCACGTGGGTGTCGACGATGATGCCCGAGGGCAGGTCGAAGGCGGTGTTGAGGACGACATTGGCCGTCTTCCGCGCCACGCCGGGCAGCGTCACCAGTGCGTCCACGGTGCGCGGCACCTCACCTCCGAAGTCCTCCAGCAGCGCGCGGCTCATGGCCTGCACGGACTTCGTCTTCTGCTTGTAGAAGCCGGTGGGCTTGAGGTCCTCCTCCAGCGCGGCGGTGTCCGCGTCCGCGAGGGCACGCGGGCCGGGGTACTTGGGGAAGAGGGTGGCGGTGACACGGTTGACGCGCTCGTCCGTGCACTGTGCCGCGAGGATGGTGGCGACGAGCAGCTCGAATGGCGTGGACCAGTTGAGCTCGTAGCGCGCCTCCGGGTGGGCTTCGCGGAGGCGCTCGAGGAGGACGGGGATTTTCTGGGCGGGTTGCATGGTGGCGTGCGTGCCATGCAACCTACCTGGAGCGTCTGACGCTCGTCATCCGCGCAATGGGCCTCGCGAAGCCGTCCCGGAGCCCTATCCCCCCACTGGCGCGAGCTGCTTGAGGAGCCGCACCGTCTCCGGCGCGGCCAGCCTGGGCGCATACGCGGTGAGCGCGACGCCGGACACCACCCGGGTGATGTTGTGGTCCACGCGGCCGGCCTGGGACCAGACCTCCACCGCGGGCGCGGTGATGTAGGCGGAGAAGGTGTGGTGGCCGGTGCCGGGGCGCTCGCCGATGACGTGGATGAGGGCGCGGTGCCGGGCCGCGTCTCCCAGCCCGCCGAAGAGCGCCTCGCCCACGCGGTAGCCGGCACGCACGCGGCCCGAGGTGAGCACCAGGTGCTCCGGCGCGGGCGTGTAGCCGGCGCTCGTCAGCTCGGCGCGCAGCGCGTCCAGGTAGGGGCGGAGCTGCCCGTCATCCATGATGGCCAGTGCGTTGAGCCCGTCCGACACGAGCACCTGCACGTCGTACCGGCCCGCATGGCGCACCCGCAGCGAGCGGAGCGCGTCCAGCGACGCGGGGTCCAGCTGCTCACCCGTCTCGGGATGGAGGATGTACTCACTGCGGTCCTTCGACTTCGTCACCAGCCGCACGCCACCGGGCACGGCGGCGATGAAGGGCTCGGACAGCTCCGTCCACAGGCTCGTCTTGGCGTCCGCGTAGACGCGGCGCATCTCCGCCTCCAGCGCCGGCTCCAAGTCCCACGGATTGGCGCCGTGGCCCACGGCGATGGGCACCCCGCGTGAGCGGATGCTGGCGAGCTGCTGCGCGGCCTCCGCGCGGACGTCTGCCTCCGGGCGCGTGTCTCCCTTCGCGCGCAGGTACTGGAGGTACACCCAGACGGGGTCACCGAAGTGCTCGGTGGGCCGGCCCGCCGCGTCGATGACGCCCAGGCGCTGGAAGAAGGACCACATCCTGTCCTCCACCTTGTAGCCGAAGCGCTCGCGCAGCCGGACGTGGTCCTGGAAACCCGTGGTGAGGTAGCCCAGCATCGGGTCGTTCTTGGTGGGCAGGCCCATGAGGTACGCCGGATTGGCGGGCATGATGCGCTCCAGGCACCAGTCCAGGTCATCCAGCGACACGTCCATGTGGAGCGTGGAGCAGACGTCCAGGCCGATGGTGAGCCCGTGCAGCTTGCCCATGACGATGTCCTCCAGGCAGCAGCGCACGAGCTGCTCCCGGGTGCGGAACACCTCCGGGCCGATGAAGCCCGCCACGTCGTTGAGGTGGACCCACGGGGCGGCGGCGCGGCCCGCGCCCTCCTGCGCCTTGGCCACCCGCTGCGTCAGCGCGCGGGCGAAGCCGTACTTGCGCGACTCGTGGATGACCATGTCGTAGCCATGGCCGTGGCCGTTGGTGAAGTCCGCGCCCTGGCCCGTCTCGAAGTAGAGCCCGTACTTCCCCGAGCGCGTGTCCGCGTAGCCGAGCATCTTCTCCACGGAGATGTCGAAGGTGGCGTTGGCGGTGTCGCTGCCGGCGATGCTCTGGAACCAGATGCCTGTGGTGCCCGGCCGCTGGCGCTCCACCTCCGCCTGCACGTCGATATGGGACAGCACGCAGTGGGGCAGCACGTCCTCCAGGCCGAACGTCACGAGCAGCTCGTGCAGCGCGGACTCGATGGCGCCCACCGACTCCGGCGTGGACGACACCGGGTTGCAGCCGAGCACCACGTCGCCCACCGCGTACGCCCAGCCGTCGAACACCTGCCAGCGGATGTCGTCCACGTTGTCGGTGGGGGAGTTGGGCTGGACGCGCGCGCCCAGGTAGCCGCGCGCGCCGAGGTTGCTGCCCGGCAGCGGGTTGAACACCTTGCGCCCCACGGCGATGAGCTCCTCGTCGCTCATCAGCTTGACGACGCAGGCGATGACGTCGCTGCCCAGGCCCGGCATCAGCAGATGGATGGCGGCCTCGTCGTCTTCCAGCAGGGACTGCTTCAGCCGGCCCAGCGTCCAGTCCGCGGTGGAGGATGCCGCGACACGGTCCTCCGTCTCCACCAGCAGCGCGTGGAGCCCGTCCTGGTGCAGCGGGTGGGCGCCCAGGTCCACCAGGCGCGTGTTCTCCAGCAGCTGGCGGGCATTCACCCGGGAGGCGTCGTCCGAGGCGGCCACGCCCACCAGCGCGTCGCCCTCCTTGAACGCGTTGGCCGCGCCGAGCACCTGTTTGTAGAGCGTCTCGTCGAAGCCCCCCTTGAGCCGCTGGACATAGCCGAACACGTCCTCGCCGGGACGGACGTCGGGGATGTGCACGCCCTCCGCCGGTGGCCCCGGAGGAGGGCGGGACACGGAGTCCTTTCCGCAGCCCAGGAGGGTTGCCGCCGCGCTGCCCACCATCGCGGCCAGCACGGTGCGCCGGTGCAACAGGAACCGGGGTTCCACAGCCATGGTCCGTCCTCGCTTGTGGCGCGCTCCGGGAGGCGCCGGCCTCCCTTCCCCCGCGCGTCATCCGGCCACTCTCGGTGGCCCGGGCGAGCGAGGCCAAGGCGGCTCGCGAGGCAATGGAACCTGGCCGACGCGCACAGGCCCCGTGGGCGGAGCCTGGCCGCGAGCGCAGGACAGACGGCTCGTACTTCGCGGCGGGGGCGTGTGTCGGATTCCGGGCGGGCGCGACGGAGCGCGCGGCTACGGCACGTCCAGGGTCCTGACGACGTTCTCCGGCGTTCCGTCGTCGTGGGTGCGCACGTCGAACGTGACGCGCACCGTCTTGCCGGGTGGGAGCGCCTGGCGCAGGTACGCCTCGATTCCCTGCTCCCTGGGAATGCGCCGGCCCTGGAGGCGCGTCGCGTGCGTCACGCGCAGGGGGACGGCCGGCCCCAGCTCGCTCTCTATATAGAGGATACCCGTGGACGCCCCGAGCACCCGGCCGGAGAGCACCTGCTCGCGGCCCTGGACGCTCTCGGTCTCCGGGGCTGGCGGCTGCACCGGAGGGGGTGCCGAGCCCTGTGCCAGCGCCTGGGCCCCCAGCATGAGTCCGGCGACAACCCCCCTGGCCATCCGCTTCATCCGCTGCCACCCCCCGGCGCGGCGACACACCTCGCCACCCCGAAGCATGGCCATGCCGCGGTGCGTGCGCAGCACGCGCTTCCCTGGACGGACGCTGCCCCCGGGCCTAGCGTCCGCGCCCGTTCAACCCCTTTTTCGCGAGTGAGAATCCATGGTTTCGGCCATCTTCAACCCGGCCCGCTGGAAGCCCGTCGACGGCTTCAGGTTCAAGGACATCACCTTCCACCGCGCGGTGGACCAGGGCACCGTCCGCATCGCCTTCAACCGGCCCGAGGTGCGCAACGCCTTCCGCCCCCGCACCGTGGACGAGCTGTCCCGCGCCCTGGAGGCCACGCGCTTCATGACGGACGTGGGCTGCGTGCTCCTCACCGGCAACGGGCCTTCACCCAAGGACGGCGGCTGGGCCTTCTGCTCGGGTGGGGACCAGCGCATCCGCGGCAAGGACGGCTACCAGTATGAAGGCGAGGAGGGGGAATCCGACCCGGCGCGTCTGGGCCGACTCCACATCCTGGAGGTGCAGCGGCAGATTCGCTTCCTGCCCAAGGCCGTCGTCGCCGTGGTGCCGGGCTGGGCCGTGGGCGGCGGGCACAGCCTGCACGTGGTCTGTGACTTGACGCTCGCCAGCAAGGAGCACGCCGTCTTCAAGCAGACCGACGCGGACGTGGCCAGCTTCGACGGCGGCTACGGCTCCGCGCTGCTGGCGCGTCAGGTGGGGCAGAAGCGCGCGCGAGAAATCTTCTTCGTCGGTGCCAACTACTCCGCCCAGGAGGCCTTCCAGATGGGCATGGTCAACGCCGTGGTGCCGCACGCCCAACTGGAGGACTTCGCGCTCGACTGGGCCGCGGAGATCAACACGAAGAGCCCCACCGCCATCAAGATGCTGAAGTACGCCTTCAACCTCCCCGACGACGGCATGGTGGGGCAGCAGCTCTTCGCCGGCGAGGCCACGCGCCTGGCCTACGGCACCGACGAAGCCCAGGAGGGACGCGACGCCTTCGTCCAGAAGCGCAAGCGCGACTTCAAGCGCTTCCCCTGGACGTACTGAGCGCTTTTTTCGCGGCGGAGCGCGGCATGAAACGCCGCCGCGCTTCGACCCGCCGCGTGCATGCGACGCGTCACTGTTTTTCGTGTTCCTGTTTCAGCCTGTGATTTCACGGAGTTGGGGGTCTTTTTTCACCTCAGGGCTGCGAGGTATTGACTACAGGAGTGGAAGGATTTAGAAACACGGAAATAGAGAAGCGCGGTTTGTAACGGTCTGAGCGGATTCATACGGCAGTCCGGGAAAACCGCGGTCACCAGGAGAGCGCATCTTGGTCCTTCCACGAGCAGTGGCCGGTGTCATGGTCCAGCAGCAGCAGGACGCGTTCTTCCTCCTGGACACCGAAGGTGGAGAGGTCTTCCGAGTAAACGAGACCGCCGCCCGTATCTTCGAGCTGTGCCGCACTGGCAGCACGCTCGAGGACGCGGTGCAGGCACTCTCCAGCGGACTGGGCGCAACGGCTCCCCGCCAGGAAATCGTTGAAGACGTCCAGAGTACTGTAGCTCAGTTCCTGGAACTCGGACTCTGCGAGCCGTCCGGCGTTTCCTGAGAACGCCTTCTCATCCTGCAAGCACAACTCATTGGGTTCTTCCCTGGCAAGTCAGGCCATGGCCTCGCTTTGCCCGAAGAGCCACCAGATGTGTGTGTTTCATTTTCTTAAAAACACACACAACGCCTGTGACACGGAACGCATTGTTTCACAGCACAGGCCAACCCACCACCGAAAGAGGTTCACCATGTACGTCAAGGCCCAGATCGTTCGCGTCGCCGCTTCCTCCGACAAGTGCTCCTGCGGCGGGACCATGACGGTCCTCACCGTCGCGGAGTAGTTCGAAGCTCCCAACACCCCAACACCTGAGAGGTACATCATGTACGTCAAGGCTGAGATCGTCCGCGTTGCCGCTTCCTCCGACAAGTGTTCCTGTGGTGGCACGATGACGGTGCGCGAGGTCATCCAGTAGTTGGGAAGTAAGGAAGGGCGGGGAGGAAAACCTCCCCGCCCTTCTCGTTTGCGGCGCTCTTCAAACCCACACCCCCAAGAGGACCACGATGGACGTGGCTGCAACGCGTGTATCTATCGTCGTGCCTGCTCATGAGCGCGCGACCCGCGGTGTCCCAGAACGCGTGTCAGGGGGCTCGGGTAGTAGTGGCGGCGCGGGCAATCAGTCTTCTTCAGGCCCGTGTCGCTCGTAGCGCCTCGGCTGCGAGCCGGTTCGCCGGAACGAGGCCGGGTTCAACCCCAACACCGAAAGAGGTCCACCATGTACGTCAAGGCCCAGATCGTTCGCGTCGCCGCGTCGTCCGACAAGTGCTCCTGCGGCGGCACCATGACCCTGAACAACGCCGAAGTCATCCAGTAGTCCGGGCTCACGCCCCCCAACCACTCACATCACCGAAAAGAGATCCCCATGTACGTCAAGGCCCAGATCGTTCGCGTCGCCGCTTCGTCCGACAAGTGCTCCTGCGGCGGCACCATGACCCTCGCCGACGCGGCGGTCATCCAGTAGCCGTTGTGTTCCGTAGTTCATCCGGGCTCACGCCCACAACCCGCAGCACCGAAAGAGGTCCACACATGTACGTCAAGGCCCAGATCGTCCGCGTTGCCGCTTCGTCCGACAAGTGCTCCTGCGGCGGCACCATGTCCGCGAACCTGACCATCGCGGAGTAGTCCTCCTCGGCGCGGGTGGTGAGGGTCTCTCTCTCCACCCGCACCGTTGTGCAGCACCCCGCCCGCGGTCCGGTTCGCCGGGCCGCGGTTGGGCTCAACCCCAACACCCCGAAAGAGGTTCACCATGTACGTCAAGGCCCAGATCGTCCGCGTTGCCGCTTCGTCCGACAAGTGCTCCTGCGGCGGCACCATGACCGCGCAGGTCCGCATCGCGGAGTAGTCCACACCGGCAGGGGCGGGAGGTCTTCCTTCCGCCCTCGCCGTTGCGCAGCACCCCGTCCGGGGGCCGGCTCGCCGGACCGTGGATGGGCTCAACCCAGCACCCCGAAAGAGGTTCACCATGTACGTCAAGGCCCAGATCGTTCGCGTTTCCGCTTCGTCCGACAAGTGCTCCTGCGGTGGCACCATGGTCGCCGCGCAGGTTCGCGTCGCCGAGTAGTTGAAGCTCGCGGGCGGGAAGCGGCTCCTTCGGGGGCCGAGTCCCGCCCGTGTTTTCCTCCCTCTTCACCTCGCTGCTCCCTTCCCTTGAGCTCCTCGTCCACGCCACTCCTGCTGCTCACCCAGGCCGACCTGCATGGCGCGCCGCTGTTCCGGGCCGTGTCCGTCGACGTGGCGGTACGCCCGGGCGAAGGCCGCCTCTGGGTGGACCTGTCCCGTGACACCGGCTACGCGCCGGCCTGGCAGCAGCACCTGCGCCACCTGGCGGCCGTGGGCCGCGGGCGCTACGCGCTGCCCTGGGACGAGACGGACCTGTTCGTCTCCGTGCGAGGCCGGCGCGTGCTGCTGGACGGGCGCAGCGCGTCCCTGCCGCTGTTCGTCGCGTGGGTGGCGCTGCTGGCCGGGCGCGAGCTGCCCGCCCCCTTCCTGGCCACGGGCGTGGCGCTGGACGCGGGCGAGGCGCTGGTGTCCGCGCCGCTCGAGAAGCTCCAGGGCAAGCTGGCCGTCGCGGACGGCTACGTGCGCCAGGTCCACGCGGCCGCCGGGCGCGTGCCGGTGTGGGTGCCCGCCGGCAGCCAGTGGGACGCCGCGCCCCTCGCCTCCCTCGACGTGCGCCCCGTCGCCACCCTCACCGAGGGTGCCGAGTCCGTGCTGGGCGCGCTGCCGCTGCGTCAGGCCGCTGCCGCGGCGGGCGCGGCGATTCCGGGCGGGGTGGCGGCATGATTGCCCGGGGCGTTCGCGCGGTGCGCGAGATGTACGAGCTGACGCAGGGGCTGGGCAACCTGCGGGTGCTGCTCGTGTCCGGCCTGGTGGGCACGGTGGCCGGAGGGCTGCTCAACCCGGTGATGCCGCTGTACCTCCAGTCGCGCGGGTTGGATCTGCAGGGCATCGGGCTGGTGTACACGGCCGGCTCGCTGGTGCCCATCTTCCTGCAGCCGGTGATGGGGGCGCTGTCGGACCGCTACAGCCGCAAGGCCTTCGTGGTGAGCCTGTCGCTGGCCACGTCGCTGCTGGTGCCGCTGATGGCGCTCTTCTCGCACCCGCTGCCGCTGGCCGCGGCGCTGTCGCTCAAGCTGCTGCTGGCGCGCACCGCGCAGCCGGTGAATGGCGCGCTGGTGGCGGACTTCGCGCCGTCGAAGAAGCGCGCCACCATCTTCTCCCTCCTGGACGCCACCAGCAGCCTCACCTTCGTCGCGGCGCTGGCGGCCTCCGCCGCCGTCATCCGCTGGCTGGGCACGCAGCACACCTTCTTCCTCGCCGGCGCGCTCTTCCTCGTCAGCAGCCTGCTGCTCCTGAAGCTGGAGGAGCCCAGGCGCGAGGCACCGAAGGCGGAGCCGAAGGGCAGCCACCTGCGGCTGGCGCTGGAGTCGCTGCGCGCCCCGCTCGACTACGTGCGCGATACGCCGCGCATGGCCGGCCTCTTCGTCTGGCAGTTCTTCTTCGCCTTCGCCCTGAACCTCTTCCCCATCTACATCCCGCTCTACGCGATGCAACTGGGCGCGCCCGCCGAGCTGGTGGGGCCGCTGGTCGCCGTCTCCTGGCTCGTCTACGCCTTCGCGCAGCCCTTTGGCGGGCGCCTGTCGGACGGGCTGCCCCGGCGCAGCGGCCTCATCCTCGCGGGCCTGGCGGGCATGGTGCTCATGAGCGCCGTGCTCGGGCTGGCCGGCTGGCTGCCCGCGCCGTACGGCCTCATCGTCATGGTGGTGGCCTGGGCGCTGCTCGCCGTGCCGGACGGCCTCCACCGGCCCGCCGCCCAGGCGGTGGTGGTGGAGGTGGCTCCGACTTCGGAGCGTGGCCGCTTCCTCGGCGCGCTCGGCTCGTGCGCGGCGCTTGCCCAGGTCCTCGCGCCCCTCAGCTATGGCTTCGTCGCCCGGCATGCCGGGCTCTCCAGTGCCTTCCTGCTGTCCTCCGGTGCGCTGCTCCTGTCCCTGGTCGCCATGGCCTGGGCTCCGGAGCGCAGCGCACCGGCACCTGTCGCCCACACCCCCGTCCTCACCCCATCCCAGGAGCCCGGATGAAACCGTCTACCTGTGCCTGGGGCGCCGCGCTGTTCGTCGCGTGTCTGCCCGCTCTGGCCTTTGCCGATTCACCCCCCGACAAGCAGCACTACAACTACAAGGCCACCTTCACCGCCGAGCCCATCACCATCGATGGCAAGCCGGATGAGGCCGTGTGGCAGACGGCGACGGAGGTCTCTGGCTGGTACCTCACGCGCATCAACTACGGCAAGCCGGCGCCTGACGACACCAAGGTCCGCATCCTCTACGACAAGCACAACCTGTACGTGCTCTTCCACTGCCTCGACAAGGACCCGTCGAAGATCACGGCCTACAGCGTCCAGAACGACTCCTTCCTCCACCAGGAGGACAACGTCACGGTGATGCTGGACACGTTCAAGGACCACCGGAACGCCTACTACTTCTGGACCAATCCGCTGGGCGTGCGCACCGACGGCCGCATCGTCGCGGACGGCGAGGCCTTCACCACGTCCTGGGTGGGTGAGTGGGAGACCATGGGCTCCGTCACCGACACCGGGTGGTACTCCGAGATGCGCATCCCCTTCGCCAACTTCCAGTTCCCGGAGGGCGAGGAGGTGACGTTCGGCCTGATGCTGGACCGCGAGCAGGCCCGCACCCAGGAGTGGAGCAACTGGACGCCGGACGGCGTCAACAGCGCCAAGGTGAGCCGCTTCCCGCACCTGGAGGGCCTCAAGAACATCCAGGGGCGCCGCAGCTGGAGCGTCACCCCGTACGTCGCCACCGACTTCGCGCTGAAGACCACCGAGAGTCGGAAGATGCTCCGGCCCAACGCGGGCCTTGACGCCCGCATCGACCCGACCCCCTGGGCGGCCCTGAAGCTGACCGTCAACCCGGACTTCTCAGACGTGGAGGCGGACCAGGACCGGCTGCTGCTGGACACCGATGAGCCGCTGCTTCCCGAGCGCCGTCCCTTCTTCGTGGAGTCCGAGCACCTCTTCCTGGCGCCCATCAAGATCTTCACCTCCCGCCGCATCGCCATGAAGCCGCATGACCGCATCTGGGGCGGCGGGCAGCTGACCGGTAAGGTCGGCGGCCTGGGCTTCGCCCTCCTCGACGTGCAGCACGAGGACGACCCGGGGGACGGCACCACCATCAAGGAGAACCTCAACTCCGGCGTCCTTCGCCTGCAGCACGACATCGGCAAGCGCTCCGCCATCAACCTCATCGGCGTCAGCCGCTACGGCGACAAGTACGGCTGGTTCCGCACCGCCGGCCTCGACGCCAACATCCACATCTGGGAAGAGGTCTTCATCCAGGCCCAGGCGCTCAAGAGCTGGAGCGACGCGGCGGGCTCGAAGAACTCCGAGGCGTACAAGCTGGCCATCCACCGCTTCGACACCAACTCCGAGTTCTGGGTCCACCTGGAGGACATCGGCGAGCGGTACGCCAACCCCCTGGGCTACACGCCGGTGCTCGACAAGCAGGGCTGGAACACGCACCTGTACCTGACGCCGTTCCCCGGGCTGCGCTTCCTGCCGCAGGTGAACCTCACCTGGGACACCCTCTGGCGGCGCAACCACGAGAAGGTGCGCACCCGCCTGCGCCAGCGCGTCAACGTGACGCCCTACCTGCACCACAACTTCGCCCTCTACGCGGACTACGTCTACGACAACAACGAGGGCTTCAAGGACCGGGTGGCCACGGGTGGCTTCATCCTCTTCCCCAACGACTGGCAGAGCCTGACGCTGACGGCCTTCACCGGCCGCTTCCTGGGGGGGCCGACGCGCGGCATCAACGCCGCCCTCAACTACAAGCTGGGCAACCGGCTCCAGGCCAGGCTGAGCGCCTTCTACACGGAGAGCGAGGACGTGCCGACGCACAGCGAGCTGTATGGCACGTCCGGTACGGGCCACTCGTACAGCGGCTACGCGCAGCTGCGCTACCAGTTCAACCCGAACCTCTACACCCGCATCACCTTCCAGCAGGGCGCCGTCTCCGAGCTGGCCGACTACAGCAACGTGAAGGGCACGCTGCTGGACGCCGTCTTCGGCTGGCACTACCGGCCGTGGAGCGACCTCTTCCTGGTCTACTCGGACCAGCCCTTCAACGGCTCGCAGGAGCGCCGTATCCTCTCGAAGATCTCCTTCACGTATTGATGTGCCCGGAGTGAACCCGTCATGAGCGCCACCACCCCCACGCCTCCCCAGCCGCAGGACATCTCCAGCCGCTACGACCAGGTGTCGTCGACGTACAACAACAGCAACTACACCAAGGCGGCGCACAAGCTGTTCTGGGTGGTCTACGACCACCTCACCTGGGCGGCCGTCCAGAAGGTGCTGCCTCCGGCCGGCACGTCCTGGCGCGTGCTGGACGCTGGCGGCGGTGGCGGCAAGTTCAGCGCGCGCTTCGCGGAGGCCGGCCACCACGTCACCGTGCTGGACATCTCCGCGGGCATGCTGGACTCGGCGAAGGCGCACCTCTCCTCGAAGGGGCTGCTGGAGCGGGCCACCTTCGTCGAGGGCACGGTGGCGGACCTGCGCTTCGAGGACGCCTCGTTCGACCTGGTGTTCAGCGAGGGCGACCCGGTGTCCTACTGCCTGGACCAGTACCCCAAGGCCATGAGCGAGCTGGTGCGCGTGGTGAAGCCGGGCGGGCCGGTCATCATGGGCGTGGACAACCTGAACGAGCACTTCATGTTCGAGCTGAAGCACGGCAAGAAGGCCGAG
Organism: Pyxidicoccus trucidator; assembly: GCF_010894435.1. Classification (NCBI taxonomy): domain Bacteria; kingdom Pseudomonadati; phylum Myxococcota; class Myxococcia; order Myxococcales; family Myxococcaceae; genus Pyxidicoccus; species Pyxidicoccus trucidator. The sequence continues at coordinate 285,892 of NZ_JAAIXZ010000009.1, read as the reverse complement.
GCCCTGAAGATGCTGATGACCGGGCGCGGCAAGTGCCCGTACGGGCTGCCGGTGCACCTCTTTACGCTGAAGGAGCTGCACGACGGCGTGAAGGCCGCCGGCGCCGACGTGGAGGAGATCTTCGGCAAGCCCGTCATGTACTTCGAGATGCTCGAGGCGATGCAGGCCGAGCGCGGCCCGGACTTCGACGTGTGGGCGGCGCGCGACGAAATCATCGCGATGCAGGAGAAGTTCGCGCATGAGGGCTTCGCGCTGCAGGGGCAGCACTTCCAGGTGATGGCGCGCAGGAAGAAGTAGGAGGCTGGCCGTGGCGGCGATTCCGTTCCTCGGAGTGGGGCTCAGCTATCGCTGGGACTTCCAGCCCAACCTCGCCCGGGGCAACCCGGGTGTGGACTGGCTGGAGGTGATGCCCGAGCACTTCCTCCCGCTGACGGAGGACGCGGTGCGGCGGCTGGAGGTGCTGGCGAAGCGCTTCCCGCTGGCCGGCCACGGCCTGGAGCTGTCGGTGGGCTCGGACGGCGTGGACGGGCCGGGCTACCGCGAGGACCTGAAGCGCTTCCTGGGCCTCACCCGGGCGGCGTGGCACTCGGACCACTTGTGCTTCACCCGCGCGGGCGAGCTGCCGGTGCGCTCGCTCACGCCGGTGCCCTTCACGGAGGAGGCGCTGGAGACGTGCGTGCGCAACATCCGCCGCGTGCAGGCGGACCTGGGCATGCCCTTCGTCATCGAGAACATCGCCTGGCTGTTCGACACGCCGCTCAGCACGCTGGACGAGGCCGACTTCCTCACCCGCGTGGTGAAGGAGTCGGACTGCGGGCTGCTGCTGGATTTGCACAACGTCTACGCCAACGCGGTGAACCACAAGTTCGACCCGTACCACTTCGTGGACCGGCTCCCGCTGGACAGGGTGGTGCAGATCCACCTGGCGGGTGGGGTGACGATGGAGGGCGTGTACGTGGACAGCCACTCGTCCGTCTCTCCGGACGAGGTGTGGCGGCTGCTGGAGTACGTGGCGCCGCGCTGCCCGGTGCGTGGAGTGAACTTCGAGATGGACAGCGGCTTCCCGCCGTTCTCGCGGCTGGTGGAGGAGCTGGCCCGTGCCCGCGCCATCCTCAAGCGCTGCGGGGCGAGCGCGGCCTGAGGAGAAGACATCATGGGCTACCCGGAGACGCTGGAGGTGCTGGCGCGGCTGCATGTGGACGCGCGCTTTCGCCAGGCCTGGCTGCAGGACGCGCACGCGGCCATGGCGCCTTACGCGCTGACCCCGCGTGAGCGCGAGGGCCTGGCGGGCGCGGACGCCAACGTGGTGGAGCGGGCGGGGCGGATGCTGGACGGCCACCGCCTGTCTCGCGTGCACGAGCACCTGCCGTGGGCGGACCCCGCGGTGAGGCCCGGCCTGTTGCCGGTGCTGAAGGACTTCCTCCAGGACGCGCTCCCGGAGCTGCTCAACCGCGAGGAGGCCATCGCCTTCTGCCGCTACCTGGAGGCGGCCCCTCGCGGCACGCTGCCCGCGTACATGGCGGACCTGGCCCGCTGTGAGCGGCTGCGCATCGCGCTCGCCTGGGGCCTGGAGCCCATGTCCGGGCCGAGCCACTTCGAGTCCTTCCAGTACCCGGTGACGGAGCTGCTGGCGGCGCTGGCGCAGCCCGGCTGGCCGGAGGTGCCCGTGCGCCCCACGCGCGTGGAGTTCCTCAAGGTGCCGCTCCTGCCCGCCGTGCTGGTGCGCGCGTAGCGGCCCGGCTCAGCAGCTCAGCGGCTCCACAGCACGTCGACGAGGACGCCGTAGTGCACGGCGGCCGCGGCGATGACCATGAGGTGGAAGACCTCGTGGTAGCCGAAGAAGGTGGGCTTCGGGTCCGGCCAGCGGCGCGCGTACACCACCGCGCCCAGGGCATAGAGGACGCCTCCGGAGACGAGCCAGGCGACGCGGCCCGAGCCAATCACCGCCGGCAGCTGCGTCACCACCGGCGTCGCCAGGGCCCCCAGCACGACGTACAGGGCGGAGCGGAGCCCGCGCGACGCGGAGATGCCCAGCAGCGCGAGCGTCGCGCCGGTGAGTGCACAGCCCCACATCACCCAGAGGAGCGGGCCGCTCCAGCCGCTCGTCGTCTCCAGCGCGGCCATGGGGGTGAAGCTTCCGGCGATGAGGAAGTAGATGGCCGCGTGGTCACACCGCCGCAGGCGCGCGTATGCGGCGGGGCTCCAGGTGGGCCAGTGGTACGTCCCGCTGACGCCGAACATCAGCACCAGGCTGAGGCCGAACACCAGGGCGGCGACGTACCGGGCGCCCTGGGCCGGGGCCAGCGCGAGCTGGACGCAGCCGCAGAGCGCCGCCACGGCCGCGAGCAGGTGCGACAGCCCCCGCAGCCGGGGCTTCACGCTCTCTTCGATGACAAGGGACTGGATGCCTCGTGGGGACGCCGCCATGGAGTGTTGGTATCCATGGCACGTCACCGCTGCGTCAGCGAGCGCTCATCCCGTCCACGTGTGGACGCACGGCGCCCCGAAGCGTCGACCGCTTCACGGCCGGAAGTGTCAACGGGCAACAGGCTCCGGGCGCGGGCGGGTCAGCCCTCGGTCGTCATCACCACGGAGGCCGCGGAGCGACGCGCCGGGCCATGGAACACCATCTCGATGTTGTTGCCGTCCGGGTCCAGGACGAAGGCGGCGTAGTAGCCCGGATGGTAGTTGCGCTCGCCCGGGCCGCCGTTGTCGCGGCCGCCCGCCGCGAGCGCCGCCGTGTGGAAGCGCTGCACCGTCTCACGGTCCTTCGCCTGGAAGGCCAGGTGCACGCCTCGCGCGGCGGGGGGAGTGCCCGGGTCCACGGGACTGACGAAGAGCTCGTCGGCGGCGAAGTAGTGCGGGCCCTCCAGGGCGAAGGGGACTCCGAGGATGTCCAGGACGGCGCGGTAGAAGCGCTTGCTCGCGTCGAGGTCCTTCACGCGCAGATGGACGTGGTCGAACAGGCGGCCTCTGTGGAATTCCATGTCATTCCTCCTCGGTGGTAAGGCGAAGCTGCCATGAAATTGCACCTGCTGACCTTCTTCTGCGAGCTGGCACCCGGGCCGTTGCGTGAGCTACTCGCCACTTCGGGCGTGCTCGAGGACCTGGTGGCGCTGCGGGCGGGGGTGAGCCTGGGCCTGCTCGACCTGGGTCCCGAGCGCGCGGAGGAGGTGCGCCGCCTGAACCGCGCGGGCATTCCCGTCACGGCGTGGCTGCTGCTACCCGAGGACCAGGGCTACTGGTTCCACGCGGGCAACGTCGCGCAGGCCACGGCGCGCTACGACGCCTTCCGCGCGTGGACGGCGGAGCACGGGTTGGAGTGGGCGGGTGTGGGCCTGGACATCGAGCCTGACCTTCGCGAGCTGCGTGAGGTGCTCGAAGGTGGGTGGCGACGGCTGTCGGGACTGCTGCCCAGGGTGGTGCGGGGAGGGCGCGTGCGGGAGGCTCGGGCCGGGTACGTCGCGCTGGTGGAGCGCATCCGCGCGGACGGGTACCGGGTGGACACCTACCAGTTCCCGTTCATCGTGGACGAGCGGCAGTCGCGCTCCACGCTGCTGCAGCGCCTGTCCGGGGTGTTGGACCTGCCGGCGGACCGCGAGGTGCTGATGCTCTACTCCAGCTTCGTGCGCCCGCACGGCGCGGCGGTGCTGTGGAGCTACGGCCCGGGGGCGTCCTCCATCGCGGTGGGCATCACCGGGGGCGGGGTGGAGCTGCCGGGCGCGCGCCTTCCTCCGCCGCTGGACTGGGCGGAGCTCTCCCGGGACTTGCGGCTCGCGGTGCGGTGGACGCATGACCTCCACGTCTTCAGCCTGGAGGGCTGTGTGCGACAAGGGTTCCTGTCCCGGCTGCGCACCTTCGACTGGGACGCTCCGGTGGACCCGCCCGCCATCCCCGCGAGGCGGGTGGACGCGGTGCGCCGGGTGGCGCGTGGGGTGCTCCGCGCGAGTGCCCGCGTGCTCCGCTGACGGCCCGGCGGGCGGGCAGGAAGACAAGCCGCTGCGCGTCATTCGCCTACCTGTCCGGTCACGGTTGACGCTTGGGGACGGGGGAAGTGTCATGCGCTTCTGCCACTCCCAAGCCGATGCCCGGCCCCGCCCGGGATGGGACCTCCTACATGTCCGACCACCGCTTGACGTCGAAGCTCCTCGGCGCACTCCTGCTGTCCGTGGGCGTGCTTCACGCGACGCCCGCCCGGGCGGCGCCCGCGTCCACTCCCATCCTCGTGCCCAACGGCACCTTCGAGATGGCGGGAGGCTCCTCGGCGCTGCCCGCCTTCTGGACGGCGAAGGGCCAGGGCAAGGCGGCCGCTTCCTCGGAGGCGAAGGTGGAGGGCGCGAAGGGCCTTGCCATCGAAAGCCCCCAGGGCGGCGCGGAGACCACCGTCGAGTCCGAGGCGATGAAGCTCCAGGTGGGCCAGCTCTACCGGCTCAGCGCCTGGGTGCGCACGCGCGGAGTCCAGGCGGACCCGCAGGCGCGCTACCCCACGGCGCATGGCGCCTGTCTCTCGATGAAGAGCTTCCCCTTCACCAACTGTACGCCCGCCCCGGCCGCGGAGGCGGGCAGCCGGGTGTCGGTGCTCTTCTTCGCCACCCAGTCCTCGGACCGCGTGCAGCTCCACCTGGGCCGCAACGGCAAGGCGTCCGGCACCGCCTGGTTCGACGACGTGCGCCTGGAGAAGGTGGAGGACATCACCGCCTACGTCCCGATGGAGTCCGTGCGCTGGGCCGGCAAGGGCTTCCGTTATGACGACGGCGGGTGGATCTACGTCCACATCGAGGGCGAGCCGTACGAGCGCGGCCAGCAGTTCGGCGAGCTCACGTCCGGGGAAATCGTCCGCTACATGGAGAAGCTCGGCATCCAGAAGGACAAGACGGATGCGGTGAAGGGGTGGGGCCATGCCCGGCTGCTCGCGGACGCGCTCTTCCTGCGCAAGTACGACGCCGAGTACCTGGAGGAGATGAAGGGCATCGCCGATGGCGCCAACAAGGCCGGCGCGAAGTTCAAGGACCGCCAGCTGGACCTGCTGGACATCGTGACGCTGAACTCCGCGGTGGATGCGGGCCAGCTCGACGAGGCCAACAACGCCACGGCCACGCCGCTGTCCGGCCGCACCTTCCTCAAGGCCGAGGACGAGACGGAGCGCGCCGGCAAGGGCGACCACTGCTCCTCGTTCGTGGCCACGAAGTCCGCCACGAAGGACGGCCGCGCCATCATCGGGCAGATCTTCATGTGGAACGGCTACACCGGCGTCCACTGGGACGTGGTGCTGGACGTGCAGCCGACGAAGGGCCACCGCTTCGTGATGCAGACCTTCCCGGGTGGCATCCACAGCGGCGCGGACTGGTACGTCAACTCCGCGGGCATCGTCATCGGCGAGACGACGGTGGGGCAGACGCCGTTCGACATGAACGGCTCGCCGCAGAGCAACCGCATCCGCAAGGCGGCGCAGTACGCGTCCTCCATCGACGACGTGGCCCGCATCATGAAGGACGGGAACAACGGCCTCTACACCAACGACTGGACGCTGGCGGACACGAAGACGGACGAGGGCGCCTGCTTCCTGCTCGGCACGAAGAAGACGCGGCTGTGGCGCACGGGCAGCAAGGGCAACGCCGCGGACACTCCGGGCAACCTGAAGGACTTCATCTGGGCGAACAACAACAACAGGGACCTGGAGGTGCGCAAGGAGTACGTGCCCAACCCGGACAACGCCCCGGTGGACCTGACCTTCAACACGTGGAACCGGGACATCGCCTTCTGGGAGTACTACGCGAAGTTCGGCAAGAAGGGCTTCGACCTGGACTCGGCCACCCGGATGCTGGCCTCCAGCCCCATCAACCGGCCCCACGCGTGTGACGGCAAGGTCACCACGTCCGAGATGGTCGAGAAGCTGATGTTCCTGGCCCACTACGGCAAGACGACGCTGCGCGAGAAGATGGTGGGCAGCCGCTTCATGCCGGACCTGCCCGGCGCCACGCCGCACCTGTCGCTGGGCTACACCACCTTCAGCCCCATCGTCGTCGCGGACCGGCTGAAGGAGGCGCGCAAGGCGTGGAAGGCCCCGGAGGAGCCCGCCGCTCCGAAGCGGGACCTGGCGAAGGTGAAGGACGTCGTCTCCTTCGACGAGAAGCTGCTGTGGGCCAACACGGTGTTCCCCTCCACGGAGGGTGACAACTGGCTGGCCAGCGGCACCTCGGCCTACTGGAGGATGCTCAAGGGCCTGCCGGACGGTGAGGACAAGGCCTTCGAGCACCAGCGCGACGCGCTGGCGGAGCTGAACGCGCGCTACCTCTTCACCACCTCGCGCGAGGCGGACGTGGTGCCCGTGAATGCGAAGACGGACTACGGTCGCTATGGCGCGTACCTGGTGCCGCGCATCAAGGGCACCTTCGCGCTCCACCAGCTTCGGCTGCTGCTGGGCAACCAGGACTTCAGCAAGGCGATGGGCGCGGTGCACTCGCGCTACGCGAACAAGGACGTCACCACCGCGGACTTCAAGCGCACCGTGCTGGAGGCCACCAACAAGGACGTGGGGGCCTTCGTCGCGCAGTGGCTGGAGCGCACCGGCCTGCCCCAGCCGCGCATCCGCGCCACCGCGGCGCAGGTGAAGGACGGCTACGAGGTGACGCTGAAGGTGGAGCAGCCGGGCGCGCGGCCCTGGCACTTCATCACGCTGGTGGAGGTGCGGACGGCGAAGGGCTCCACGTTCGAGCGGGTGGAGGTGAAGAGCGGCAATGAGACGTTCACCTTCCGCACGGCGGAGGCGCCGGTGCGCGTGGTGTTCAACGCGGCCAACGACATCCCCGTGCCGCGCGAGCGCTTCCAGGTGCTGTCCAACCAGACGGACGCCTTCGAGCGGCTGCTCCTGGTGCACGGCACGGCACGGCAGACGGAGTCCATGCGCACGCTGGCGCTGGGCTACCGCGACGTGCTGGCGGATGCCTTCACAGAGGTGCTGCCGCAGCTCAAGCCGGACGGCGAGGTGACGGACGCGGAGCTCGCGGACCGGGACCTCGTCCTGCTGGGGGGCGCGGAGGACAACGCGCTGCTGGCGCGGCTCGTCGCGGAGAAGAAGCTCCCGCTGGAGCTGGGCCGTCGCTACTTCCGCTGGGAGGGCAAGACGTACGGCAAGCCGGACGACGGGCTCGCGCTGGCGCTGCCCAACCCGTGGAACCCGAAGCGGACGCTCTACGTGTACACGGCGAACAGCGGCATGCAGCTCTGGCAGATGACGCGCACCTTCCACCGGGGCCTCCATGGGTGGGCCCGCTTCCAGGGCGCCGACGTGAGCGGCAAGGGCTTCCATGACCTGGAGTCGCTGGCGCAGGACGTGACGGTGGCGCCGCCGGCTCCCACGCCCGCGCCCGCTCCGGTGCCCGCGGCGCCCGTGGGCGGCCCGCCGGCACCGAAGCTCGGCATGTTGGTGCGGTGAGGCTTCCCGGTGGCGGCCCGGCGCGAGGTTCCGCCCGGGCCGCCGCGCCGACGTGAGCGCCCCGTGTAGGCGCAGGCAGGGGCGTGGCGGCCGGCTGGAAAGCGAGGGGGCGGGTGGACAGTCAGCCCCGGGTGCTTAGGCTGGCGGACACTCCTGATAGAGGTTCCGTGTGAGCTCCCTCATCATCCGCCTGGTCTGCGGCCTTCTCTTCTCCGCGATGGTGCTGGGCGCCGTCGTGCGGCCTCCCGACAATCTCACGCAGGGCCTGGGGATGCTGCTCCCGGCGACCATGCTGCTGGGCGTCGCCCTCAAGGGGCCGCGCCGCTCCATCATCCCTCCGAAGAAGCGTGTCCCGCCGCCGGCCCCCGCGCCCGTGAGCAGCGAGTCGCCCCGGGTCTGAAGCCCCGGGGCGCATCGCCATGCCTCAGGCCTTCTTCGCGGTCGGCTTGTTGATGTTGGCGAAGAAGTCGTTGCCCTTGTCGTCCACGACGATGAAGGCGGGGAAGTCGACCACGTCGATCTTCCACACGGCCTCCATGCCCAGCTCCTCGTACTCCAGGACCTCCACCTTCTTGATGCAGTCCTGGGCCAGCCGCGCCGCCGGGCCGCCGATGGAGCCGAGGTAGAAGCCGCCGTGCTTCTTGCACGCCTCGGTGACGGCGGGCGAGCGGTTGCCCTTGGCCAGCATCACGAAGCTGCCGCCTTGGGCCTGGAACTGGTCCACGTAGGCGTCCATGCGGCCGGCCGTCGTCGGGCCGAACGAGCCGGAGGCGTACCCCTCGGGCGTCTTCGCCGGGCCGGCGTAGTAGACCATGTAGTCCTTCAGGTACTGCGGCATGCCCTGGCCTGCGTCCAGGCGCTCCTTGAGCTTCGCATGCGCGATGTCGCGCGCCACGACCATGGGGCCGGAGAGCATCAGGCGCGTCTTGATGGGGTAGCGGGACAGCTCGGCGCGAATCTCGCTCATGGGGCGGTTGAGGTCGATCTTCACCACCTCTCCGTTGAGGTCCGCCTCCGTCGTCTCGGGCAGGTACTTCGCCGGGTCCGCCTCCAGCTGCTCCAGGTAGATGCCGTCGCGGGTGATCTTGCCCAGCACCTGCCGGTCCGCCGAGCACGACACGGCGATGGCCACCGGGCAGGACGCGCCGTGGCGGGGCAGGCGGATGACGCGCACGTCATGGCAGAAGTACTTGCCGCCGAACTGCGCGCCGATGCCGGTGCGCTGCGTGAGCTTGAGCACCTCCTGCTCCAGCTCCACGTCGCGGAAGCCGCGGCCCATGGCGTTGCCCTCGCGGGGCAGCGTGTCCAGGTAGCGGGCGGAGGCGTACTTGGCGGTCTTCAGCGCGAACTCGGCGGAGGTGCCGCCCACGACGATGGCCAGGTGGTACGGCGGGCACGCGGCGGTGCCCAGCGAGCGGATCTTCGCGTCGAGGAAGGACAGCAGGCTCTGCGGGTTGAGCAGCGCCTTCGTCTCCTGGAAGAGGTAGCTCTTGTTCGCGGAGCCGCCGCCCTTGGCCATGAAGAGGAACTTGTAGGCGTCGCCCTCGGTGGCGTAGAGCTCGATTTGCGCGGGGAGGTTGTTGTTGGTGTTGACCTCCTTGTACATGTCGAGCGCCGCCATCTGCGAGTAGCGCAGGTTGGACGTGCGGTACGTGTCGAACACGCCCCGGGAGATGGCCTCCTCGTCATTGCCCTGGGTGAGGACGTACTGGCCCTTCTTGCCCATGACGATGGCGGTGCCCGTGTCCTGGCAGGAGGGCAGCACGCCGCCAGCGGCGATGTTGGCGTTCTTCAGCAGCTCCAGCGCCACGAAGCGGTCATTCGCCGACGCCTCCGGGTCCTTGAGGATGTGGGCGAGCTGGCCCAGGTGTCCGGGGCGCAGCAGGTGCGCGATGTCGCGCATGGCCTCGCGGGTGAGGAGGGTGAGCCCCTCGGGCTCGACCTGGACGAAGGTGCGCCCGGCGGCCTCGAACGTGGAGACGTGATCCTTCGTGAGGAGCCGGAAGGGCGTCTCGTCCTTGCCCAGCGGCAACATTTCCTGGAACTGGAAGTCGTTCATGGGGAGCCTAGGCGTAGCGCCGATGGGGCCTGGATGGGTAGTCGGAAGGCTGGCGCCGCGAGGGGCCCGCCCGGGGGCGGAAAACCTCTCCCGATGGGAGCCAAAAGTCGAGGTAGGGGCAGGTGTCGTACACGTGGCCGGGGGCAGGCAGCGGTAGCTGCCTGGCCATGTCGTCAGGATGACGCGGGTCCGGGGCGGGGAGGGGGACCGAAGGGTCGGCTGGTCGTCAGCCCTGCTGGCGGACAACTCGCGATGTGCCCCGGTTGTGAGATGCTGTAGCCCCCCGTGGCTTCCTCCACTTCTCAGGCACTGCTACTCGTCATCATGGGACTGCTCGCCGCCTCCGCGCGCGCGGCAGAGCCCTCGTCCGTGGAGCAGCGTGCGCGCGACGACCTGGACCGGCAGCTCCAGGCCCTGGTGAAGACGCCTCCCCCGGAGGTGGTCATCTCCTTCGAGGGGCTCCCCGGCGCCGGCACCAATCGCGGCTACAAGCTGGTGGAGGCGGACTTCTCCCTCAACGGCCAGCCGCTGGCCGTCCCGGGGGCGGAGAAGCTCAACGCCCCGGGCCAGCACAAGCTGGCGGTGGTGAAGGTGGAGGAAGGCTCCTTCACGCTCGTGTCGCACGTCACGTATGCGAACGAGGCGTGGAACCTCTTCAGCGAGGAGAGCGGTTTCCTCTGGAAGCTGACGGCGTCCGTCACGTTCCAGGTGCAGAAGGGTCTGCGGGTCCGGGTGAAGGTGCTGCCGAGCATCAATCCCACCGCGCCGGACCCCCGGCTGAAGCTGAAGCTGTCGCATGACGTGTCGGTGGAGATGACCGCGCAGCTCGCGGACGTGGCCATTCCGGACGCGGCGGACGCCGGGACTCCCACGAAGGTGGCGCAGACGCCCGTGGCGCCCGTCACGCCGCCTCCGGTGCAGCCGGTGTCGGGGACACAGCCCACGCAGACGGCCGCGGTGCCCGCCGTCGTCCCGGTATCGCAGCGTCCGGAGCAGGGGCCGGTGGCGCCCGCGAAGCTGCTGCTCAAGGTGCTGGCGGGGAAGAAGCCCATCTCGGCCACGGTGTACGTGCGGGGGAAGGGGGCGCCGCAGCAGGTGCTCGTGGACCCGAAGGCGCGCAAGCCCACGCCGGTGATGTTGCCGCCGGGCGAGTACTCGGTGGACGTGCTGTCGCGCGGCTACCTGGCGCAGACTCGCAAGGTGAAGCTGACGCGTGACACGGAGCCCACGGTGGCCTTCACGCTCGCGAAGGCCCCGGCGAAGAAGACGCAGCAGGCCAGCGTGAAGAACGAGCGGGTGGAGCTGCCCAAGCAGCCGCGCTTCGCCGAGCAGCAGTCCGCGCCGAAGAAGGGCTCCACCGCCGGGCTGGCCCTGCTGGTGGACATGATGGTGCGCGACGAGTCCCTCCGCTTGCGCCTGGAAGGGCACACCGACAACCGCGAGGGCGCCGCGAAGTCCCGTCAGGGACTGTCCGAGGCCAGGGCCCGGGCGGTGGCGGAGCTGTTGGTGGCCGCGGGGCTGGATCCGTCTCGCATCGAGACCTGGGGCGTGGGAGATGCCCGCCCCAAGGCGCCGAACCTCATTCCGCGCGGCCGTGAGCTGAACCGCCGTGTGGAGTTCGTGCTGCTGCGCTCGAAGAAGTAGGGGCGCCGCTTCGCGTCAGCAGGGCGGGCTCAGCCTTCCCATACCTGCCGAAACGCCAAACCCTTGAGGCCGGCGGCTCGCCACCGTTCCAGGAACTCCTCGCCTACGAACAGCGGGCTGGGCTGGAGGTTTGTCAGCTTGAAGGCCTGTAGGCTTTGAACGGCTGCCTTATGAAAGACGTATTTTCCAACCCACCAGATACGTCCATCGTCAAGCCTCTTCAGGGTTGATGCGGCTTCGTCGAGAGCATCGACCATACACAAGGCGTTGAACATGACCAGGGCCGCTTGTTCGCACGCCAGGGCCAGGAATTCACCATGGCCTGCGAGAAATGGCCTGAGCGCCTCAGCAGCATTCTGCCTGAGAACGAGCAGGTCTCCGGTCATCCATGGCGCATCTGACTGTTGCAAGGTGCGACGGCGTTCCCCTTTGTCGATGATTTTCATGAGCAAGGGCTCCCATGAGTCCGCTCGCGGGGTCCCATCAATCAGCGAGTCCAGCCGCGTATATTCTTCCTGTTCAACGGGTTGAGCGGTTTCAAACCCCTCTTCTCCTACAAACACAAAAATCTTCAAATCTTGCTCCGACCGTCTCATGGCAATGAGCCCGAGAGCAGCATCTGGCGCAGTTGGCTGAGAATCTCCAGCACGTCTTGCCGGCTCCTGGCCCGCCTCAATGCAAAATCTACCGCACTGTAATACTCATTCGTGTGAATGGTCGAATGAACCGAACCCGGTGCCGGGTTGATGACATGGCTATTGCTCGGCAGGAAGACGCCGTTCGCGGCATCGTCGATGTCCACGCCGAAGCGATGAAGCACCGCGCGTGCAGATCCCGCCGCCTCGGCATTCGCGGCGACGATGTGGTGCGCATCCGTGCCCTGAGGGCGGCGCACGCCCGCTGACTCCAGGTTGGCCGCCAACCGCTTGGATGACGGGGCTGGCGAGCCCGAGACAGACGCCGCACCGCTGCCCCCACTCAGGCCGCCCCCCGCCGCGCCCCCGGCCCCGGCGGCCATGGCGACGACGAAGCGGTCACCCACCACGGTGACGGACACCACCTTGCCTCCGTCCATGGCCGTCGCTGCACCCGCCGTCCCCGACGGAGGCTTGAGCGCCGGCAGCCGCACCCTCATGCCTCCGGGCAGTTCGGCCACCAGCGCCGGGCCCGAGGGCGGTGCTCGCGGCAGCCGCTTGAGGATGCCGTGCAGGTCCTTCCCCATGGCGAGGGAGGCCAGGACGAAGAGCACCCGCGCTCCGTCCTCCCCCACCGCTCGCCCGAAGCGCTCTCCCGCCACCTTCACCTCGGCGAAGGTGCGCGCCGCCGCTGTCGCCACCACCAGCGCCTTCCGCCGTCCGCCCGGGCTGGCGCGCTCGAAACCACCAGCAACAGGGCCAGCCCGGCCGCCACTCCGCGCGTCAAGACAGGATGCATGGCATTCCCCGGAAGTACGTCGTCACGTGAAAGGACGCGGCCGTCTCAGCGCGCGTAGGTGGCGCCGAGGCCCAGCTGGGCCTGCACCCCGGGCCGCACGGTGGCGTCCGGTTGCAACGACAGCAGCGTGCCCCCACGCCCCAGAACATAGAGGTATCGGGTGAAGCGGTAGCGCACCTCTCCGGAGACGGCGTAGCGCGCCTTCGGCTGCCCCACGCCCACCCCCAGCACGTCCAGCGCCAGGTACAGGTGGCGCAGCATGCGCCACGTAGAGATGCGCACCTGGGTGTCCAGCCGCCCCCAGCTGAAGGCCTCGGCCGCCAGACTCAGGTGCAGCTCGCGTCGCGCATGGTCCAGATGCAGCGTGTCGCGGGCGATGGTGAGCTCGCCGAAGACGGAGTAGCCGTCCGGGAAGGGTGCTTGCGCCGCCGGTAGCGAGGCATGCCCGGCGGCGACGAAGCGTCCCAGCTCGTAGTCCGGGCCGAAGAAGCCCTGGCGGAAGCCGCCATGCTGCCGCCGCGCCTCCACCTGCGCATGTACTCGCAGTGTGTCGGAGACGCTCTCCAGCCCCGCGCCTACCAGGGCACCCCATGCTCCCTCCCGTCCCGCGCGCGTGCCTGCCCCGGCCAGGAGAAACACCTGGAAGTCGTCCCGGAAGACGAGAGCCGCGTCAAAATCCGCATGGACCAGCGTCACCTCGGGGGTACGCCCCTCCGCCCTGCCCACGTCATGCACGGCCGACAGCGACAGCGCACACCAGTCCGAGGGCTGGGAGGCGTCGCCCAGCAGCTACGCGAGGTTGACTGTCAGCTCGCCGCCCACCAGCCGCGCGGCCAGGACGTCACTGGTGAAGGCCTCCGCGTACAGTGGCACCAGCGCGCCTGAGAGGACGGCGCCGGCCGGGTGGTAGTCGGGGTTGAAGCGGTTGGAGTAGCGGCCCACCAGATGGCCACCCATGAGGCTGTACTCCTCCAGCGCGCCTGCTCGCAGCATGGCGGGCGAGGTGGCCGCGCCCACCCTCAGCTCGCGTACCAGCTGGCCGACGTCCGAGAGGCTGTCCCAGTCCCGCGCACGGAGGAGGTCGCCGCCCGTGGCCGCGTGGGCGCCTCTCGCTACTTGCAGCCTCAAGGGCGCGCCCATGTTGAGGCCAAAGCGCTCCCCGCCATCCAGAATCAACGTGGGTTCCACCTGCGCATGGCCCTCGACGGAGCCCTCCTCCATGCCTGGCAGCAGCGTCAGCCCGGACACCTCCAGGCTCACGCCGTAGTGCAGGCTCTCCTCGTCGGGCCCCGGCCAGTACGTCGTCTCACCTTCACCCTCCACCACCGGCTGCTCGGCGTCCCCGGCCTGCCCCAGCAGCAGCCACACCAACAGCACCCCGTGCATGACTGTCCTCCAGTGGAATGGAGGTCATTGTCACGCGGAGCCCTGACGCATCGTTCGAGCGCACGGTGCATTGGACAAGGGTTCGGTGGAGATGGCAGCCCGCGCGAAGTCACTTTTGCGGACCGTCCTCGTTTCCGGCCAACGCCTCTCCGGGCGTCAGCGCCGGGTCAGGTCCGACAGCCCCATCACCCTGTATGACGGCCCATTTCGCGGTCAGCTCAAGAAGCTGCCCGAATCGAAGCCCGGGATGGCCGTCCTCCAGTACTCCTCGGCGGGCGCCTACATCGTCGACGCATTCCGGTAGACTCCCCTCCATGGAGAGCCCCGGTAGCCGTGCGCCGATGAACGGCGCCCCGCTGGGGTCGGGGGCCGCGTGGGCATGCAATCGAAGGAGCCGGTGCGCAACGAGTACCTGGACCAGGTGCGCGAGCAGCAGCAGCGCGTGGAAGTGGACCTGAAGGCGCGCAAGGTGATGTCGCCCGTGCAGGCCCAGCAGAACATGGCGCCCATGCGGCGCGCGGCGGCGGCCGTGGCGGAGCGGACGGGCAACGCGGTGGACGTGCGCGTCACCGGCTTCTGGCGGTGGAAGACGGTCATCGTCCCGCCCAACGCCTACGTCGTCCACACGCGCCGGGGCCATCCTCAGCCACTGCACATCGGCCTGGGGGTGTCGTTCCGGTTCGACCCGTCGAAGGACTCCTTCATCGTCGCGCCGGGCGCGATGCAGACCATCATGATCAACGCGCACTGCATCTGCCGCGAGCTGCAGGGGCTGCTGGTGCAGGGCTACGTGCAGTGGATCATCGAGGACTTCGGCACCGCATACCGGAAGCTGGACTTCACGGACGCGGAGGACCCGATGCGCGTGGTGAACGTCCAGCTCCGCGAGCAGGCGGAGGCGGCCATCAAGGACAAGGTGGCGACGATGAGCATCGACGCGGTGCTGTCCGACAAGCAGCCCATCATCGAGGAGCTCACGGCCCGGCTGCGGCACGTGGCCGAGGGTGGTGGCGGCGGAGACAAGGGCCTGGGGCTGCGCATCGTCACCGTGCAGATCAAGGAGGCGGTGGTCAGCTCCGCGCGCCTCTGGGAGAGCCTCCAGACGCCATTCCGCTCCGAGCGCGAGCGGGTGGCGCGCCTGGCGTCGCTCGGGACGGAGGAGGCGCTGGCCCACCGGGAGCTGGAGGTGGAGCAGGCCCGGGAGCGCATGCGGCTGGAGAGCGACGGCGAGCTGGCCATGCTGCGGGCGCACAAGAACGCGGAGGCGTACGACCGGGAGCAGACCGAGCAGCTGCGCCGGCAGCAGCGTGAGGAGGAGGACGCGCGGCGGCTCGCGGTGGACCGGCAGCAGTCCGCGCTCCAGGCCGCGGAGCTGGAGAAGGCGCGACTGGCGGTGGAGACGGAGCTGACGAAGCAGAAGCAGGAGGCGGAAGCGGCCAAGCACAAGCGGGAGGTGCTGGCCCTCACCGAGGTCAGCGACGTGGAGCGCGCGGCGGCCAACCGTCAGGCGAAGATGGAGCTGGAGTTGCTGGAGACGCGGCAGCGCATCCTCAACGAGCTCACCCCGGCCAACGTGCAGGCTCGGCTGGTGGAGCTGCTGCCGGACATCGCGGAGAAGCTGCCGAAGCCGCAGGAGCTGCGCTCGGTCTCCATCGGCGGGAGCGGTGGGGCCCAGGACGGGCAGGGCGTGGCCACCCTGGTGGCGCAGATGATGGCCCTGGTGAACATCCTGAAGACGGACGGCACCGCGCGTGCGCCCGGTCAGGCCGTGGTGGTGAACGCGGGAGCGAAGGAAGGGAAGGGCGAGCTTCCTCCGACGCCCGCGCCTCGCTGAGGAACGTGGCGGTGGGCGGCTCACGCGCCGCCCACTGCCTCACGCGTTACCGGGGCCCGCGCTGGACGTGTCAGCGCCCCTGGGCTGCCTTGTCCGCGAGGGCCCGAGCCTTCTCGTTCGCGTTCTTCTGCTTCGCGGACACCGCGCCGTCCAGCGACTCGAAGCCCTTGAGGCCCTTCACCACCAGATACTCCGCGAGCCGCTTTCCCGGCCCGCTCCCCGTGTCCTCGAAGCACGTCACGCGCTGAATCACCGCGAAGGGCTTACCTCCCTTCAGCCGCCACTCCACCTTGTTGCCGTAGCGGGAGACCGGGCACTCGTCCTTCGTCGGGAGCAGCCGGACCGAGAAGCTGGAGGGCTCGGCGTTCAGGTCGATGCTCCGGTGGATGCCGTACGCGCTGTAGTACTCGTGGACGCGGTACTCGCCGCCAGGGCCCGGGCAATCGGTGGGCGCATCGGAGCCGTGTTCCTCCGCGTCCTCATCGTGGGTGGTGTCGCGAGGGCAGTTCGTAAGGTCGGTGTACGCAGAGGAGATGGCCTGCGCTCGCGCCGGATGCGCGAGAAGAAGGCAGAGGGCGGACAGGACGAAGACCAGGGGGTGGCGCATGGACGGAGGCTCCCAGAAAGTCCGCGAGTCTAATCCCAGTCGTCCCCGTCCCAGGAGATGGCATTCCGTCGCCGCCATGCGGACACCTCGGTGCGCCAGGCCTCGCGACCGCCGGCCAGGGGCCACGCGCGGGTGACGGTGCCCCGCTCGGGCCAGTCGAAGCTCCGCACCAGCTGGCGATTGACGCGGTCGATGACCTCGGGGGTCGCTCCCGCGCGCAGCTGGAACTCCGCGCCGAGCAGGGCGCCTTCCTCCCGGACCCGGCTCTCCGCGCGCCGTGTCTCCACATAGGGCCACAGTCCGAGCAGCGGTGGCTCCACGCCCTCGAGCAGGGCCGCATGCACGCGGTCATGCCCGTCCAGGACCAGCCACTTCGCGAGGATGTCCACGTACAGCAGCAGCGCGGGCGGCAGCGTCCCGTCCCTCGCGCGCTTGCGCCAGCTCTTGATGCGGCCGTCGTCCGCGTCGGACGGCGCGCGCAGCGGCAGCAGGACACCGGGCTTCTGCTCCGGCAGCTCCTGCCACCAGCTCTCCTCCCAGGCCGGCTGGAAGCGGAGCACCGTGTCCAGCGAGTGCGGCGGCGCGGGCGGCTGGCCGAACTCCCATTCCATCGTGCTGATGGCATGGCGCGAGGCCAGGTCCGCGGCAATGGCACACAACGGCCGCAGGCACCAGCGGCCCGTGTGCAGTACGGACGCTGGAGCCTCCACGAGCGCACGCCCCAGGTGCCACGCCCAGGCTTCCCACCACGGCGGAGTTCCTGGCTCCTGTGCCACCGCGCGCACCTCGGGTGCCGAGAGCGCTGGCAGTCGCCAGGGGACGTGAGGCGTCCCTCGGAGAAAGGCACACCGGTCCCAGTAGCTCGCGATGCGCACCCAGAGCAGCGACTGTCCTCCGCTCATCAGCCGCAGCCGATAGTCGGGCGCGGCCTCCAGGTGCAGGGCCGGGCGCTGAAGCCACCGCCCCTTCGCGGGCACATCCAGCAGCAGGCCTGGACCCGCGACGGGCAGGTGCCAGTCCTTCGTGTCATCGGCGGTGAATGACACTCCGGGGTGCATGAGTCCTCCTCGGCTCCTCGCGAGGGAGCCTAGCCGGGGCCAGTGACAGTTCCACCAGACCCCGGTGTTTTTGTCCCGCCATTCAGCGCGGAGACAAACCATGATTCGCAGGCGCTTCATTGCGTGTCTGTCCGGTGCGCTCGCACTCGGCGGAGTGACGGGCTGTTCGGAATCGACTCAGGACGAAGCGCCGCCACTCGAGGCTGAGTCCCTGGTCGAAGCGGAATCGCTGACCGAAGCTCAATCCGGATTGAGCCGCACGTCCAACGGCAGGAAGTTCTTCACTGAGGCGTTCGCGAATACGAACGGGCGCTCCTGCGCCACCTGTCATGTCCTCGACGAGAGCACGGCCCTTCGGCCCGCGAACGTGGTGGCGCGACTGGCCGCCAACCCGGGCGACCCGCTGTTCAATCGCATCGACGCGGACGACCCGTCAGCGGCGGTTCCCACGTACGAGCACCTCAAGAAGGGGCTCGTCCGCGTCGTCCTGCCGCTGCCCGCCAACATGGATGTCATCGACGTGGACGGCCAGGTCATCACCCCGGCCGACCGGAAGGTCGCGGTCTGGCGCGCGGTGCCGAGCATCCAGGACACGGCCATCACCGGAGCGTTCCAGTACGACGGCCGAGAGACCCAGCTGGAGGTGCAGGCCCAGTCCGCCATCACCAGTCACAGTGAGGGGGGCCCGGTGTCCCTGGCGCAGCTGCGCAAGGTCGCCGACTTCCAGCGGAGCATGTTCTCGTCACCGCGCTCGCGGTTCGTCGCGGAGCTGCTCAACCACGGCGTTCCCCGTACCCAGGTTCCCATCCCCGAGCGCTTCATGCTGCTGAGTCTCCAGGAGCAGCGCGGCCGGGAGGTCTTCCAGGTCGCCTGTGAGGGCTGCCACGGCGGGGCGACGCAGACCGATATCGCGCATCCCGGACTGAATGCGGCCGTGCGACAGGGCAACAAGCTGAAGCCCGATGGAAACCTCGTGTTCACCGTCATCCCGGAGGTGGGGCCCGTTCCCGTGACGGTGCCTCGCGCGGATGACAAGTTCGTCAACGTGGGGTTCGGGTTCTTCTCCTACCTGGGCCAGCTTGGACAGTTCCCGACGTACAACGCCTCCGTCGAGCTGCCGCGATATCGCTTCCGCTTCTACACGGATGGCACGCGCCAGCAACGGGTGACCGACCTCCCGCCCATTCCGGTGACCGCCAGCGGAGACCCCTATGACGGGAACCCGGCGCTGGACGAGAACGGCGCGCCGATTGTCGGTCCCAACTTCGCCCCGCAGTGGTTCACCACCGATGCGGGCCGCGCCCTCATCACCGGAGACCCCCTGGACTTCGAGCTCTTCGACATCCCGGCGCTTCGAGGCGTCGCGGGTACCGCTCCGTACTTCCACGACAACAGCCATGAGACGTTGAAGGACGCGGTCGACACCTACAGCCAGCTCATCCTGCCCGTCACGGTCCAGCTGAACCTGCCGCCCGTCCACCCGCCGGAGTCTCCCGGCGGGCTCCCCGAGGCCCTCAGCGCCGCGCAGAAGCAGGACCTGCTCAAGTTCCTGAATCGGCTCTGAGCAGCTCCAGGAGGCGCTCGGACGCGTCCTCGCGCCAGGACGGAGGAGGGACGTCCCCGAACGGGCGTCCCTCCTGCCGCGCCAGGTGACGCTCCAGGGCTGCCTCGACGAGGTACGAGCAGCAGCCGTGGAGGCTCGCGTTGAGCAGGGCGGTCGCATCCTCGTCAGTGCCGAGCCGCGACAGAGCCCACGTCGCTTCGATTGATGCGGAGGAGCGCTTCCCGGGTTTCAGGTGGGCCTCCGCGAGGAGGGCCTGCCTCAGGATGGGCCGACTGGCTTCCGCTGCCACCTCGGCGAGCCAGCGAACCGCGTCGGCGCGCAGCCAGGGCTCGGGCGCTTCGAGCGCCGCTGTCTGGATGAAGGAGAGCCACTCGCTCCGGCCCTGCTTCACGAGGCACGCGGCCGCTCGAAGGCGCACCAGGGGCAGGGGGGAGTGGGTCAGGGAGCCGAGCCGGTCGCACCATCCTTCGCCCGACTCGCCCAGCGTGAAGAGCCCTTCGAGCGCGAGGCCGTGTGCCACGTCATCCGTGCTTCGCAGCGCGGCCAGGAACAGGGAGCGGTCTCCGTGCGTCGGCGCGCTCGCCGCGAGCCCGAGGACCTGGTGGACGAGGGCCGCGTTGTCCGGGTATCGCATCGCGGCGATGGTCCAGCGACCCGCGGCGGCACGGTCATTCTCGAACAGGCTCACGGCCAGCCGGGTCCTGACACTGAGCTCCACCTGGAAGTCGCAGAGGAGCTGGTACAGCATCGCGCGTGCGCCGCGCCATTCACCGAGGAGCCGCACTGCCTGGGGGAACTCCTCGGGGCCTTCCATGAGGGAGTAGGGCACTCGGCAGGCGACGCTCTCCGCGCGAACGATGCGGCGCAGCCGGCGCAACAGCGCGTCGGGTTCGAGACAGGTGAGGAGCTCTGGCAGCGGCAGGACGAGGGACTCGGCGAAGCGGTGGCGGAGCAGGGGGACGGATTCCAGGAGCTGCTCGCGCTCCTCGTCGGAGAGTTCCCAGTATGGGCGCTCTTCCAGCGCTCCGGTGGTCCGGTCCCAGGTCCAATCGACGAGGAGCCGCCGCGCCTCCGGCCTGTCGCGGTGGGTGATGGCCACCCAGAAGTTGCACTCCTGTCCCCACGGGTGGTTTCCCACCAGGAGCTGGCGGTCCACGGAGTACCAGCGCGCGAACAGCCACTCTTCCATCCATGGGCGGAGGGGCGTGCAGTCCGTCTCCGCGAGGAGCTGTGCTCGCTGCCAGGCGGACACGTGGAGCAGCACGGTCTCGACGGCGGCGCGGGTGTCGCCGTCCTCCGCTCGGACCAGCGAGAGGAGTTGTCCCAGCGAGGGCACACACGGGCCTGGATGGTCATGACCGTCGCAGTGGAGCGTCGAGTCCCGTTCGAGGAGCAGCGTGAGCTCTGGGCCGGACAGGTGCAGGCCGTGTCTCTGGCCTGCGTCCAGCGCCGCGTTGCGGAGGGAGAAGTGCTCCCGGACGTCGAAGAACAGGGAGCGCAGGAGCGGAAGCTGCTCCGGGCTCCCGAAGATGCCGAGCAGCCGGACGATGCTCCTGCGGAGCGCGGTGTCCTGCCGGGGAGTCGTTTCCAGGATGGACAGCAACCGTGCGCGGATGTTCTCGCGCGAGGACCACATCAAACTGGGGACCGAGGACAATCAAGACGCCGAGTTGGGACCGGCTGGCGAGACCGGCTGCGAGGACGCAGGAGTCCCCAGAAACTAGCCGTCACCCGGCCGGGTGGCAACCCACGTGCGGTGTGGCCAGAATGAATCGAATGAACCGCGCTTGGGCCCTCGCTCTGGCCATGTTGATGGGTGCGCTCACCTCGGGATGTACGGCCGCGACGGCGGCATCATGCCGACCGGGTGAGTCCTCGATGTCCTGCTGCATCAAGAAGTACCCGCTCAGCCCCGCGGAGAGTTGCGCCGCGAGCAGGGAGGATATCTTGACGACGCTGATGGTCTTGCAGGCAGCCCATGAGGCCATGAGCTACCCCGAGGCCGAAGACGTCGACGACTTCGCCAACAACAACCACCTTCCGGACTGGAAGCAGAGGTGCATCAAGGGCTTCGTGGATTGCGAGAACAAGGGATGGACAGGCAACTGCTACAACTGTCTGCGCAGGTGTGAGGGACAGCGGGACTGGCCGATCGGCATGTGTTTCCCGTCGAGAGGAAAGAGGTGAGCAGATGGGGAGCCTGGAGGACGACTGGTACCCGGTGCGGATGCTGGACAACCGGGTCCAGCAAGGGGAGTTGCTGGAGCTCACCCCTGAGGTGCGCGACCTGCTGTGGCGTACCGCTCCGACGGTGGCCATTCCTGACTCCGAGGTGACGGCCGCTCTCGCGAGCGTGGAGCGCGCTACCGCTCTACTGCATGAAATGAGGCGCCGCATCACCGAGGGCTCGAATCGCATCACGGATGCGCTGCACCGGATGTACCGCCTGGAGGACTCGGGGGACGTGGAGGGGGCACGCCAGCA
Source organism: Pyxidicoccus trucidator (assembly GCF_010894435.1). Taxonomy (NCBI): domain Bacteria; kingdom Pseudomonadati; phylum Myxococcota; class Myxococcia; order Myxococcales; family Myxococcaceae; genus Pyxidicoccus; species Pyxidicoccus trucidator. The sequence continues at coordinate 264,387 of NZ_JAAIXZ010000009.1, read as the reverse complement.
GCTGCGCGACGTGCTCGCGGTAGAGGTCGTTCCGCACTACCGCGACATCGCGGAAGGGCAACTGGAGCGGCTGGAGGGAGGTGCACGGTGACGACTCAGGGAACACCCGACGTGCTGCGGGAGCTGGCGGCCGTGCTGCCGCCGGAGTCCGTCGTCACTGACGCCGATGTACTGGAGGCCCACCGGCGTGACCAGGCCGAGTGGGCCCCGGCGGGCATGCCCCGGGTCCTCGTCCGTCCCGCCTCCACCGCCGAGGTGCAGGCCGTCCTCCGAGTCGCCTCCGCCCTCCGCGTGCCTGTCGTCCCCCGGGGCGCGGGCTCGGGCCTCTCCGGTGGAGCGAATGCGGTGGACGGCTGCATCGTCCTCTCGCTGTCCCGGATGAACCGCGTGCTGGAGGTGGACCGGCGCGGCATGTTCGCCGTCGTCCAGCCCGGAGTCCTCAACGCCGCCGTCAAGGCCGCTGCGGCGGAGCAGGGGCTCTGGTACGCGCCCGACCCCGCGAGCTGGGAGTTCTCCTCCATCGGAGGCAACCTCGCCACCAACGCGGGCGGCCTGTGCTGTGTGAAGTACGGCGTCACCGGCGACGCCGTGCTCGGCCTGGAGGCCGTCCTCGCGAATGGCTCCGTCGTCCGCACCGGAGGGCGCACGATGAAGAGCTCCGCCGGCTACAGCCTCACCCGGCTGTTCGTCGGCTCCGAGGGCACCCTGGGTGTCATCACCGAGGCCACGCTCAAGCTCCGTCCCCGGCCTCCGAAGGCGACGACGCTCGTCGCTTCGTTTCCCACGCTCGTGGGCGCCGGAGTCGCCGTGACGGACATCATGGCTTCCACACGTCCCTCACTCCTGGAGCTCATGGACCGCGCCACCGTCCGCGCAGTCGAGGCCCACGGGGCCATGGGGCTGGACGTCGACGCCGCGGCCCTCCTGCTCGCCCGTTCCGACGCGGGAGGAGAGCAGGGCGTGGCGGAGCTTTCCCGCATGGCCGCCTTCTGTGAGGCCGCCGGAGCCACCTTCGTCGCGCAGTCCGCCGACGAGGCCGAGGGCGAGCTGCTGATGCAGGCCCGCCGGCTTGCCTATCCCGCCCTGGAGAAGCAGGGCGCCACGCTCCTCGACGACGTGGGCGTCCCGCTGTCACGCATCGCGGAGCTGCTGGCCTCCGTGGAGCGGATTGCCGCGCGCAGGGGAGTGCTCATCGGCACCTTCGGCCATGCCGGTGACGGCAACATGCACCCCACCGTCGTCTTCGACCGGAACGACTCCGTGGCCCTGGAGCGTGCGCACGCGGCCTTCGATGACATCCTCCGCGCCGCGCTCGAACTGGGGGGCACCATCACCGGCGAGCATGGCGTCGGCGCGCTCAAGCGGCCCTTCCTCGGCGAGCAGCTTGGCGCGGGAGGGCTCCGGCTCCACCACACCATCAAGGGCGCTCTGGACCCGCTGGGCATCCTCAACCCGGGCAAGGTGTTCTGACCGCGCTCGTGCGAGAGTGCGCGCCCGGAGAGCCCCCATGCCCCGCCTCGTCCCATTTCTCGCCGCCCTCGTCCTGGGAACCCTCGCCTGTGAGCGGAAGGCCCCGCCATCCGCGCCTCCGGCTCCCGAGTCGGCACCCGCACGGCAGGCGGCCCCGGAGGCGGGCCTCATCGTCATCGGCACGCTGGGCAGCCTCACGGGCTCGGAGGCGTCGTTCGGCACCGTGGTGCGCGACGGCATCCAGTTCGCGGTGGAGGAGGCCAATGCTGCTGGCGGAGTGAAGGGCCGCAAGGTGGAGCTGCGCTCCTATGACAGCCAGGGCCGCATCGAGGAGTCCGTCGCCGCCGCGCAGCGACTGCTCACGCAGGACCGTGTGGTGCTCATCCTCGGGGACGTGACGTCCTCCGGCTCGCTGGCCATCGCGGACGCGGTGCAGGCGGCGCGCGTGCCCATGGTGACGCCGTCCGCCACGCACCCGGACGTGACGAAGAAGGGCAATTACATCTTCCGCACCTGCTTCATCGACCCGTTCCAGGGCGGCGCCATGGCGCGCTTCGCTCGGGAGAACCTGAAGCTCGAGCGGGTGGCCGTGCTGCACGACGCCAGGAATGCGTCTTCGCTCGGCCTCAGCGAGGCCTTCCAGGACGCCTTCAAGAAGCTGGGCGGCTCGGTGGTGGGGGTGGAGAGCTACTCCAAGGGCGACACCGACTACCGCGCGCCGCTGCTCGCGGTGAAGAAGGTGAAGCCGCAGGCGCTGTACCTCCCCGGCTTCTACAGCGAGGTGGGCGTCATCGCCCGTCAAGCGCGCGAACTGGGCATGACGCAGCCGCTGCTGGGCGGAGACGGCTGGGAGTCCGACCGCATCTTCGAGCTCGCGGGCGGTGCACTGGAGGGCGCGTACTACTCGTCGCACTACGCGGAGGACAACCCCGCGCCGGAGTTGCAGCGCTTCATCACCGCGTTCCGCGCGCGCTACGGCCGCTCCCCCGAGGCCGCGTCGGCGCTCGGCTATGACGCCGCCAGGGTCGCGCTCGCCGCCATCGCCAGGGCGGAGCCCCTGTCCGGCCCCGCCATCCGCGACGCGCTCGCCGCGACGAAGGACTTCCCGGGTGCGACGGGGACACTCTCCCTCGACGCCAACCGCAACCCGGTGAAGCCGGCCGTCATCCTCACCATCCGCGACGGCCGCAGGAGGTTCGCCGCCGCCGTGACGCCCTGACCTTTTCTTCGGCTCTGGAGTGGAGCTCCGCTCAGGGCCATTGTGAAGATTGGCCACGCGGAGCGGTGTATTCTCGCCTACGTCCCGGAGCGCCTCATGCGGCGCTCCGGAGCGGAGCGGGGATGCCGGTGACTCGCGGTGCTCCAAAGGAGGCGGGATGCGTGGGGGGAAGCTCGTGGGGTGGGTTGCCTGTCTCGTCCTCCTCGGAGGCGTGGGCCCATGGGGTGCGCCGCCCGCCGGGGCCTGGCAACTTCCGCCCGCCAGCGACGGAGGCGTCGACACCCTCACCCCCGAGCGCTCCGTCGAGCAGTTGCGTGACGCGGTCCAGACACGCCGCTCACCGGCCGCGCGGCAGCTGCGGCTCGCCCTCGAAGCTGGCTCTCGACAGCCCGCGGAGGTCCTGCGCGTCGCGACGCTCCTGCAAGCGGACCCGCTCTTCCTCCCCTATGGCCTCCAGCTCGAGGCCGCGAGCTCACGCACCGTGGCGCGGGAGCTCCTCGCCGGGGGCAAGCGCGTGGAGGCGCTGGAGGCGGCGACGAAGTCCCTCGCGCTCTACCAGCGCGCCGCGGAGAGCTGCCCATCCCCTGTCGCGGCGCGGAAGCTGCCGGAGGAGCTCGGGCGGACCGAGGCCGTGGCGGGTGAGGCCCATCACGGGCAGCAACAATGGGCGGAGGCCCAGCGGCTCTACGAGAGCGCCTTCGCGCACTTCGCCACCGCCGAGCTGCTGAGGAGCTTCCTGCCGGAGACGCTTGGCCGCTACGCGGAGTCCTGCGCGCGGCAGGCGAAGCCCTCGGTTTCCCCCACCTGCGTGGAGTGGCTCCGCCGCTTCGTCCAACTGGAGGCGCGAGGCTCGCCCAAGACGCTGGCCATCGTGAAGCACGTCCCCCTCGAGTCGCTCGGCCCCTTTCCACCTGCGGAGCCCAGCACCTCCGCCGCGCCCGCCGTGGCCCCGGACACCCGGGCGTTCGCGGAAGCGATGGCGCTCTACCAGGCGCGGAAGTTCGGGGCCGCCGCCGCCGCCTTCCAGTCCCTGCCGGAGAAGTACCCCACGTCGGCCCATGTCCTCCGCGCTCGCTACTGGAGGGGCCGCGCGCTCGTCCGGAGCAAGAAGCTCAAGGAGTCCAGGGAGGTGTTCAAGGCGCTCGTGGAGGACGCGCCCCTCACCTGGTACGGCCTGCTCGCGGCGGGGGACGCGGGGGAGGACCTCCAGGCGAGGATTTCCCCCACCAAGCCGAAGGTGGCGGCGCGAGACGCGGCGCTCGACCCGTGCGAGCAGCAGCGCGTGGAGCGGGCCGAGCACTTCCTGGCCGAGGGCATGGCCCCGCTCGCGGCGGAGGAGCTCCAGGGGCTGGCGACGCGAGAGCCGGCGCGGCTCGGCTCACCCTTCCTGCTGTACGTGGCGCTGCTGCACTCGGAGGCCGGGGACGACCCTTCGGCGTTCCAGACGGTCAGCGAGCTGCTCCGAAGGAAGCATCCCGACGCGCTCACGCCGTTCGCCCTCCGGCTGCTCTTCCCGCCAAGGCACCTGGAGCTGGTCCAGAAGTACGCGGCCGAGCACGGGCTGGAGCCCGCCCTGGTGCTGAGCGTGATGAAGCAGGAGTCCTCCTTTCGTACCAACGCCGAGTCCGGGCAGGGCGCGCTCGGGCTGATGCAGCTCCTGCCCGGCACCGCCGAGGGGCTGGAGAAGGGCGCGAGCAGGCAGCTCCTCCAGGTGGAGCCCAACATCCGGGTCGGGACGAAGTACCTGCGCTATCTCCTCGACTACTTTTGCGGCAACCGCGCCCTCGCGCTCGCCAGCTACAACGCGGGGATGGGGCGGGTGAACGGCTGGAAGCGGCAGGGGCTCCTGGGGACGGACCTCATCGACTTCATCGAGTCCATCCCCGTGAGAGAGACGCGCGACTACGTGTCGCAAATCATCCGCAACCACTACTGGTACTCGTCGCGGGTCATCGACACGAAGGCGCGGCCGTTGGACCACTTCTGGAGCTCGGGCAAGAAGGCGAAGACGGGGCGCTGCGCTCCCAAAGCCCCGAAGGCGCCCGCCAGCAAGCAGTCCTCCAAGCGGTGAACCGCGCCCAGGTGTGGAGCCCGAAGCGCAGGGCTCCGGCGCCGCCGGGCCCTACCGGCGCGCGCTTCCCGCTTCACGGGACTGCCGCGCCGGCTTCACCACGTAGGTGCCCGTCTTCGAGTCCACCGAGGTGACGGGGACGTGCCGTGCCTCCTCGAAGAGGCTGTAGGCCGGCTGGAGGCTTCGCCAGAACGCGACGAGCGGGTCCGTGGCGGAGCGGTCCGCCTCCAGCGCCTTCATGCCCTTGGCGTCGAGCCTGCGCGGAAAGATGTGGATGGGGACGTTGCGCTTCGTATTCGCGCGCGTGTCCAGCACCATGAGGTACAGCTCCTCGATGGGCTCGTCCTGGATGGCGATGCAGCCGATGCTCACGCAGTTGCCGTGGACGAAGATGTTGCCTCCCGGGTCCGCGGCCGTCTTGTGGTGCTTGTCCGCCGCGTTCGGATAGCTGACGCGCATGGACAGGTGGTAGTTGCTGTACGGGTTGAACAGGTCGATGGAGTAGAAGCCCTCGGGCACCTGCAGGTCGCCCTGCTGGCGCTTCGGCCCCAACTCGCCCGACGCGGCGCAGAAGGGGTAGGTCTTCACCTTCACCAGGGGCCCGGCCTTCGGGCCCGCCCAGACCTCCAGCTCGCGCTCGTGCTTGAAGGCCCGCACGTACATCTGCTCCGGAGGCCAGGCCACCCCCGCGGACTTGAAGAGCGCGGCGACGACGGGCGCCCGGGCCTTCCTCGCGGCGGCCACACGGGCCTCCTCCGCGTGCGCGGTGAGCGTGGCGAAGACCAGCAGACAGGCGGCGACGTTCCTCATGCGGCCTGGGACACCCGCGCCCCGCCATCCGTTCCAGACTCCCGCCTCATCGCGCATGGCGTTCCCTCCTCAGCGGTCTCCACCGGTAGGCGCACTCGGTGAGGTGCAGCACGGAGTCCAGTCTCGCCCCCGGGGCCAGGGGGCCGTCGTCGAAGTACTCGGAGTAGAGCTGCACCGGGGCGACGAAGCGCGCGTTCCACGGCTCGCGGTCGATGGTGAGCACGTAGACGAAGCCGTCCGCCACGCCGAGCGCGTCGTAGCACTCGACCAGCGGTTCGTGCATCTCCTCCAGCCCCTTCCACACGCTGCCCGTGGGAGGGTGGGGGAGGGGCCTCGTGTCGAAGACGCCCACCAGCCTGCCGCCAGGGAACGCCGGCTCCGGGTCCACCGCGGCCGTGAGCAGATCTCCCTCGCGCGCCATGACCATCTGCGCCTCGCCGAACTCGTGGAACTTGAACTCCTTCAGCGCGTTGCCCACGTGGCGCATCACCGGGTCGCTCGTCTCGCTGCGCACGAAGTAGCCGCCGCGCCGCCAGTCCCCGTTCGCGTTACGGTAGCGCACCGCCGCGCGGTAGCTCACCTGGTAGAAGCACACGCCCAGCAGCGGGCTGATGCCCTGGGGCCGCATGTCCCGCAGCGATGACATCAGCACCTGCACCCAAGCGCTGCCGTGGAACACCTCTGGCTCCAGCGGCGTGGGCAGCAGCCGCGCCAGGCGCTCCGGCTCCACGGCATAGTTGATGGACACCGCCTCCACCCAGTGCGTCTGCACCTGGGTGAGCCAGGGCACGGAGGGGCACTCCTCCATCCCGCGTGTGGTGGGGCTCGGGTCATGCGCGCCGACGAGCGCGTCCTCCGCGTCGCGCAGCGCTTCGTGTCCCGCTGGAGTCAGTGAGCACAGGCGGCCTGGCGTCCGCACCAGTCCCGCGGCGATGAGGCCTCGCAGCACCGGCGCCGGGTCCTTCACCCCGGCGTCGGCGAGCCGCTGGCGGAGCGCGTCCTCGGGCATCCCGAACGGCTCCACGGCCAACGCCACCAGCGCGGCGAGCGACTCCGGGCTCATACCAGCCGCGCCCCGACGCCCCCGGCGGCCAGCCTGCGGACGCGCGCGCGGTGGAGGGCGAAGCCGCCGCCGAACTGTGAGGCGAACCACACCGCGCCCAGCAGGTTGAAGGCGTGGTCCGGCACCTGCGTCATCCCCAGCGCGGCCAGTGCGAAGGCCACGGCCACCGCGTACCAGACGCGCCCCATCAGCGCGCCCATCATGGAGAAGGCCGTGCCGATGAGGACGCACGCCACCGCGGGCATGAAGAGCCTGTCCAGCCCGAGCAGCCAGTTGAGGAGGGCCACCAGCACCGTGCCCACGATGAAGGTGGTCCAGATGGCCCAGATCTGCCGCTCGATGAAGGAGCGGGCCCCGGCCGTCTGCCCGCGCTTCAGCACGAAGATGCTGGTGATGTTGAAGGTCATCACCCCGGCCCACAGGAGCGCATAGGGGCCGGGCGCGCGGTGCCCCTCCGTCCAGAGCCAGTTCGTGGCGGCGAAGCCCGCGCCATTGACGAAGGAGTGGAGCATCCAGATGACGCCCCAGTTCTGCAGCGCCGAGTCGTCACGCGCCTGCGCGACGACGCGCCGGATGAGCTGGAGGGCCTGATTCGCTTCTTCGCGGTTCATCGTGCGCCGGAGTGTACGCGAGCGCCGCGCCCCGTGCCGACCCCAAGGGCCGGGTGGGCGTCAGTGCAGGAGGAAGGCATTCAGCTCGTCGAGCCGGACGATGCGGGGCTCGGCGGTGGGCGCCACCGCGTCGCGGGCCGCGAGGGCCAGGGACCGGGCGCGGGCGGCGTCCTTCCCGTCCTTCCGCAGGGCCTGGGCCAGCGCGAAGCGGACAGCCGCCAGATTGAGCGCATCCGCACCGTCCTGCTCCCAGCCCGCCACCGCCTGCTCCAGCAGGGCGCGGGCTCCGGCCGCGTCGCCTCTCGCCAGCAGCACCTGTCCCAGCACGGCCTGCGGCTCCGACAGCGCCGAGGCCCGGGGTTCCGCCAGCTCCCGCCGGAGCGCCAGGGCTTCTCTCGCCACGCGCTCGGCCTCCAGGAGCCGGCCCTCTCCGAGCAGCGCCCGCCCCAGCGTGGAGAGGGCGCCCGCCAGCTCGTCCTTCGCGTCCAGCCCGCGCAGCATCGCCACGGCCCGTCGCGCGGCGCCCGCGGCCTGCTCGAAGCGACTCACCCGCAGGAGCACCTCCGCCTCCTGCTCCATCAGCTCGCCGTTTCGCACGCTGCTGCGGCCCTCCGCCTCCGCCGCGGCCAGCTCCTGGCGCATGGACGCCAGCATGCGCAGCGCCTCGTCCGTGTGCCCCAGGTTCGTGAGCGCCAGGGCCAGCGGGCCGGCCAGGGACGCACGGTCCGGATGTCCCGGGGGCCGGTGCTCCTGCGCCAGCGCCCAGCCCTTCTCCAGGGAGCGGCGCGCCTGCGCGAAGTCCCCACGCTGGAAGTGCAGCACCCCCATGTTGCCGAGAAGTCCGAGAATGTAGTTCACCGGCTGCCCCGGCCCGTAGACGCGCTCGAAGGTGGCCAGGCTCTCCGACTGGGCGGCGAGCGCCTCGTCGAACCGGCGCAGCGTCAACAGCGTGTTGGCCAGGTTGTTGTGCATCATCGCGACGGAGGGATGGTCTGCCCCGAAGTGGTGCCGGGTGAGGGACAGCGCCCGCCGCTGGGTGGCCAGGGCCTCTTCCAGCAGGCCCGCGCTCCGCTGCGCGGAGCCCAGCATGCGCAGGACGTCCACGAGGGAGGCATGGTCCTTCCCGAAGGCCCGCTCGCGCATGGCGAGGCAGCTGCGCAGCAGGGGAATGGCCTCCGCGGGATGGCCCTGGCGGGTCAGCACCAGGCCCTGGTGGAAGGCGAGCTCGCTCTCCAGTGGGTCATCGCCGCCAATGCGCTCCAGCAGGGACTGCGCCAGCTCCCGCCACAGCTCCGCCTGCTCCGGGCGCTCGGCGAGCTCGCCCTCCACGAAGACGAGGTGGATGTACGCCTCCGCGGCCCGCGCGTCGTCTCGCCCTGCCTGTGACGCCAGCGCCGCCCGGCGCAGGCGCAGCGCCGCGTCCTTCTCCTGACGCAGGTGCCGCAGCGCGCGGCCCTCGGTGAGCAGCGCTTCTCCCAGCAGGGGCTTGTACCCGACGGCCTCCGCCTCGGTGGCCACCGTCGCCGCGATTCCCGCCGCCTCCTTCCAATGCCCGGCGTTGTCCCGCGCCTTCGCGTCCGCCAGCCGGTCATAGGCCGCCTTGACGCGCGTGGCCTGCTGCCCCTGGGTGGGCAGGGGCATGGGCCGCGCGAGCGCCTCCACGTCGGCGCAGTCGGCCACCGGCTCCAGGCTCCGCACCGCCTGCGGCGCGCTCACCACCGCGTCCTTGTCCGCGGAGAGGAGCAGGTCCACCGTGGCGCCCAGCTCGCGCCTGCGGCGCTCCAGGCAGTGCATGCGCAAGTCCAGCGCCGCCTCCGACTGCTCACCCCGAACCCGCGTGGCCTCGCACGCCTCGCGGTGGGCGTCCGCCCAGGCCGCTGCATGGGACTCCAGCGCCCGGCTGACGGCCGCGTGGAGTGAGGGCGCGGCGGGCGCCCCCGAGGCGAAGAAGGCCCGCTGGAGCGCCACGCCCCGTGCCGCGTCCCACACGCCCGCCAGCCGCTGGGCGCTGTCCGTGCACGGCTGGGGCCCCCGCGCGACGAGGACGGCGGCGATGGCGGCGGCCACGCCCATGCCCGCCGCCACTCCTCCCGCGTGACGCCCGAGGCGCGGCGACAGGGTCCGCTCCAGCGCCGCGAGGAGCGCGTCCATGGAGGGATGCCGCGCGTCCGGCACCGGCGAGAGCCCGCGCTCCACGAGGGCCTGCACCGCGCGGGGCACGGAGGTGCGCTCCAGCACCACGCGCTGCCCCGGGGCACCGGGCGCCCTGCCATGGAGCCCCTCGTACAGCGCCACGCAGAAGCTGTACTGGTCCGCGCGCGCGTCCACGGGCCCTCGGGCGAGCGTCTCCGGGGCGATGTAGCCCGGCGTGCCCGCCACCGACGTGGCCGGGCCGGTGGGGCCGCTGCTCCGGCCGGTGCCGTGGGCTCCGCTGACGCCGGCCGAGGGGACGCCAGGCTCCGAGGAGGCGAACCGTGCCAGCCCGAAGTCCGTCACCCGCGCCCGCCCCGCGCGGTCCACCAGCACGTTGTCGGGCTTGAAGTCACGGTGCACCACGCCCGCGGCGTGCGCGGCCGCCAGCCCCCGTCCGGCCTCGAGGTACAGGCGCACCACCTCGCGCCAGCCCGGGCGGCGGGTGGCGAGGTGCTGGCGGAGCGTTCCTCCCTCCACCAGCTCCATCGCGATGAAGACGAGGTTGCCGAGCACGCCCACGTCATGGACGGCGACGACGTGGGGATGCTGCGTGCGCGCGGCGGCGCGGGCCTCGCCCAGCAGCCGTTCTATTGCCCCCTCCACGCCGGGCGGGGCCTGCATCAGCTTCAGGCCGATGCGCCGGTCGATGCTCGGGTCATAGGCCGCGTACACCACGCCCATGCCCCCCGCGCCCAGCCGCTCCAGCACCACGTAGCGCCCCAGCAGCGTGCCCCGCTCCAGCGCGCGCACGCGCGGGGTGGCCATGGCCTGGGTGTCCTCGAGGACGGTGGTGACGGGCTGCGTGGGCGGCGCGGTGTCGCCTTCGGATGGGGCGGGGGCCCTCGCCTGGAGGAACCCGGCGAGCAGCTCCCGGCACGAGGCGCAGCCGTCCAGGTGGCCCTCGGCGCGGGCGCGCAGGGCAGGGGGCGCCACGCCGTCGGCCAGGTCGAGCAGCTGCGTCTCATCGAGACAGTCGGGCAGGGGCGCCTCGCGCATGGCAGTCACCCTTCGTCCAGGAGGGAGGTGAGGCTCAACGCGAGGCTGGCGTCCATGACGCGCAGCAGGCTGTCGAGCTGCGAGGAGGTCAGCGCCAGCCTCCGGGCGACGCCGGCGCGGGTGTCCTCCAGGAGGGACTGGCGGGCGCGCGCCAGCCAGCGGGAGATGGTGGAGGCATGCACCTGGTGGAGCGTGCCCAGCGACTCCACTCCCAGGTTCTGCACCAGGCTCAGCCGCAGGAGGTTCCTGTCACGCGCGGACAGGCCGGCCAGGGCCTCCGCGAAGGCGGCGCGGAACGCGGGGCGGTAGCGCTCCTGTATCAACGCCAGCTCCGGGTCCGCGGTGCGCAGCTCCGACACGAGCAGCGTGTCGTCCAGCGGCGTCGTGCGTACCGCTCCGCGCTTGAGCGACACCGCCACGCCCAGGGCCACGGCCTCCGTCCAGCGCCGCAGCGCGCCCCGCCCGGCATACTCCGCCAGGCGCGGGCCCTGGCGCCCACCGCCCACCAGCAGGCGCATCCGCGTGAGCTGGAGCACCTCGTCCACGAAGGCCTCCGTGGCGTCCACCCGGCGCACGGCCCGCCCCACCGGCACCAGCACCACGCGCTGGAGGGCGTCGAGCGCGGCCCGGTCTCCGGCGAGGCACGCCCAGGCGAGGTAGAGGTCCTCCACGTACAGGGCGCGCAGGCCGTCCGCCAGCGTCCCCTCCGCTGCCACGCGCGTGCCCAGGTGGCGCGCGAAGTCCTCCTCGGCCACGCGCACCCCGGGCCACGCGTCGCGTCCGCGTGCCAGCACCTCCTCCAGCAGCGGGCCGAGGGTGTCCGCCTCGTCCGGTGCACAGGCGCGCGCTGCGCCCTCGAGAAAGGCCTGCACGGGCGCGACGAAGGAGGTGCTCATGGGGTGCGAAGCAGCAGCGTACAGCCCCGTGTGAAGTGGCCGCTCGGGGCAGGACGGAGTCTCCCAAAACCGGACGGGAAATTCAGGCGAGCACGGCGGGTCCTGCCCGACCGCGCCCACCGCCCCGGAGACGGGCAACAGAAACCTGATTCCTTTGCCTTCAAAGGATTCCCAGTCTTCCTTGTTATATTCTAATAAACTGAAAATGCGGTACCGTCGAAATCCCCCCGGCAGCGCGTTGACCCATCACGAGCAGGAGCACGGATGTCTCAGCTGAAGAAGTGGCAGCGGTTGATCGCGGCAGCGGCAGTGGTCCTGAGCGGGGCGTCCGTCGCCGCGGAGAAGGACGACCCGAACGGCCGTCGGCGGGCCATGGACGAGTGGTACAACGAGGCCTACGGCAAGGCGTACGGCAAGTCGAAGAAGGGCGGCCCGTGGTCGGCGGCCTTCCGCAAGCACATGAACGAGGCGGCGGCCAAGGAGCGCGCGACGTACGCGTCCCTGCTGCCGGGCACCAGCTCGCCCATCCTCCCCGCGGGTGAGCCGTCCGCCTCGCTGGCGGCCACCGGCACCACGTGGGTGAACATCGGCCCGACCAAGGCCAACTACATGCAGAACGGCAGCTACAGCCTGAACAAGACGGACACGGGCCGGGTGCGCGACATCGTCATCGACCCCGCCAACCCGGCCATCATCTATGTCGCGTTCTCGGGCGGCGGCGTCTGGAAGACCACCGACGGCGGGACGACCTGGACTCCCAGGTCGGAGACGCTGGGCAGCCTGTCCACGGGCTCGCTGGCGATGGACCCGAACAACAACAACACGCTGTACCTGGGCCTCGGCGACCCGTTCGACGGCACGGGCATCGGCCTGGTGAAGTCCACCGACGGCGGCAACACCTGGTTCGCCCCCGTGTACCTGGGCAGCGCCACCGAAATCCCGGACCTCATCGTCGCGCCGGGCAACAGCAACATCGTGCTGGCGGCCACCAACGCGGGCCTGTTCCGCTCGGTGGACGCGGGCGCGACCTGGTCCGCCATCTCCCTGAGCACGGGCTTTGCCGGCGCCGCGTACGGCTGGTCCGTGGAGTGGGCCGGTGGCACGAAGTTCGTCGCCGCCATCGACGCGGACCCCCTGGCCGCCAGCGGCACCTACCAGGGGCAGATCTGGGTCTCCAGCGACAACGGCGCCACGTGGACGCGCGGCACCGGCGTCACCGCCAGCGCGGGCATCGAGCGCATCACCCTGGCCGCGGCGCCCTCCAACCGCAACACGGTGTACGCGCTGGCGGCCGACCCCAGCGGCGGCCTGGCGGACATCTTCAAGTCCACCAACGGCGGCACCACCTGGACGGCGCTGGGCGCGGGCGCCAAGCGCTACAAGAACGGCAACGCCGAGGGCCGCACCGTCAGCACCCTCTTCAATGGGCAGGGTTGGTATGACCACATGCTCATCGTCAACCCGACGAACCCGAACCTGGTGTTCTTCGGCGGCGCGCTGCACATGGCCAAGACGACGGACGGTGGCTCCACGTACTACCAGGTCTCCAACTGGCTCGGCCAGTTCAGCCTGCCGTACGTGCACGCGGACTTCCACGCGGCGGCCTACGACGCGTCCGGCAAGCTCTACGTGGGCAACGACGGCGGCATCTTCGTCTCCAGCGACGGCGGCGCCACCTTCAGCGACGCGCTCAACGTGGGCATCGCCTCGCACCTCATCTACGACATCGGCATCTCCGGGGCCAACCGCAACGCGGTCATCGCGGGCCTGCAGGACAACGGCACCCGCGTGCGCGTGAGCGACACCGCCGTCTACAACCAGGAGATTGGCGGCGACGGCTTCGACTGCGAAATCCACCCCACCAACGGCAGCCTGATGCTGGGCTCGCTGTACTACTCGCGCATCCAGCGCAGCACCGACGGCGGTCTGAACTGGGTGTCCGCGTGCAGCGGCATCACCGAGTGCAACAACAGCAGCACCGCGCCCTTCATCACCCGCATGGCGCCAGGCGCGGCTGACGCCACGGGCAACACCATCTACACGCACACCAACACCAAGGTGTACCGCTCCACGAACTTCGGCTCTTCGTGGACGGCGCTCGGCGTGAGCGGCCTGCCCGCCGGCATCTTCCTGCGCAACGTGGCCGCGGCGAAGTCCAACGCCAACGTCATCGGCACGGTCGCCAGCGGCGGCCGCGTGTTCCTCACCAGCAACGGCGGCGCGGCCTGGACGCAGGCGGCGGCCCTGCCGAACAACGGCCTGAGCCTGAGCGACCTCGCCTTCGACCCCACCAACGCCAACACCCTCTACGTAGGCTCGGTGGCCGCGGACGGGACCAAGAGCCACCTGTGGAAGTCCACCGACTTCGGCGCCAGCTGGACGGTCATCGAGAGCGGCCTTCCCGCCGGCGTGCCGGTGAACACCGTCACGGTGGACCCGGGCAGCAACACCACGCTGTACGCCGCCACCCACCTGGGCGTGTACCGCTCCACCGACGCGGGCGCCTCGTGGACCCGCTTCGGCGCCGGCATGCCGCTGGTCAATGTGACGGACGTGCAGATCCTCCCGGACTCCAGCCTGGTGCGCGCCGCCACGTACGGCCGCTCCGTCTGGGAGCTGCGGCCGTAGTCCTGGCCACACCGGCCTGAAGTGGATGGGGCCCGGACCGGGGAGGTCCGGGCCCCTTCTTCTTCAGCGGGCTCCGCCGCGCCCTGGGGCCACTCCGCGCCGACCTCGGTTACTCACTTCCGGGCGCCGGGAACCGGGTCCGGCTGCTCTGCGGGAGCTGGAGGTAGTCCTCCAGCGCGTCCAGGAGCCGCTCCGCCTGGCGGCGGGCGGAGGGGTGCCAGGGCACGGTGAAGCGGGCGTCCATGCCAATCTTCTGGATGGTCTCCAGCCAGTCGTGGACGACGCGCTCGGAGTAGCCGGCCATGAGCCCGGCCTCGTGGAGCAGCGCGTACTCGCGGAGCAGCCAGGTGCTGAAGGTGATGGGGTCGTCCGAGCCCACGGCGATGGGCACGGGCGGGGGCGCACCCTCCTCGCGCTCCGGGGGGAAGAGGCGGAGGATGGGGTGGCTGCGCAGGTCCATCATGTCGCCGATGAGCAGGTTGCTGGACGGGTTGACCTCGACGACGAGCCCCCGCAGCCCCACCTCGCGGCGCAGCGCGTTCTGCACGGCCAGCAGCGCGGACACCTCGGAGGCGTCGAGGGTGATGTCCACCAGGTCCCGCCCGCGCAGGAAGACCGTCTCATCCTCGCGGTAGTCCTGGAGCAGCTGGCGCACCTGGCGGTAGTTGCGCACCTGCTCCGGGTCCAGGTTCTTCAGTGCGCGGACGAACGCATCCAGGCTGCCCCCGGCCGCCACGCGGGAGATGGGGCGGCACAGGAGCTGGTGCAGCACGTGGTGCGCCTCGGCCAGCACCTGGGGCTCCTGGCAGCGGTGGAAGATGCTGCCGGAGAGCTGGCGGATGAGGTTCTCCACCTGCTCGGGCCGCCCCGACGGGGCTTCCACCTGGAGCTGGGGGTCGACGCGGTAGCGGCTGTACAGCCGCCACTCGAAGACCAGGTCCCACAGCCGCTCCTCGGCCATCATCATCACCGAGCCCGTCGACTCCGCCCAGCGGCGGGGGTTGATACCCAGCGCGGTGGCATGTCCCAGCCGGCCGCCCGCGCCGCCCAGCAGGTACTGGATGCACTCGTAGACGCGCCGCATGCCCTCCATGAGGTGGCGGAAGTCCTCGCCCACGTGCGCCGTCAGCCGCAGCGGCGGGGCGTTGAGGCTGGCGGGAGCGACGGCGGCCAGGGCCGCCTCGCGCTCGATATACCGGTAGAGGGGCACCATCACCCAGGTGGGCACGCCCAGCTCGTCCGACGCCACGTCCAGCCCCCGCACCAGCCAGAGCGCCTGCGGCACCGCGCGCAGCAGGTCCACCAGCGCGCGGGCCCGCCGCGTCTGGTGCGAGAAGAACTCCGCGAAGCGGCCGCCCAGCCGGATCTGGTCGCCGCGAGGGTGGGGCTCGGCATGCGTCTGCCGCTCGCCCCCGGGAGGAATGCCCGCCGCCCAGCGCCGCTGGAGGTCCCTCTCCTTGAGCAGGTGGACGATGACGCCGAACTCCGGCTCGCGGCGGCCGTGCCGCGGGCTGCGCGTCTTCTCCAGCACGTACGCCCACGAGCGGGTGAGGCCCCGGAGGTCCTCGGCCAGCGCGAAGGGGCTCTCGGAAGGGGCGATGCGCACCTCCAGGCCGGAGAGCGGCTGACCCTTGCCCGCCACCGCGAAGGACACCTCCGCGCGTGCCGCGCGCAGCGGCACGCGGGCCCAGCCCAGGCGGTCATAGAAACGGACGAACCACTGGAGCCCGGCCGTCATCGGCCGCTGCACCACGGAGCGGTAGTAGATGCACCGCGCCCGCTGGAGCTGCCAGAAGAGGCGGGCGAAGAGTGCGTCCCCGTCCCCCGGCTCCCGCTCGCGCTGCTCCAGGTATGTCATTGCGTGGCGCACCAGCCAGCGCTCTCCTCCATTGGGGATGTGCAGTCCCAGCCGGACGGCGATGGGGTCGCAGCGCCGCCACAGCGCGTCGAGCGTCGGCGGGGGATTCGTCGAGGGGCCGTCCCGCAGCGGGTGGAGGTCCCGGTAGAGCTCGCGCAGGCGGTAGACATCCGGCAGCTCCTCACGCTGTCCGTCCGCGAGGGCGTCGAGCGCCTGGAGGAGCAGGCGGCGCCGGCCGAACGTCCAGTCCGTGCCGGTGGACAGGGCGCTCAGGAAGCCGCGCAGGGTGGGGCCGGTGCCGCCCGTCTGGACGAGGAACTCGGCCAGCACGCAGCGGCTCACGGCGGCGACCAGCAGCCAGGTCAGCAGCAGCTCGCCGGAGTCGAAGGGCAGGGCGGGGCTGTCCAGATCGCTCGGAGCGAGGGCCGGGTCCGCGAGCCTCGCCTGGAGCGCGGCCCACAGCAGGGGGAAGTCCATGCCCGCGCCGATGTGGTGGTGGATCTCCACCACCCCCCGGTCCGCGAGGTGTCGCAGCAGCATGGGGGGCTCCGCGCCCACGCCGGTGGGAGGCGGCTCGGCGTCGGTGGCCGCCAGCAGCAGGTCCTCGGGGAGCGCGAAGGTGAGCCAGCGGTAGTGGGTGGACGCGTCGAAGGAGTTGGTCTCGAAGCCCTGCTTCAGCCGGGTGCGTCCCGGGGCGGCCTCCAGGTAGATGCGGGAGAGGGTGCGCAGGTAGCGCGCCATGGAGACGGGCCGCGGCTCCACGGCGTGCTGGGCTCCCGGGAGGAACCCGAACCAGAAGAAGTCGCGGGCGATGATGAGCCGGTCCAGGGACCAGCCTCCCGCGTGCTGGGAGAGTTGCTCCTCGCAGTGCGCCCAGAGCGCCCGCGTCTTGCCGCCCGTGGCTCCGTCGAGCAGGGGGTTGAGCTGCACCATGGCGGAGCGGAACGCTTCGCGGCTGGCCAGGGGGAAGCTGGCGACCTCCGCGCGGACGTAGGCCTCCGGCGTGCGCCGGGGGGCCAGCGGCATGCCTGGAGGTGACTGCGGCTCGCTCACGTCAGCGCCGCCTCTTCCGGGAGCCCGGGCGAGACTTGCCGGGAGTGTCCGTACTCCGCCGGGACTCCTTCGCCGAGACGCTCCGCCGCACCGTCTTCGCGCCCCGGGCGGGCACCCGCGTGGGGGCCGCGCGCTTCCGCGCCGGGGCTTCTTCCGGAGCCCCTCCTGGAGCGCCTGGGGGGCCATCGAAGTGCGAGGCCACGGACCGGAACCAGGTCGCGCAGCAGTCCAGGAGGAAGTCGCGGGCCTGCTGCGCGCCCGGCCCGGTGGCGCGATTGAACAGCGCTTCCTGGCGCTGGTAGGCGTCGGAGCGCTGCAGCACGGCGCGAACCATCTCGAAGCGCCGCCGCTGAAGGAGCGCGGTGTCCCACGCGAGCTCCGGTGAGAGCAGCTCCCAGAGGGGCCGGGTGACGGAGGCCGGGAGGAACTCCGGCTGGAGCATCAGGGGCAGTGAATACCTCAGCCAGCGCCAGGCGATGCGGGCGCGGTCATGGTGCAGCCGCGCGTCGCGGCACTCCTGGAAGAGCGTCAGCACATGCCGGGCGACGTCCTGCTCATACGACTCGACTGCCCCCGTGTACTCCTCGAGCGAGGTCGCGGAGGAGGTGGAGGTCAGCGGCAGCTGCCAGCCACCGCGCTGCCTTCCCGCCACCGAGCAGACGTTGTCGACCCAGGCCGCCAGGATGAGCCGCAAGCAGGAGTTCCGCGTCTCTTCCCCGCGCTCGTGGACCCAGGCCTGCTGGAGCACGGCCAGACGCGGCTCGATGAAGCACTCCTTCCACTGGTGGGTGAAGATGGCGAAGTCAATGAAGGTCTCCCACTCGGGGGGAATCCACCAGAGGTTGAGCTCGAAGAGGAAGTCCTTCTCGAGCCGGGCCTCGTGCTGGCTCACCACCAGCTCCGGGGCCACGTCGAGCGGCATGACCTGCAGGTTGAGGACGCGCTGCTCCTCGGTGCGGATGAGCAGGTCGTGCAGCAGCATGAACCAGCCGGCGACGTTCGAAGGCAGCGGGACGGAGCGGGCCGGGTTCTCCAGGTCGTGCAGCTGGAGGATGGCGTCCTGGAAGTGGCGCAGGTGCAGCTCGCTGCGCAGCACCCTGGCTCCGGGCGCCCTGGCTCCGTGTCCCTCCAGCGGGGGCACGTCGAGCGCGTCGGCCAGCGCGGTGCGCTTCAGCCGGCGGATGGGCATGCCCGTCAGGTCCAGGACGGTGCGCTTCCTCACGTCACAGCGGATGAGGCGGTGCAGGAGCTGCTCGCTGGCCCAGCTCGGCAGGTCGCTCTCGTCGATGGCCATGAGGAGCATCTGGTGGCTGACGGTGATGGCTGGCTCGTCGCCCCCCAGGGTGAGCCGTGAGCAGGCCGCCGGGCCCTGGTTCCCGTCCTCCTCCCGTCCGGAGGTCGGCACCTGCTCGCGCTGCCGGCTCCGGGAGCAGCCCTTGCGCACCGCCTGCCAGAGGTCCAGGGCCGTCCGGGCCGACATGGTGAGGGCGAGCCGGGCGGCGTCCGTGAAGAGGGGTTCGGCAGGCGCTACCTGGAGTGTGCTCCCGGGATGGAGCCACTCCCGGAGGTCGAAGAGGGCGGCGAACGAGCGCCGCGGGGGTATCGGCTCCCCGGGCCCGGTGGGTCTCTCGCGGCCGGGCAGGGGAATCTCCGCGAGCAGCGCGCCGAGCGGCTTCGAGCCCTGGCGCTCGCCCAGCAGCGAGGCCGGCGCGTGGAAATCCCACACCTCCCTGGCGGTGAGGGAGCGAATCTCGATGCGATGCGTCTGCGGGAGCACGCGGCGCATGGCCGCGGCGGCCTGCCGGCGAGCGATGGCCAGCGTCTGGTCGTTCCGGTTCGCGCTCTGGAGCAGCCGTCCGGAGTCGGCCAGCTCCTTCTGGAAGGTCCGCTCCAGGAAGAGTTGGAACTCCTGGCGGCCGGCGGCGAGGAGGAACCAGAGCCTCCGGCTGGCCACCATGCGCGTCAGCTTCAGGATGAGGTGGAGGTGCTGGATGCTGCGGTCCACGTTGTCGATGGGCAGCACCAGCATGACGCCTTCATGGGCGCTGTCGCTGTCGTAGCCGAAGCGGCGCCGGGCCAGGTGCCGGGCCACCGCGTCGATGGCCTTGTAGAAGCGCCCCTGGAAGCTGGCGAAGAGCTCCGCCGACCGGAGCTGGTACTCCGCGCGCTGGCGGGGGTCCTGCCCCTGCACCGGGATGTCCTCCCACATGAAGGTGGCCTCGCGGACGAGCTGGTCAATCTGACTCCAGGGCTCGTCCGCGCCTTCCTCCAGGAGGACGGGGGAGGCGAGCCGCTCACGCCCCTTGCTGGAGGGCGCCACGTTCAGCGCATCGCGCACGCGCACCAGCAGGGTGGCCAGCAGGTTGGCCTCCGCCGGCAGGGGCTCCATGTCGAGTGGCGTGAGCATCACCAGGTGCTCACCGAGCAGATGGAGCGGGCGGTACAGCGGGTGGCTCTCCGCGGCGGAAATCCTGCCGCTGGAGGACAGCTCCGCGTCCGCGGCGGCCTGCGACAGGAGGAAGCGCGCGGGCTGGTGGAGCGCCTCCGCCAGCGTCAGCAGGAGCGTTGTCTTGCCGAAGCCCCGGTCACCGGCGATGAGCACGCTCGTCGCGAGCTGCTCGTGGACGGTGGGGGGAGACGCGTCCGAGGCGCCGGTCCTCCGCGTCCGGCTCTCGCCGAGGGCCCCGGTCAGCCAGTGGATGAGCTCCTCCATGGCCGCCTGGGTGGGGGCCAGCAGCTCCTTCCAGCTCAGCGCCATCGCCTCCGGGCGGGGACGGCGCTCGGGGTCGCTGTCGTGCGGGAGGCGCTCCGGGGCTTGCGGTTCCATGGCGTGTCCTCCTCATGTCGCGGGTGCCAGGCGCGGGGCTCCAGGCGACAGTGGGGGAGGGCGTTGGGGGGTGGCATCGGCCCGGAGGGATGGGCCGGCGTCGGCGGCCCGCGCGCGCTCGCCCGGCCGTCCGTGCAGGACCCGGGAGCAGTTCCTGGCCCGCGTGGGCGACGCGACCTTCGGACCAGGGCCCGGTGCCAGCGACGGGCGTGAACAAGGGAGGCGCGGACATGCCAGCACCCCCGACCGAGCCCGTGACTACGGGGTGGAAGGCCATCGGCGGCTTCTTCCGGGTCTTCGATATCGCCTTCTTCCTTCCAGGGGCCGTGCTTGTCCTGGGCCTGTTCCTGTCCCACGGCGCCACGTCGAAGGCCGTCGTGGGGAACCTGCTGGACATCCTCGGCGCGGGGGCGTCGCCCCTGGTGGAGGGGGAGGACGTGCCCGGCTGGCTCGCCGCGCTTGCGCTCGCCGTCACCCTCGTCGTCCTGGTCTTCATCGCCGGGTTGCTCTGCCATGCCGTCGCGCGGGTCTGGCGCTCCCTCATGTTCCGGCTCGGCGCCTGGCAGTGGAGCCGGAATGGCGCGGGCGACTCGTGGTTCCGCCATCCCTACTGGGGCACGACGAAGGCCCTCTTCTCACTGAAGCAGGCTTCACGCGACAGTTGGGGCGAGCACGTCTATGGGCCAGCGCCCACGGCTCGCGAGCGCGAGGACCCGGAGCTGCTGCTCTACTTCTGGAACATGGCCACGCTGTGCTGGAACGTCGCCGCCGCCTTGGTGCTGGTGGCCGTGCTCCTGCTCACCAACCCATCCCCCTGGCCAGGCTGGGCGCTCCTGTCGCTGGCCGCGGCCCTGCTGCTCGCGATGCTCGGCTCCGAGTTCCGGTACTTCTGGGAGAAGGAGCGGCGGAAGCCGCCGGACTCTCTGGGTGAGTCCATGTAGGCAGGGCCGTCCCGGTGCCCTCGAATAAAGTGGAGCCCGTCCCGTCCATCTGTACGAACGCGACAACGGGCCCCCAGCCCACGAGGACACCCCCCATGAACCGCTATTCTTCCGCTCTGGTCGCCGCCCTTCTCTTCGCTGGCAGTGCGCAGGCCGCCGACTCCCGCCGCAACCACGTCGAGCGCTCCCAGGACCGTCAGGAAATCCGTCAGGACCGTCGGGAGCAGCGCGACGACCGCCGTGACGTGCAGGAGCTGCAGGCCGTCCTCAATCGCTTTGACAATGCCTGGGCGCGCGGGAACGCGCGGGAGATGCGCGCGGTGGAGGACGCGCTGCACCGGCTGCTCCGGGCCGAGCTGGCGGAGAGCCGCGCGGAGCTGTCGGCGGACGTGCGTGAGGCGCGGCGCAGCCAGCGCGAGGTGCGCTCCGAGCGGTGGGAGGTCCGCAACGACGCGGCCTGGGGCCGGGGTGGGGCGCACTCGAACGACCGTCGGGACGACCGCCGCGATGCGGCGGACGACCGCCGCGACGTGAGGGTGGAGGCGGCCTCGCTGCGCACGCGGCAGGTCATCGCCCGGGAGCTGTCGGAGCTGGAGGGCATGCGTCGGGATGGGGCGCTGCACCGCAAGCGCGCGCTCATCGTGGAGCTCATCCAGCTGGGCCAGCAGGAGCTGAACCAGGGGCGGCAGGAGATGCACGAGGACCGGCGTGAGCAGCGCGAGGACCGCCGCGAGAGGCGCGAGGACCGCCGCACGCAGCAGCCGGTCCGCCAGGACTGGCGCCGCATCTAGGCCCGCCTGAGCGTCGGGGCCCGGAGGCTTCGCCCTCCGGGTGACACTCGCCCGCGCCGGCCGCTCACGGCGCTTCCTCCAGCGGAGTCGCCGGTATTGACTGCCGCGCATGGGCATCTGGTCGAAGAAGAGCATCGCCCAGCTCCAGGGCGACGAGGGGGCCGGGCACGAGCTGCGCCGCACGCTCACCGGCTTCCACCTGACGCTGCTGGGGGTGGGCGCCATCATCGGCGCGGGCATCTTCGTGGTGACGGGGACGGCGGCGGCGCAGCATTCGGGGCCGGCCATCATCCTGGCCTTCGTGCTGGCGGGCCTGGGCTGCCTCTTCGCGGGCCTGTGCTACGCCGAGTTCGCGGCGATGATTCCGGTGGCCGGCAGCGCCTATACCTACGGCTACGCGACGCTGGGCGAGCTGGTGGCCTGGATCATCGGCTGGGACCTCATCCTGGAGTACCTCTTCGCCTCCTCCACGGTGGCGGTGGGCTGGTCCGGCTACTTCACCGCGTTCCTGCGCGACTACCTGCACGTGCACCTGCCGCCGGCGCTCATCACCGCGCCCTTCGAGGTGGCGGCGGGCTCGCACGTGCCGCACCTCACCGGCGCCATCGTCAACCTGCCGGCGGCGCTGCTGGTGGGGCTGCTGACGGTGCTGCTCGTCGTGGGCGTCCACGAGTCCGCGCGGGTCAACAACATCATCGTCTTCCTGAAGGTGACGGTGGTGCTGCTCGTCATCGGCTTCGGCGCCTTCTACGTCGAGCCCGCCAACTGGACGCCCTTCATCCCGGAGAACACCGGCACCTTCGGCGAGTTCGGCTGGAGCGGCGTGCTGGCGGGCGCGGGCGTCATCTTCTTCGCCTTCATCGGCTTCGACGCCGTGTCCACCGCCGCGCAGGAGACGCGCAACCCGCAGAAGGACCTGCCGGCGGGCATCCTCGGCTCTCTCGCGGTGTGCACGCTGCTGTACGTCCTCATGGCGGCGGTGATGACGGGCCTGGCGCACTACAGCACCCTCAACGTGCCGGAGCCCGTGTACGTGGCCATCTCCCAGGCGGGGGAGTCGCTGAACTGGCTGCGGCCCATCGTCAGCCTGGGGGCCATCGCCGGGCTGTCCTCGGTGGTGCTGGTGATGCTGATGGCCCAGCCGCGCATCTTCTACGCGATGTCGCGCGACGGACTGCTGCCGCCCTTCTTCTCCCGCGTGCACCCGCGCTTCAAGACGCCCTATGCCTCCACGCTGCTGACCGGCGTGGTGGCCATGGTGGTGGCGGGGCTGTTTCCCATCGGCCTGCTGGGGCAGCTCGTCTCCATCGGCACCCTGTTCGCCTTCGTCGTCGTCTGCGGCGGCGTCCTGGTGCTGCGCTATCGCAGCCCCGAGCTGCCCCGGCCATTCCGCACGCCCTTCGTCCCGGTGGTGCCGGTGCTGGGCATCCTCATCTGCATGTCCCTCATGGTGGGCCTGGGACTGGAGACGTGGCTGCGCCTCCTCGGCTGGCTGGCCCTGGGGCTGGCCATCTACTTCGGCTACGGCCGCAAGCACTCCCGCATCGGCCATGGGGAGCGTGCCGCGGCGGGCCCTCCTCCAGCCGACCTGGGCGGTCCGCTCTGAGCGCCGGGGCGCCCGTCAGGGCTTGAGGGACACGGGCTCGAAGTGGATGCGCTCGCCGTGGGGGCGGGTGAAGAAGAGTCGCACGGCCATGCGGGGGTGCGCCTTCTGGAGCTCCTCCGCGGCGTGGCGCAGGTCCGTGAGCTGCTGCTCCGCGACGAACTCCGGGCCCAGGGCGCCATGCCGCGTCTGGTAGTACCCGCAGCCCGCGTGCGCCAGCAGCAGCACCTCGGTGATGTGGTGCCCCTCGATGAGGAAGCGCGCGGCGCGGGTGATGACGTCGCTCTCCAGGTAGTCCGCCACCCAGCGGTTGAGCAGCGCGGGGCCGCCGGGAATCGTCAGCGTGTCGATGCGCTCGTGCCCGAGGTGCTGCGCGAGGTCCTCGACGGCATCCGTGAACCGCCCGTCCGAGCAGTAGATGGCGAGCACTGTCGGGTGCGTGTGCTCGTAGGGGACGCGGGAAACGAAGGCATTTTCGTCGGACATGCCTCCCAGTCTACCCGGGACGGCCCGGGCGCCTGCCCGTCCGGCCGCCGGGCTTCGGACGCCTTGGGTGACTCACACACTTCTTCACACAGGCCGGGTAGCCAGGCAGGGCGAGCGCCGTTAAAGACGCGCCATGTCTCTCTCTGGACTTCGACTCGAGCGGGCGCGCGCCTCCCAGCGGTTCGTGGACGGGCACTTCCGCAACACCGCGCCCATCGACGCGGGCCTCCAGGGCAACCCGCTGCCGTTGCTCGGCGAGTACTTTTTCGGGGGTGCGCAGCGGACGCCGCCCGCGCCTCTGCCGCTCTTGAGACCGCTGGAGGCGTGGGCGCGCCGGCCGGACAGCGGCTTCCGGGTGACGTGGCTGGGCCACAGCACGATGCTGCTGGAGCTGGACGGCGCGCGCATCCTGACCGACCCCGTCTGGGGCGCGCGCGCCTCGCCCCTGGCCTTCGCCGGGCCGAAGCGGTTCCACCCGGCGCCCGTGCCGCTGGAGTCCCTGCCGGAGCTGGACGCGGTGCTCGTGTCGCACGACCACTACGACCACCTGTGCCGCGCCACCATCACCGCGCTGGCGAAGCGGCGTGTGCCGTTCATCACCGCCCTGGGCGTCGGCGCACACCTGGAGGCGTACGGTGTGGCGCCGGAGCTCATCACCGAGCTGGACTGGTGGGAGGAGGCCCGCGTGGGCCCGGTGGGCTTCACCGCCACGCCGTCGCAGCACTTCTCCGGGCGCGGCCTGGGGGACCGCAACGAGACGCTCTGGGCGTCCTGGGTGCTGACGACGGACCGGCGCCGCGTCTTCTTCAGCGGCGACACCGGGCTGACGCCGGAGTTCGAGGAGATTGGCCGCCGGCACGGGCCGTTCGACCTGGTGATGCTGGAGGTGGGCGCGTTCCACCCGAGCTGGGGTGGCATCCACCTGGGGCCGGAGAACGCGCTCAAGGCCCACGCGATGCTCGGCGGCGGTCCGCTGATGCCCGTGCACTGGGGCACCTTCAACCTGGCGCTCCACGCGTGGGACGAGCCGGCGGAGACGCTGGTGCGCCTCGCCGCGGAACAGCGGGTGCGCCTCTTCACTCCGCGCCTCGGCTCCGCCGTCGAGCCCGCGCACGTGGAGACGGTGACGCCCTGGTGGCGCGAGGTGGGCGCGGTGGAGCTGGCAATGAGGCCCGTGACGGGCGGGTAGGGCAGCCGGTGCGGGCTCGCTGCCCGCCTGCGAGTCCGCGAGGCCTCGCCTGGCTACGCGGGCTCGGACTTCAACCGGACCAGCTCCATCCTCACGCTCCTGTAGCTCTCCTTCTTCGGGTCGGGCCCGTCGTTGTTGCTCCAGTTGAAGTTCTTCAAGAACGTGGCGCCCGCCTGCACTCCCCGGAGGAACAGCGTCCGCAGCTCCTCGGGCTTCATGTCGAAGTTGAGCCATTGGTAGCCCGTCGTGTCTACCTGGGCCAGCAGGTGCCGGTAGTCCGGGTGACGGAAGATGAAGTCGTCATCCAGGGTGTGCCGCGCCGAATCGAAGATGGCCTGGGCCAGGTGCTTGAGCCGGGTGACGGAGGTCGGCGCCCGACCGCTCAGCCTCACCCCGAAGGTGGGGGCACTGGGGATGCCTTCCCGGTGGAAGATGTTGATGGGGAAGTTGGACATGATGCCGCCGTCGATGAACAGGTATTCGTTCTCCGGGCCCGGGCACGTGTCCGAGGAACCGGGCACCGGCCCTCCAGTCCTCTTCTCCCAGTGGATGGCGCGCTTCTTCGCGATGGACTTCGGCAGCTTGACGCGCATGGGGTGGAAGAAGAACGGCACCGACATGGAGGCCCGTACGAAGCGGGCCGGGTTGACCTGCTCCGGGTCCTCGAAGAAGAGCTCCGCGTGTTTCGGGAACTCCGCCTTGAACCGGGTAGTCACCTCGGCGGCGATGAGCGACAGGCGGCATTCGCAGTCGTAGCTGTCCATCGGCGCCTCCTGGCGCCGCTTGAGTCCTGGCAGCAGCGCCATGCGCTCGCGCAGCTTTTCCGCCGTGTCCATCCCGCACTCCTTCAGGATTCCTCGGACCCAGGATTCGAACTCCTCACCCGGGTGGATTCCCAGCTCCCTGCGAAGGGACGTCGCCGCGAAGGGGCCGAACAAGAAGCGTAGGAACCTGAAGCGCTTGGCCATCAGGAGCTTGCTGAAGAGTCGGGCGCCCCAGTTGCCGTCCATGAACTGGCTGAGGTTCTGCTGGGCAAGCGCATTCAGCAGTTTCTCGCTCTTCTTCTTGTCCTTGTCGTCCACCGCCGCCAGGAGCAACGCGGTGATGGAGCCCGCCGACGTGCCCGCGAGGTCCAGGAAGCGGATGCCCACCTCTTCCAGCGCGTGCACGTAGCCCAGCAGTGCAACGCCGAGCATGCCGCCGCCCTCCATCACCAGGTCGACGTACTGGGTCTCGTTGTCGCCGATGATGTCTGAGAAGTGCTTGTTCTTCACCGCGGTGCGGAGGCTCTCGATTTCGGAGCGCACGGGGGCGTATTCCGTGAAGTAATCGGCCCGCAATTCCGCATGTCTCTCCATGTGTTCCCCCTCTGGGGAGCCGCGCCTCGCGGCCCCTCGACTGATTTCTCCAGCCCCAGGGAGGAGTCTGGGTTCCCGGGGGTGTGATGCATCTCGGGGAACGGCTTCCTAGCTTCAAAGCCGGGCCCTCACCCAACGGGGTCCGTCGAGGCTTGGGGGGAGCGGCATGCCAGCGGAGACCGATGACAAGCTGCGCGACGAGGGCTCGTTGCCCGGTGAAGAGCCCCGGACCCCGGACTCGGACTTCGGCGACTCCTTGCTGAGGGCGGTGGTGCAACGGCGACCGCCATTCCGGATGCCGGCGGTGGGGGAGCGACTGGGCGGCCCCGACGGGCTGCGCTTCGAAATCATCGAGGAGCTGGGCGGCGGTGCCATGGGGCAGGTCTTCCGTGCCTGGGACAAAGAGCTGCAGCGGGAGGTGGCGCTCAAATTCCTGCTGTCGGCCGAGAGTGTCGGTGATCGCCCGCTGGTCTCACTGCTCCGGCGGGAGGCCCGGGCCATCGCCCACCTGGACCACGAGAACATCGTCCGCATCTTCGACGTGTCCGAGCTGACGGGGGCGGCCGGAGAGCCACGCATCCCCTGTCTCGTCATGGAGTGCCTGGAGGGAGAGTCGCTCGAAGCGCTGCTGCGTCGGGAGCCGCGGCTCGGGCTGCGGCGCTCGCTGGAAATCATGAGCGCGGTGGCCGCGGGGCTGGCGCACGCGCACGAGCGCGGCATCGTCCACCGCGACCTCAAGCCCAGCAATGTCTTCATCACCTCCCAGGGGGCGGTGAAGCTGCTGGACTTCGGGCTGGCCCACCTTCCGACCGCCACCGGCTCGCCGCTTCCGCACCAGCCCACGGCCGGTACGCCGTCCTACATGGCTCCAGAGCAGTGGCGTGGCGAGAAGCAGGACGCCCGCACGGACGTCTGGGCGGCGGGCGTCATCCTCTTCGAGATGCTGACCGGGAAGCGGCCCTACGTGTGCGGCACCCTGGACATGATGCGCCAGCAGATACTCTCTCCGGAGCCCGTATCCTCGGTGCGCACGCACGTGCCGGAGCTGCCCGAGGAGGTGGAGGCACTCGTGGCCGCGGCGCTGGCCAAGGATGCGCGGCGGCGCCTGCCCTCCGCGCAGGAGCTGCGCGACTGGCTGCAGCGGCTGGAGGAGCGGTTGGGGCCCTGGCGCGAGCAGCCTCGCACGTTGGCCCCCCAGCGGAGGCAGGTGACCCTGGTGTCCTGCACGCTCTCCGGGCTGGCGGAGACGCTGGACGCCGAGGACTTCAGCGAGCTGGAGGCCGCCTTCCACCAGAGCAGCTCCGAAATCATCCAGCGGCACGGCGGCTCGCTGACCACCTGCGTGGCGGACGCGGTGCTGGCCTGCTTCGGCTATCCCCTGGCGGAGGAGGACGACCCGGAGCACGCGGTGCGGGCGGGGATGGCGCTGAGCCACTCACTGCCGGACGTGCTGCGCAAGCAGCTCCCCCACCTGCCCCTGGGGACGCTGGCGGTGGGCGTGGGCCTGCACACCGAGATGGTCGCGTTCGATGACATCAACCCGGAGCTGCGCGGACGCACCCCCACCATCCAGGGCGAAGCCCCGCGCATCGCCGTCTGGCTGGCGAGGCAGGCCGGTGTCGATGAGGTCATCCTCAGTCAGGCGACGCACACCCTGGTGCAGCGCTCCTTCGATGTGCAGAGCCTCGGCATCCGCACCTTCGAGGGCCTGGCCGGAGAGCGGAAGGTGGAGCGCTGGCGGGTGGTGCGCGCGCGCAAGGCGGTGTTCCGCTTCGACCGGGCGCTGGCCCTCGGGACGCTCTCTCCGCTGGTGGACCGCGAGCGGGAGCTGGGACAACTGCTGGAGTGGTGGGCGCGGGCCGAGCAGGGCCAGGGGGCGCTCGTCCTCCTCACGGGCGAGGCGGGAATCGGCAAGTCGCGCCTCATCCAGGAGCTGCGTGCACGGGTACCGCTGGAGGGCAGCATCCACCTCCGCTGCCAATGCTGGTCGCAGTTCAACAACAGCGCCTTCTATCCCATCACCGCCATGCTGCAGCACCTGTTCCACCTGGACCCGGAGGGCTCGCCGAGGCAGAACCTGCGTACGCTCGAGGAGCAGCTGGGGGCCTTCGGGCTGGCTCCGGAGCAGATGGCCCTCATCGCTGCCTTCCTCTCGCTGCCCGTCAAGGAGAACTACCCACTCCTCCAGCTATCGCCAGAGCGGCAGAAGGAGCGCACCTTCGAGGCGCTCGCCGCCCTGTTGCTCCGGGTCGCGCGGGAGCAGCCCGTGCTGGGAGTGGTCGAGGACCTGCATTGGGCGGACCCGTCCACGCTGACGCTGCTCGGCTACTTGATGGAGAAGCTGGAACACTCACGGGTGCTCCTCATCCTCAGCGCTCGTCCCGGCAGCAAGCCCCCCTGGTGGGAGGATGCGCGGCTGCACCACCTGTCCCTGGAGCGGCTGTCAGCGGAGCTGACCGGGACGCTGGTGCAGGAGGCGGCGGGTGGGCTCGTCCTGTCCGAGGAGATGGTGAGTCAACTGGTGGCCAAGACGGACGGCATCCCCCTCTTCGTTGAGGAGATGACGCACATGGTGTTGGAGCGCGCCACCACCGACGACGCCCCGCCCTCCTTCGGAACCCTGCGGAGCATCCCCGTCACCCTGCACGGGCTGCTGCTGGCTCGCCTCGACATGCTGCCCGCGCGACAGAAGGCCCTGGCCCAGCTGTGCTCGGTGGTGGGGCGCTGCTTCTCCCTCTTGCTGCTGACCACGCTGACGCGGCGGAGCCCCGCCGGGCTGCGGCGGGACGTGGATGCCCTGGTGTCCGCGGGGCTGCTTCAGAGAGTGGAGGATGCGGAGCTCTGCTTCCAGTTCCGCCATGGGCTCCTCCAGGAGGCGGCCTATCAATCCCAGCTGCGCGGCACCCGTCGCCAGCACCACAGCCGGATTGCCCAGGCCCTGGTGGAGCAATTCCCTGACTGGGTGGAAGCACAGCCGGAGCTGCTCGCCCACCACTACACGGAGGCCGGCGAGTGCCAGGCGGCGGTCCAGCACTGGGCGCGGGCCGGCATTCGCGCCAGCCTGCGCTCGGCCAACCGCGAGGCGGTGAACCACCTGCAACAGGCGCTGAGGCTGCTGCGAGCCCTGCCGGACCGGGACCAGCACATCCGCGAGGAGCTGCAGCTGCTCATCGCGCTGGGAATTCCCCTCTCACAAGAGCAGGGCTACCGCTCGTCCGACGTCAAGCAGGTCTACTCCCGGGCGCGCGAGCTCTTCCATCAGGTGGGCGAATCCCTGCCGCATCTGGAGCTGTCCTACTGGGGACCCTTCGGCTACTACTTCGCGCGAGCCGAATACTCCCTGAGCCATGAGCTGGCGGAGCAGCTGGTGGACCTGGGCCAGCGCCAGGACAACCGGGAGCTGCTCGCCCTGGGTTACCGGATGATGGGCGCTGACTTCTTCACCTGGGGGCGGGTGAAGCAGGGGATGGAGTACGTGGAGCGCGCGCTGGCCTGCTCGGAATTCACCCTCGAGGAGCATCGGGCCCTGGCGGTGCGGCACTGGACGAACCCACGCGCCATGGCGCTCATCTACGCCAGTGTCATCGACTCCGTCACCGGCCAGGAGGCGCGGGCCCGGAACTTCGAGCGGGAAGCGCTGGAGCTGTCCAGGCGCATCGGGCATCCCCACACCCTGGCCTACGTGCTGACGTACGCGGGCGTGGCCCGCATGATGCGCCGGGATGCGGCAGGCACCCTGAAGCTGGCGGAAGAGAACCATGCCCTCTCGCGTGAGCACTGGTTCCGCCTCTGGCTCATGTGGTCGGGATTGCTCCTCGGCTGGGCCCGCTCCGAGCTGGGGCATCCCGAGGAAGGGCTGGTGCAGGTGCGCTGCTGGCTGGGCCAGTGGCGGAAGGCGGGCGTTCGGGCCGGGATGCCTCACAACATCGGCCTGCTGGCCGAGGTGCATCTGCGCCTGGGGCAGCCACACGAGGCCCTGTCCGCCGCACGCGAAGGACTGAAGTGGGTGGCGGCCTACCGGGAGTCCTACTTCGAGTCCGAGCTCTACCGGATTGAAGGCGAGGCCTTGCGTGCGCTGGGCCGGCTGGAAGAGGCACGCGACAGCTTCTTGCAGGGGGTGCGCGTCGCGTACGTGCAGGGCGCGCATGGTTTCGAGCAGCACTCGCTGGAAGAGCTGGACCAGCCACGGCCTGAAGCCGGCATCCAGTAGGGAGTGGGCATGATAGTCCCAGACTATCGAAACGAGCAGAACAATGTCATGGCGGTTATGACGCTCCGGCACCATCTTCTCAGGGCATCGGAAGGGGAAGGAGACCTCAAGATGGTCATGGCATTGGCGGGACTCGGCTCAGGAGCACTGCACGCGCTGTCGGGGCCGGACCATCTGCTCAGCCTGGCGCCGCTGTCGGTGGGACGTCGCCAGGGTGCGTGGCGGGTGGGCCTGCTCTGGGGCCTCGGTCACGGCCTGGGCACCCTCGCCGCGTCGGCGGTGTTGCTGCTCGTCCTCTCCACGGTCCACCTGCAAGGCGTCGAAGTCTGGGCCGAGCGGGTGGCCGCGCTCGCGTTGATAGGCATGGGCGCCTGGGGGCTGCGGCGGCGCGCCTTCTCCGGGCCGCCCGAAGCGGCGAACCGGGGTGTGGTGGCTGTGGGGCTGGTGCATGGGCTCACCGGAGCTGCGGCCCTGCTGCTCATCCTGCCCGTCGCGGTGTCCAGCTCCCTGGCGGACCAGGCGCTCTACCTGGGCGGCTTCTCCATTGGCAGCACCGTGGCCATGGCCGGGCTCACCGCGGGCATCGCCAGCTTCTCCCAGTCGCGCCGGTTCTCCCCGGCGCTGGGCGCGCGGGTGCCGAAGCTGGCCTCCTCGCTCTCCATCGCGCTGGGGGGCGCCTGGATGGTCGGCAGCCTGTAAGGCCCCTCGGGAGGAGGGCTGCTCACCTTCGAGACTGTGTCCCCCGCCACGCGAGCTCCACCAGGGAGAGCACCGCCTTCGCATGCCCGCCGTTCAGGTCGCTCTCCGGGAAGACGTCGAGGGGCTGCTCGGGAGGGATGCCGCGCGCCTCGTACAGCTTCCCATCCGCGTCCAGGTACAGCTCGTTGGACAGCTCCATGCGCCACCCGTTGGGCAGCGGCTTGACGAGCACGTCGGAGAAGGCGCCCCGGGTGGGGGTGCCCACGTGCGTGACGTTGGGCAGCGCGCGCATGGAGAGGGTGAAGATCTCCCCGGCGCTCACGGTGACGTCGCTCGTCACGAGATACACGGGCCCGGTGAAGCGCGGCCCGGTGGCGGGCTCCACGTAGAAGGGCTGCGGCGCCATGTCCACCTGTCGGGGCCGCTTGGTGTACGCGAGGTGCCGCGCCTCCGCGAAGCGCGCGGCGATGTCCCGGGCGACGGCGTCATGGCCTCCACGGTTGTTGCTCACGTCCACGATGACTGCCCGCGCCCCCTGGAAGGACGTGAGCGCCTCGTCGAGCGCGGCCTTCAGGGCACGGCGCTCGTCCGCCAGCGAGCCTTCTCCCTCGACGACGCCGCCCATCGTCAGCACGTTGAGGTAGCCGATGTCGCCGATGCGCCCGTGGAAGATGCGCTGGTTCGCCACGTGGTGGCCCGCGCCCTTCAGCAGCGTCTGGAGGATGCCGTCGCGGTACACGCCCAGCCACGCCCGCTTCGCCTCGCGGGCCGGGACGCCGTTCTTGAGCGCCTCTGCCTCCACGCGCTTCGTGGTCAACCCCTGGCCCTCGCTGAAGGCCAGCTCCTCGCCGTCGACCTCGGCGATGAGGCCGGTATGCGCGTCCTCCAGCCCCTTCAGCATGTCGGTGAAGACGCCGAACAGGGCGCGCGCGTCCGTCGCGTCGGTGACTCGCGGGCGATGCGCGGTGACGCGCGCCTTCCAGTCCACGCCGTACTCCGGGAAGAAGGAGTACTGCTCCGTGAAGGTCGCGGCGAACACGTCGAACAGGCGCGGCGGTGTCCACGTCACGGGGGCCTCGCAGGCCGCGGGCAGGGCAGGGATGCGCTGGAAGAAGTACCGCGTCTCGCCAGGCTCACCGAGCAGGGCCAGCGCGTCCGCCGCTGTCCCCGGCGCGAGGTAGGCGAGTGACGCCAGCAGGCTGTCCTCTCCGCCAGGGTCCGGGTAGCAGCCGGCCGCCGTCTCGTGGTGCAGCTTCAGTCCCGCCGCCGTCACGGAGAGCAGCAGGCCGTAGCCGCGAGAGCGCCAGGTGCCGCGCGCCGCCTCCACGGGCACGCCGTCCTGCACGAGGAGGACGGGCGCCTCGACGGGGACGGGCCGCGCTCCCGGGGGGGAGGTGGCACAGCCCACGAGTCCCGCGCCGAGCGCGAGCAGGGCGCAGGCCGCGCGGAGGAAGTCCAGGTGTCTCAAACGAGCCCTCTCAGGTGAGGGCGCGACGCTAACGGAGAATGGGCACCTGGACGCCTGTAAACGCCGCGCGAGGGGAGGGCCCGACACCCACGGAGCATCGGAACCCTCACTCAAGGAGAAGCCGTCGCCGTTACTCGGCCTTCTTCGGTGCGTTGACGGGCTCGACGACGCGGTGGATGGGGAACAGCTCCCCGCTCTTGATCATCCCGTCGAGGAACTGCCAGCGGCAGAAGCCGTCATCGGAGTGCGGTTCGAGCAGGTACACGGCCAGCGTGCCGGCACGCTGCGCGGTGGGCACGTACAGCATGCCCTCGGGGAACTCGCGTGTGGTGCGCTCGGGGGCCACGGTGAGCACCGTCTCGAAGCGCACGGGCTTGGGCTTCTGGCTGAGCGGCACCTCGGCCTCGCCGGGGGGCGGCACGTTCGCCGCCACGTCGGGGCTGAAGGTCTCCTCGCGTCGGGCCACCAGGTAGCTGTCCACCGTGAAGCGCCGCGCCGAGGTCAGGCGCTCGAAGCGGATGCCGTGCCCCTCCAGCCGCGTCGCCAGCTCCGCCGGGACGAGGTAGCCCGCCGGGGTGCTCACCGCCTGGGTGGGGATGAACGTCCGGTAGTGGGGGATGCGGTACGTGCGCTTCTTCTTCCCGGGGTAGCGCCGCGCGGCGATGCTCGCCTCGTCGTAGGCGAGGATGTGGGCCACGTCGCCGGGCTTCGCGTGGGCGGGGTACTCGAAGACGAGCGCGCCCTTCTCGTCACGCGTGGCGACGCCGTAGTTGATGCCCACCAGCGCCTGCGGGTCGGGCGACTCGCCGCGCGCGATGATGCGCTCCTCCTCGGCGGCGGTGATGGCGCGGTACGCGGTGGCGTGCTTCGCCGCGTCGCGCAGCAGCTCCAGCAGCCACGCCCGTATCACCGCGCAGCGGCGCGGGAAGTCGATGTAGCTGTACGTCTCCAGCAGCACGTCGATGCGGCCGAGCAGCCCCCGGTAGTGGCTGCCGAAGCGGGGCAGCGCGGGGTAGGTGTGCCAGCCGGAGTTCGGGTCGCCCTCCACCTTGTAGTTGCCGTACCAGAAGCTGTCGAAGTCGTGGCGCCCCTTCACGGCCTTGGAGACGCGCTCCAGCATCTCGCGGTTGTACTCGCGCAGCTCCGCGAAGAGGGGCTCGTTGGAGTGCGAGGTGTCGAAGGTGAGGTCGCAGGCGTGGATGCTGCCGTCGGTGGTGTGGCAGTCGATGAACACGTGGGGCCACCACGTCTGGTGCAGCGAGGCGAGCGCGCGCGTCTCCGGCGCCTCCTGCTTCATGTTGTCGCGGTTGAGGTTCCAGCCCTCGCCCGTGTAGCGCATGCCCACGCCGCCCTCGGGGTTCACCTGGCCCTCCAGGTCCTTGAGGTTCAGCTTGCGGTTGTTGGGGCTGATGCGGTCATTGCCATCCGGGTTGAAGTTGGGGACCAGCACCAGGCACAGCCGGTCCAGCAGCTTCTTGCCGAGCTTCGTCAGCGTGAGGTCCCGGGTCAGGGCGAGCAGGGCCTCCTTGCCCTCCACCTCGCCAGCGTGGATGTTGGCCTCCACCAGCACGATGACTTTCTTCTGCTTGCGCGCCAGCTCCGGCGTGAAGCAGTTGCGGTCGCTCACGATGAGGGCGACCAGGGGCTGGCCCTCGCCGCTCTTCCCGAAGTCCACGCGCCGGACGAGCTTCGTGCGACGGCAGAGCTCATCCACGAAGGCGAGCACATCCGAGTGACGAGAGGTCTGCGTGTACTTCGAGGCTTCGGCGCGGGTGAGCAGCTCAGTCATGGGCGCGCATCCGAGTCCTCCCCCAGGCACCTCGTCAAGCACTTGTGTGCCGGGTAGGGGGCGCGCGCGCCCGGCGGGGCTGACCGCGCGCGGCAAGCAGGTACGTCAGTGCTGGAAAATGGTGAGCCCGGCCGGGCTGTCCTCCCGACCGGGCTCGGTTTGCTGCCATGGGTGAGGTCCGCACGTTTGAAGTCTCCGCCTCAGGTTGAGACCTCGCGTCCTGCGATTGAACGACCGCCGCGCAAAGCGGATGGAGCGGCGGGCTGGAATTGCACCAGCATCTCGAGGGGGCGGGCGGAAACGGTCGATCGGACCTGCGACAGCGAATGCTGAGCTTGGAGTGAGAATCTGATGCTGGGGTGCTTCGCGGTCTCGTGGTGTCGCTTGCCTCTACCAGTTGGGCTACCCCGTCGCAGGTTGGGATGACGGGGGCAGGACTCGAACCTGCACTGAAGGCGACCCGGGAACGCTCGGCGTCAGTCTGCTGCTGAGTTTGAGTTTGTACTCCGAAAGGTATTGCGGCGCTCAGGCTAGCCGAAGAGGTAGCCGAGGAGGGAATCGCCGGCCTTCAGCTCCTCCACCTCCACGGCGTTGGCCTCTTCACGGGCGAACTTGACCGCCTGCTGCAGCTTCTCGACACGCTCCAGCATGTCGTTGACGCGCATGGCGGGCAGGGCGCCGGAGAACTTCACCGTCTTCCAGTAACCGACGACGATGTCCTCGTAATACACCTCCACCTGGGCCGGGTGCTTCTCCGTGGCCTCGGACTTCACGTGGTTGCGAGGGACCTTCTTCGTCTTCGCGGTCTGCACCGCCTCGGTCGCCCACAGGCCCTGCGCCGGGTCTGGCACCCAGCTCTCGGACGGGTCCAGCGTGGGGAGCTTCTGCACGAAGGTGTGCAGGTCCACCAACTGCTTCTCCAGGAAGAGCAGGTAGGTCGCGGGCGCGCCCTTGAGCAGGACCTTGCCATCCACGCGCACGTCCGCCCGGGCGTTGCAGTTGGTGAGGTCCTTGGTGGCGGTGACGTCAAAGAGCCGGGAGAGGATCTCCTTGGTCTTCTTCAGGACGTCGTCGGTGCGCACCTGCACGCGGGTGGACTCGGGCGGGAAGCGCTCGCCCTCCTCGTCACGGGGCTGATAGGTGCGGGAGATGCCGGCGAGGAGCTGGGGTTTCTGCAACTCGTGGTGGGCCTGCGTGAGTTCCTGCTGGGAGCGGGTCTTGACGCCCTTCTCCACGGCGATGATCTGGTTCAGCCTGGTCATGACGGTCTTCGATTCTTGTCGTTCGTTTGCTCCAGTCGACGCGCCGGGCCGCCACCGCCTGACAATCCGAGGCGCTTCCGCTGGCGGACACGCGCACGGCCCCGCGGGACGGCCGGGGAGCGGCCGGGTGGGCTGGTAGCATGACCCTCTCTCCAGCGAATCGAGAGCTGTCATGCGTGCGTTCCAGGCTGTCCCGCTCCTCCTGCTCGTCTTCGTGGCCTCCTGCAGTGGCGCACAGACCGCGGAGGACCCCTCGAAGCCTCCTCGTCCGAAGACGACGGTGGAGGTGGAGAACCGGAAGACCACCGACCTCAACCTCTACGTGCTCAACGGCGCCCGGCGCATCCGCCTGGGCACGGTGCCGGGGATGGCGACCCGCAACTTCGTCATCCCTCCTCACATGATTGGCGAGGCGGACAGGGTCCGCTTCGGCGTCGAGGTCATCGGGACCTTCGGGGATGAGCGCATCGGCTCCGAGCGGCGCTTCACCAGCGAGGAAGAGCTGCCCGTACGCGCCGGTGAGCAGCTCTCCCTGACCATTCAATAGACGCGAGGCTCACCGCGTGGGTCCGCGGTGAGCCCCGGCCTCAGGGGTGACTGAGGGGATTCGCCGGGTCGGTCCCGGCGGCCCGCTCGTCACCGTCCAGGTACCCGTCGAGGTCTCTGTCCAGCGCCATGCGCGGGCCCGAGCCGGGAGGCGCGCAGGTGAACGTCAGCGTGCCGTAGTACCTCCCCGCGGACCCGCGAAGGGCGGTGCTGGAGATGAAGGGCCGCGCCTGCTGGTCGCTCAGGAACTGCCCGCTCCCCACGTAGAGGAACCCCTCCTCCTGCTGTCCGCTCCGCCCCTTCGCGACCAGCTCGCACTCGCCAGCCTGCGCGCGGGCCAGCAGGAGGCCGAGACGAGGACCGGCCACGGCCGCGTTGCTCGCGGTGAGCGTCACCTGCTGCCCGACGATGGGCGCCAGGTTGCTCTCGAAGGCCAGCATGTACAGCTCCATGTTCTTCTTCGCCTCGCGGCCCTGGGGCGTATGCGGAATGCCCACGGGGTTGAGCAGCGACAGGTCGAAGCCGCTGTTGAAGCGGAACAGGGTGGGGATGGTGCCATCGCTGTTGAAGCCGAAGCCGCGAATCTGGTCGCCGAGGAACGCATCTCCGGGGACGGTTCCGGATTCGAACGCCACGCCGAACATGCCGACCTTCTGGTACATGTTCCGCAGGTGGGGCACCTTGGGGAACTGCCGTCCCGCATCGAAGCCCGAGCGGCCGTCGGCGCCGAAGAAGCCCTTGAAGGCGCCCTCGCTGGGATTCGCGCCAAGGTCCAGCGTGTGGCAGGACTGACACGAGCCCTGGAAGTCGCTGGTGACGTTGGCGAAGAAGTCCTTCCCTGCCTGCTGCGCGGGCGTCAGCGAGTTGTCCAGGTTGCGGATGGGGTTGGGCGGGTAGGCGATCTGGAGGGCGAAGTCGGTGAACTTCTGCATCTCCTGGGGCGTGAGCTGCGCGCTGCGCCCGAGCAGGTCCATGAACGCGGGGTTGAACTGCTTGAAGGCCACGCCCTCGTTGAAGGCGCCGCCGTTCGGCTGGGCGTTGGCCGCTTCGCTCCCGCCATTCCTGTCACCCCGCCAGTGCATGGGGCCGTGGTTGGCCATGCCGCGCAGGCTCTGCGTGGCCATCGGGCCCTTGAGGGGATGGAAGGACGTGTCCTGGCCGAGGGTGGGGTCGTCGCCGAACTCGGGCAGGATGGGGATGACGGGGCTGGGGTTGGCCTTCACGACGCCATCCGGGTTGCCCAGGTCCCAGACCAGGCTGTCGAAGTCGCCGAAGATGTGGCAGCTCGCGCAGGACGAGTCGCCATGGCTGGAGCTCCGCCGCGCGTCGTAGAGGAACGGACGCCCCTGCACCACGCTCGCCGGCTCCGGGTTGAACATGGGCAGGTGCGCGACTTCCTGGCGCGTGGTGGTGTTGACCACGGAGATGGCGTTGTCGAAGCGCGTCAGCACGTAGAGCCGGCCGCGCGCCTCGTCCAGCACCACGCCGGTGGGGCCGCCGCCGCTCAGCTGAATCTGGTTGGCCGTGCTCGGCACGAAGGTGTCGGCCTCCAGCGCGGCGGTGGAGTACACGCCCAGCTTGGACGAGCCGAACGCCGCGACGTAGAGGGTGGCGCCGTCGGAGGACACGGACATCCCCAGCGGCTGCGCGAGGCTCTTCTCGCCCTCCGCGTTGGGCACGGGCGCGCAGCAGGTGTCGTAGTCGATGTGCTTGTTGAGGTGCCGGGGCTTCACGCCCGAGCCCAGCACGGTGATGCGGCTCTCATGCAGGTGGCCCCGGAGGCTGCTGCCCGCGAAGAGGCCGGGCCCCTCGAAGCGCAGGTCGTTCCGGGCCTCGGTGTTGCTGACGTAGACCTTCCCGTTCACGGGGTTGACGGCCATGTTGAACAGGATGGTGCCCACGCCGGTGTAGACACCGGACGGGCCGGAGACTGGCGCCGGAGGATTGGCGGTGGCGGAGATGGCGAACACGTCCTTGTCCGGCAGGGAGAACCTCACCTTGTCCGTCCAGGAGCGGCCCAGCACGTCCAGCCAGTCCTGGCCGTTGTACTTGAGGAGGACGGAGGCCTCCGGCGCCGGCACGCCCTGGAAGTTGATGTTGGGGCCGGGGCCGCCGCCTACCTCCTCGCCGCCATCGGGGACGAGCGCTTCGCCGAGGACCGTGGTGCGGTTGCCGGAGTGGAACACCGCCGCGTAGACGCGCGAGCCGTCCGGTGTCGCCGCGAGCGCGCGGGGCGTGTCTCCGAAGAGGGGGATGATGGTGAGTGGGCTGCCGCCGAGCGTGTTGCCCAGGTTCTCCGCGTCGAACACCCAGACGTCGGCCCGGCCGACACCCGGCGTGGTGAGCTGCGGGTCGAAGGGCGCATTCTGTCCCCGGTGCGCGGCGGTGATGAAGGCACGCCTGCGGCCCGGCCCGGCGAAGACGATGTCGCGCGGCTCATCGCCGACGAGCAGCGTCCGCACCACGGCGCCGCCAGTCCCGCCTGCGTCGATGCGCACGACGCTGATGCTGTCGGACAGGTGGTTGACGACCCAGACCTCGTCGTTGGTCCGAGCGGCGACGGCGACGGGCTCCATCCCCACCGACACCGAGCCACGGTGGGCGAGGCCGTTGTGGGTGACTTGGAAGATCTCCAGGCGGTTGTCGGGTGTGTTGACCGCGAAGAGCAGCTTCCCATTGGGAGAGAGCGCCAGGGGCCGGACCTGACCGCTCTCGAAGAGTGTGTAGGGTGCGGCGGAGGCGGGGCGAGCCGCCATGACGACGGACAGCAGCAACGCGGCGATGACAGCTCTGGAAACGCTTCGGAGCAGCAGTCTGCGATTTGCCTGCATTGATCCCCCTTGAGGAGCCGCCGCATCTTCGTGGCACCAGTAAGGGACGTGCAATATTGGACACCCGGTCGGCGGTCGATACGGGTGGATGATTGTGAACACAGCGGAGTGGCCGCAGCGCGTCACCGCGACTGCTTACGAACCCGCTCCCAGGCTTCGATGATGCGGCGCGTCTCATCCTGGGCCAGCGCCTGAAGCTTCGGACCCAGCTGGGCGACCTTGTCGGGATGGTACTGGGCCACCAGCGCGAGGTAGGCCCGCCTCACCTCGGGAAGTGGTGTCTGGGGTGGGACTCCGAGCACCTCCCACGGTGAGGGGGGCGGTGCGTCACGGGGAGCAGCGGGCTCCCGTGGCGCCTCTTCGTCCGCCTCGGGTTCGTCCTCGGGTTCGTCCTCGTCCTCCTCGGGCGCGTCCGCTTCGTCTTCGTCCGCTTCGGGCGCGTCGTCGTCCGCGTCGGCCCGCGGCTCCTCCGCCTCGGCCTGTGGCTCGACGGTGTCGGCGGCGCGGTCGAACCTCACTCCACAGGTGGAGCACAGCAGCTTCTCGTGCTTCGCGCCGAACTCCCCCGGGACGACGCGGAGGTCGAAGCAGTCCCCGCACACGATGTTCCGGCAGTCCTCACAGCGGGCGGCGGACTGCGCCTCTTCCAGGCCCTGGGCGCACCGGGCGCAGTCCTCGGGAAGCGGTGTCTCCTCTCCACAGTGCACGCAGAAGACCCACCCCCGGTCGAGGCTGCTCTCGCACTTCATGCACTCCAGGCCACCGTTCCCGGGGTGTTGCCAGTGCCTGGCCTCGCCACACCAGGGGCAGAAGGGCATGAGCCATGCCAGCTTCCCCGTGCAGTTGGCGGCGTCGCAGTCGAACTCGAGCCTGTACCCCCTGGCGACGGGGCGGGGCTCGTGGTCCTCCTCGAACGACTCGCCGCACGCCCAGCAGCAGTTGAAGAGCGGATGCGAGGGCGCACCACAGGCGTCACAGGCCGGGTTGCCGTGCTCATCCTTCCAGTCGACCTCGTCACCACAGTCCGGGCAGAAGCCCATGCACTGCTTCACGCGTGGGTGGACGCACGACTCACGCGCGGCCCGTGCCGCCCGCTCTCGTTGCCCGGGCGGCGCGGGGAAGGGCGGTGTCTCGCCCCGGTCCGCCAGGTGCTCCCACAGGCAGGACCGGCACACCCGCTTCCTCGGAGCTCCCGCGTCCAGTGCCCGCGTGCCGACACAGGTCTGGCACACGGCATCCCCACAGACCGCACAGGTGCCCGTCAGGCGGCGGCCCCCGAGGCCCAGGATGCCGGACGTCAGCGGCTCCAGGCAGCACGGACAGGCTCGCATGCGGTTCCCTCGCTGGATGTGGGCCCCTGTCCCCTGAGCCGTCGAACGCAGCTCTCCCGAATGCCCGAATCGGCCTCGGAGATCCAGAAACCGCCGGTATCAAGGAGGGGGGCGCGTGCCCTGGTCGGCCAGCCGAGGTATACCCACCCACCCACCCACCGGGACCGGAGCCACCCAGGCGCCGCCCCGGTCCGCTCTCGGAGGTGCCCGGGAGCCGACCCATAGACAGAGGAAGACGCTCGTGGCCGGAAGTAGCCTGTTTGCCCTGCTGGATGACATCGCCAGCCTGCTGGATGACGTCGCGGCCATGACCAAGCTCGCGACCAAGAAGACCGCTGGCGTCCTGGGTGACGACCTCGCGCTGAACGCGGAGCAGGTGACCGGCGTCACGGCGGACCGCGAGCTGCCCGTGGTCTGGGCGGTCGCCAAGGGCTCCCTGGTCAACAAGGCCATCCTGGTGCCCGCCGCGCTGGCCATCAGCGCCCTGATTCCCTGGGCCATCGTTCCCCTGCTGATGCTGGGCGGTGCCTTCCTCTGCTTCGAGGGCGTGGAGAAGCTGGCCCACAAGTTCCTGCACAGCAAGGACGAGGACGCGGCCCACCATGACGAACTCGTCAAGGCTGTCGCCGACCCCGCGGTGGACATCGTCGACTTCGAGAAGGAGAAGATCAAAGGCGCGGTCCGGACCGACTTCGTGCTGTCCGCGGAGATCATCGTCATCTCGCTGGGCACCGTCGCCGCCGCGACCTTCGGGCAGCGGGTCGCCGTCCTCGTCGGCATCTCCCTCATCATGACGGTCGGCGTCTATGGCCTGGTCGCCGGCATCGTCAAACTCGACGACGCGGGGATCATCCTCAGCGCGAAGAAGGGCACCAGCCCCTTTCGCGGGTTCCAGCGCGCGCTGGGCCGGGGACTCCTGGTGGGCGCCCCCTATCTGATGAAGACGCTCTCCGTCGCCGGCACCGTCGCCATGTTCATGGTCGGCGGCGGCATCCTCACCCACGGCATTCCGCCCGTGCACCACCTCATCGAGAACCTCGCGCACGGCGCGGGCACCGTGCCGGGTATCGGCGGTGTCCTGGCCGCGCTCCTCCCCACGGTGCTCGATGCGGTGTTCGGCGCCATCGCCGGCATCGCCATCCTGCTCGTCGTGACGGGAGTGACGCGCGCCGTCCGCGCGGCGCGCCCGAAGCCCGGCTAGGTCCTCCGCGACTGCGTGCGCCACCGGTTCCTCGTGCCCGCGAGTGAACCGATGGCGCATGTCATTCTCAGGTTCTTGGAGACAAAGAAGCGCTGTAGGGCTATTCAGGGAAAGCAATCTTCCCGAGGAGTCAGCCCATGCGCTCGAAGTGGCGGTCGACGTTCATGACGGTGATGTGCGGTGCCTCGCTGATGGGAGGCGCCGCGCTCTCGGAGCCCTCCGTGGCGCCCGGCACGGAGTCCCTTCGTGAGTCCCCGGCGGGAAGTGCCGTGAGCTGGGTGGAGGAGCTGGCCACGGGAGAGGGCACGAGCGAGCTCGTGCGCACCCGCGACGGGCTGCTGTTCGAGCCCTCCGGCGTCATGCGCAGGCCCGAGGGACACCGGCGGCTGATGGGCCTCTACACCTTCCCGGCCCGCGGGCTGGAGCAGCCCGTGGACACCGTCCGCCCGCTGCTCCAGGCGAAGCTCTTCCCTGGCATGGAGCTGGAGGTGGACGTCCGGGTACGTACCCTCAGCGGCGCCTGGAGCGAGTGGAGCACCTCCACCGCGGGAGAGGCCGTGCGCCTGCCCCGCGCCGGCACCGAGGTGCAGGTGCGGCTGGCGCTCCTGGCGGACGAGCACGGCCGAGGTCCCCTGGTAGGCGAGGTGAAGCTGGAGGGGAGCCTGGAGGGCGGCACCTCCCAGGACGCGGTGCAGAGCCTGGCCCCGTTGAGCTACCGCATCTATGCCACGCGCGAGGGGCTGGTGGGCGGCACGACGGCCAACGGCCATGTCATCAAGACCAATGACCGCTTCGTGGCGCTGCCGTCGCGCCGGGCGCTCGCGTCCAAGGGGGGCTCCGAGTACCAGGTGCGGGTGT
Organism: Pyxidicoccus trucidator; assembly: GCF_010894435.1. Classification (NCBI taxonomy): domain Bacteria; kingdom Pseudomonadati; phylum Myxococcota; class Myxococcia; order Myxococcales; family Myxococcaceae; genus Pyxidicoccus; species Pyxidicoccus trucidator. The sequence goes on along the minus strand of NZ_JAAIXZ010000009.1, from coordinate 222,129 downwards.
GCTACTCGAAGACGGCGAAGTGCACGACGACGTCCGTCTGGGACGTGGGGCCGTGGAACACGAAGGACGACTACTGGAATCTCTCCAGCGTCCGCGAGATGTGGAAGAACCTGCCGCAGGGCAAGCCCGAGGCCCAGGCCGCCTACCAGGATGGCTACAACGGTGGGCTGGACCAGTTCGGGCGCCGGCCGTCCAACCCCGCGGGCATCGACATCGCGGATGGCTCGTTCTGGACGGACCTGGGGATGAGCAACAACGACTGGGTCGACGTGACGTACCTGTGGACCACGGGCGGCGGTACGGGCACGGCCCTCGTCGTCGACAGCCACAACGCCAACAACAACGCCGCCAACGCGCGCTTCTCGATGGTGGGCACCTGGGCCCAGGGCACCAGCGCCGGCTTCTACGGCAGCGGCTACTACTACGCCTCCACCGAGGCCATCTCCGCGCCGGCCGTCTTCGAGTTCTACCTGCCGGCGGCCGCCACGAAGACCCTCGACGCGTGGTGGGTGGCGGGCACCAACCGCTCGCCGACCGCGCCCTTCATCGTCACCACCGCGTCGGGCAACGTCACGGTGAACGTGAACCAGCAGGTCAACGGCGGCCGGTGGAACACGCTGGGCACCTGGGCCTTCCCGGCCGGCTGGAACAAGGTGCAGCTGAGCCGCTGGACGACCGCGGGCTACGTCGTCATGGCGGACGCCATCCAGGTGCGCTGACGCCTCAGGCGTTCACCACCTCCTCGGGCGCCGGGGCACGGCGCATGGGCTGTGCCCCGCCGTACGTCAGTGAGCGCGTCACCCACTCGACGGGGCCGAAGCGGAAGCGCCTCAGCCAGAGATGGCTGAGGACGAGCTGGAGGGCGAACAGCGTCAATGCCACCCCCAGCTGCGCCGCCGAGCCCAGGCGGCCCATGAGGCCCAGCCCGTAGCCGTAGAAGAGCAGCACGCCCATCACCGTCTGCAGCAGGTAGTTCGACAGCGCCATGCGGCCCACCGGCGCGAGCACCTCCAGCAGCCGCCGCCACGGGGCGCGCTGGAAGAGCAGGGTGATGGCCGCGACGTAGGCCCCCGCCATCCCCAGCTCCGCGAGGTTGCGCACCGGCCCCATCACCCAGGGCAGCCACGGGAGGGTGTCCGGCAGCAGCACCTTGCGCTGCATGAGCTGCCCGACGAGCACGCCCAGGCCGCTGGTGAGCAGCCCCACCCCGAGGCCCCACCCGAGCAGCCGGCGGAAGAAGCCCAGGTGCCGGGGCGCGTCGTGGAAGAGGCGGCGGCGCCCTGCCCACAGGCCCAGCAGGAAGCGGCCGACGATGACGGGCAGGAACATGCGGAGCCCCCGGAAGAGGTCCCCGACGTAATACGCCGCGCCGTCGCGCACCGTGTCGAGCCACGAGCCGTGCATGAAGGCCTCCAGCACCCGGGCCCGGACGACCGTGGCGTGCTCGTTGGCGGCCTTCAGGGCTTCCGCCGCGCCCGGCGAGCCCAGCAGTTGGGGCAGCCGCAGCGCCAGCTGTCCCAGCGGAACGCCGAGCAGGATGAACCCCGCGGCCCAGACGAGGAGGGTGCGGTCCGACCGCCCATGGAACAGCAGCAGCGCGAAGCCCAGCAGGGCGTACGTGCTGACGATGTCTCCCTGGAAGAGGAGGAACAGGTGCGCGAGGCCAAGGCCCAGCATCACCACCAGCCGTCGCACGTAGAGGGGAATCCCCGAGGTGCCGCGGAGCTCGGCGCGCCCCAACTGCACCGCGAACCCCAGGCCGAACAGGAACGAGAAGATGGTGATGAACCTGCCGCTGATCAGCGGGCCGAAGGCGTGGTTGACGATGCTGTCCAGCCTGGTCGGGTCCCCGTAGGTCGACTCGTACTGCGCGCGTGACAGGAACATCCGCCCGCTGAACCACAGGTAGACGTTGGCCATGAAGACGCCGCACAGCGCGAAGCCGCGCAGTGTGTCGAGCAGGATGACGCGCTCGCCCGTGTCGACCGGCCGGGCTTCCGCGCTGAAGGTGGGGGTGGAAGTCATGGCGGGGAGGGCTGCAAGCCGCACGCCCTGGCGCTTCGCGTCGTCGCCCCGTGTCACGACGGCTGCGATGTCCGTGTCTGGGATTGCCGATTCCCGCAGCTGGGATTGTTTGGACCCCCCAGGGTTTGCAGTCTCGTGACAAGGGATTCCCGCTAAACCGTAAATTTATGACAGACTGGCGGTATAGGTTTTTCACGGAAAGTATGCTTTCCTTTGTCGTCAGCAGCCGGCCCCATCCCGGGCGGCTCACCCCGCAACGCGTAGGAGCACGACATGTCCTCAGGTCCTTACCGAAGGCGCCTCTTTCATGCGGTGTTCGTCATGGGGGCCCTCACGGGTTCCACGGCGCTGGGCGCCGCGTCGGATTCCGACAGTGCCCGCAACTTCGACGCCCGCGACACGTACAACGCGCAGGCGCGCTTCAGCTTCTCCGTGACGCAGCAGGCAGGGCAGAGGGCGCTGCGGCAGAGCGTGCCGGAGCTGCTGGTGGAGGTCGATGAGTCGCGCGGGCTGGTGCGCTCGCTCACCAACCCCGTGGGCGCCCTCTCCGAGCCGCGCAGCGGCGACGCGCTGGCCGTCGGCCTGGACTTCGTCCAGAAGCACCACGAGGCGCTCGGGCTGCAGCTGGGCGACCTGGCCAACCTGGAGGTCTCCGACCGCGTCTATTCGAAGAACAGCGGCGTGACGAACCTGTACCTGCGCCAGACGTTCAAGGGACTTCCCGTCTACAACGCGCAGCTGCAGATCAACGTGGACCGGGATGGGCGCGTGCTGTCCGTACACAGCGACTTCCTGCCCTCGCTGGAGTCGGCCATCGCCAGCGTGGAGCCTCGCGTGGGAGCCGCCGAGGCGGTGGCGAGCCTGGCGAAGCACCTGGGCGCGGAGTCTGGTGAGGCGCCCCGCGCGCTGAAGCCGGAGGCGGGCGTGAAGCAGCGCACGCGCGTGGAGGCGGAAGGTCTGTCGACGGAGCCCATCGACGCGGAGCTGGCGGTGCTGCCGGTGCGTCTGGGCGAGGCGCGCCTGGTGTGGCGCTTCCAGGTCCACACCCCGGACCAGCAGCACGACTTCGACGTGACGGTGGATGCGCAGACGGGCGAGGTCTGGACGCGCTTCGACTGGGTGGCCGCGGATTCCTACAAGGTCTACCCGGTGCCGGTGGAGAGCCCCAACCACACCTCGCCGCTGCCGCCCTCGGACGGCCGCGTGACGGTGACCAACCCCGCCAACGCGCTGGCCTCGCCCTACGGCTGGCATGACACCAACGGCGTGGCCGGGGCCGAGTTCACGATTCCCCGCGGCAACAACGTGCATGCGTACGAGGACCGGGACGCCAACGGCGCGCCGCCCGCTTCCGAGACGAGCTGCGGCGCCGCGCTCAACTGCAGCTTCACCCTCGCCCTCACGGGCGCGCCGTCCACGTACATCCCGGCGGCCGTCACCAACCTGTTCTACTGGAACAACATCATCCACGACGTCACGTACCAGTACGGGTTCAACGAGCTGGCCGGCAACTTCCAGGTGAACAACTACGGCCGCGGCGGCCTGGGCAACGACGACGTGCGCGCCGAGGCGCAGGACGGCGGCGGCACCAACAACGCCAACTTCTCCACCCCGCCGGATGGTCAGCGCCCGCGCATGCAGATGTACGTCTGGACGGCGCCCACCCCGGACAAGGACGGAGACCTGGACACGGGCATCGTCGTCCACGAGTACGGGCATGGCATCTCCAACCGCCTGGTGGGCGGCCCCAGCAACGTGTCCTGCCTGGGCAACCGGCAGCAGCCGGGCGAGGGCATCAGCGACTTCCTGTCGCTCTGGTTCACGGCGAGGGCGGCGGACACGGCCGCGCTGGGCCGCGGCGTGGGCACGTACGCGCTGAACCAGGCCACCACCGGCGTGGGCATCCGCACCCAGCGCTACAGCACGAGCGCGAGCGTCAACACGTGGACCTATGCCAGCATCAACGGCATGGCCGTGCCGCACGGCGTGGGCTCGGTGTTCGCCCAGGGCATGTGGGAGGCCTACTGGGCGCTGGTGACCCAGTGGGGCTTCAGCAGCAACCTCTACAGCGCGACGGGCGGCGCGGGTAACCAGCGCTTCATGCAGTACTTCATCCAGGGCCTGAAGAACTCGCCGTGCAGCCCCACCTTCACCCAGATTCGTGACGGCATCATCCAGGCGGCCACGACCCTGAACGGTGGCGCGGACGTCTGCCGCCTCTGGACCGCGTTCGCCGCCTTCGGCCTGGGCACGAACGCCGTCTCCGGCGGCTCGGCCAGCACCACGCCGACCAACGGCTTCTCCGTGCCCACCACGTGCCTGTAGCCGCTGGCGGTGAGGCCGACACCCGGCTGTAACCAGACAGCGCGGTACTGAAGCAGCGGGCCGGGTGGCTTCTCACGAAGCCGCCCGGCCCTTGTCGTTCCTGGGCCGTCCGCGTGGAGCGCGGATGGGCGACCCGTTCGTCAATTCCGGCAAATTCTCAACAGTCAGAACTCCCTGTTGACCGGTGATATCGGGTCCATTCACGATACGCGCGCTTCAATCCCCCCATTACCGAGGTCCGAATGTCTTCAGGCTTGGTTGTGCGCCGCTGGGCTGCCGCCGGTGTGATGTCGCTGGTGGTTGGTTGCGGTCCGGAGGTCGTCGAGGAGAAGCACCCGCAGGAGCCGGTCGCCTCCAGCGCGCAGGAGATTGTCGGCGGCACCAACACGACGATTGCCGCCAACCCCTGGCAGGTGTCGCTGCAGTCCAGCTCGGGCTCGCACTTCTGCGGCGGCTCGGTGCTCAACGCGAACTGGATCCTGACCGCGCAGCACTGCGTGAACTCGGGTGGGTCCATCTCCAAGCCGGGCCGCGTGCTGGCGGGCAGCACCACGCGCAACGGCACCGGGCAGGCTCGCACGGTGGCCGAAGTCGTTGTCTACCCGGGCTACGTGACGCCCGAGCTGGGCAAGGACGTGGCGCTGCTGCGTCTGTCCACGCCGCTGGACCTGAGCGGGGCCAACGTGAAGGCCATCGGTATGGTCACCGCGGCGGACGCCTCCTCGGGCACCACCAACGTGGGCGTCGTCTCGCGCGTCACCGGCTGGGGCGCGCTCTCCAGCGGCGGCTCGAGCCCCACCACGCTGCAGACGGTGGACGTGAACCTCATCAGCAACACCTCGGCCCAGTCGTCGTACCCGGATGAGACCATCACCGCGGACCAGCTCGGGGCGGCGGCTCCCGGCAAGGACTCGTGCCAGGGCGACTCCGGCGGTCCGCTCACGGTGCTCAAGGGCAGCACCCGCGTGCTGGCGGGCGTCGTCAGCTGGGGCTACGGCTGCGCCGACTCGCGCTACCCGGGCATGTACTCGCGCGTGTCGTCCTTCGAGAGCTGGATTACCTCGAAGATCAGCGGCACGCCTCCGCCCACGACGACGCTGCTCTCCCGGACCGGCCTGTCGGGCGCGAGCGGCAGCTTCCAGCACTTCGCCATCACCGTCCCGGCGGGCACCACCAGCCTCACGGTGACGCAGACCGGCGGCACGGGTGACGCGGACCTCTACGTGCGCAGCGGCTCGCAGCCGACGACGACCACGTACAACTGCCGCCCGTACCTCAGCGGCAACGCCGAGACCTGCTCGTTCGCCAACCCCACCGCGGGGACCTGGTACGTCTCCGTGCGCGGCTACACGTCGTTCACGGGTGTGTCGCTGACCGCGACCGTCCCGTAGTTCCACGCCACGGCGGCGTCGGCCCCCGCGAGGAGGCTGGCGCCGGCCCCTCAGGCTTGAAAACACCGAGGCCGGAAGCCGCTGACTCCAGCGACTTCCGGCCTCGGTCTTTCAGACAGCTTCAGCGGGTGTCACCACTTCTCGACGGACGTGACGGTGAGGGACGTCGGGGTGCTGGGGAAGTTGGGGGACGAGGCGCACGGGCTCTCCTGGATCTGCGAGAGGTTGGCCGTGTAGTAGCCCCAGGTGGAGCCATTGCCCTTCTCGTAGAACTCGTAGCCGTTCGGGAGGACCACCTTCCAGACGAAGTCGATGTGCGTGAGGAGGGTGGACCCGCTGCGGGTGGAGGTGGTCTCCCGCACGGTGGTGCTCCAGGTGTACGGCGCCGACGCGGAGACCGCGAGGGTCTGCGTGTTGGCCCAGTCGAACGGGTTGCTGCCATCCTTGGCGCTCCCGCCCCAGCCGTAGACGAGGTACACGGAGGTGCCCCAGGGCAGGGTGTAGTTCCGGTAGGACAGCCCCACCTCCGCCTCATAGGAGCTGGCGTATTCGCAGGCGCGGAGTGCCATGCGTCCCTGGACGAACGTCTCCGAGGCCAGCGCGGACGAGGAGACGAACAGGAGGACGAGGGCGAGTGCATTTCGAAGAAGTGTCGTCATGGGATGCTCCGGAATCGCGGGGTAACGGCTTCGTCTAGCATGAAGGGGGACGGGCCCGCACTCCGGGTGGAGGCTCGTGCCGGGTGCCGTCACGCATGTGGCCGGGGCGTAATAGAGTAGGGGCGTGGCTATCGCTCCTCGATGCTTCCACTGTGGCGCTCCCTTCCTGAAGTCGCTCGCTGAAGAGCCGGTATGCGGCCACTGCGGCGCCACGCGGCCAAGGCCCGGGGTTCCGCAGCGGGCTGCTCCCATTTCCCCGCCCCGTCCACAGCAAGGGCCCTGGCTGGTGCTGCTCGTCTCCGGCGGAGCGGTCGTCGTGATGTTCCTCGCGGGGGTTATCGCGTTCACCCTGATCCGCGGGCCCGACCCAGTGCGCTCCGCGCCCGCCCCGCCTCCATCGCCCGTCGCCAGGTCCGTGGCCCAGGAGGTACTTCGTCCCGCTCCGCAGGCTCCAGCGCAGAGCCCGTCAGCTCCACAGACCGTGGCTCCTGCGCCCGTGTCCCCGCCCTCGGTGCCGAAGCCCGCCCCGCGCGCGCCCCAGACGAACGAGGCCTGGGGCACCCAGCAGCTGGCGAAGCGCCTGAGGGCCTACGATTTCTGTGGCAGCGAGGCCATCCTGCGCAAGCAGGACATTCCCCGGCGCTACCGGCTGCGCGCGAAGTTCGGCCCCGACGGTCAGGGCACGGATGGGAAGGTGGACCCCGCGCCCGTGGCGATGTTGAACGCCTGCATCCGCAACAAGACGCGGTACATCTTCCTGGGCAAGCCCCCGCAGGCGCGTGACTTCGAGGTGGAGCTCACCCTGTCGTTCGCGCACCTGCGGCCCAAGGGCAAGCAGGAGACCCACGACGACCAGTGGAACATCGACGACTCGGATTGACCTTCAGCTTCGGCGGAGCCCATGTCGACGCCTCGCTCCACGCCGCGGCGCATTCTCGCTGCCCGCGTTGAGTCGCGGCGTACGGAAGGCCCGGTGCTTCCGTACACCGCACGAAGCTCAAGACACGTCGGGCCCTTCAGCCTCACCCCGGCTCAGCGTGACGCGCCCTGGATGTTCAGCTCCCCGAACAGGGCCAGATGCCGCCCATCGCTTCGGAACTGGGGGTCAATCGCGGTGGCCGGGTCGTCGTTGATGACGTTGGTGATGGTTGCGTTGGACAGGATGTGGTCGATGCCCGTTTCATCGTGGGTGAGCTGCTCGAAGTCCCTGTCCAGGTCCTCCATCTCCTGGGTCGAGTCCGCCACGTTGAAGTCCCCCACGACGACCCAGCTTCCCTGCTGCGTCACCAGGTGCGTGTGGATGGCCTGCTCGAGCTGGGCGACGTGTTGACGGGCGAGCGTGCCGGCCTCGTTGTGCCACGAGAGCAGGTGCAGCGGAGTGGTGGTGCCATCCGCGTGTTGCACGTCGAAGGTGAGGGTGGCCGGGGGACGTGCCTGGTTGAGGGGCCCCTGGGTGAAGAGCTCCGGGTGGAAGAAGGTCATCACCGGATTGGCGTCGGCCGGGACATTGCTGGGGGCAACGACGTTCGGGTCGTAGAACACCATGTAGGCATTGTGGATGGTGGAGGTGGGGGTCCGGCCCGGAGTGTTGGGGTACTCGCTCGGCAGGGCCGCCATCTCATACCCCGCTGCCGTCGCGGCGTTCACCAGCGGATCCATCCGGGCCGGGGCGTTGAAGAGGGAGCGGGGCACTTCCTGGAAGGCGATGATGGCGACGTTCTGGGTCCGGGCGAAGGCCAGCATGCGGGTCATCCGGCTCTCGGGCGTCTCTCCGCCAATGCTGCGCGGGTGGACGTTCCAGGTGACGATTCGCACCCGCGTCTCAGCCTCGGCCAGCTGCGCGGTGCCCGCGAGCAGCAGGGCCGCGAGGATGCTCATGAGTCGGTGGGAGTGGGGCTTCATGGCGATACCTTTCGGCGCTCGGGCGCTCACGGGATGGGCTCCGGGCCGCAGGCCCTGTCCGGGACGTCGAACTCACCCCACATGTTGATGCCGACGTTCCTGCACCGTGTGGGGCGGTCGTACTGCACGCCGTTGATCTCCGCGGGCATGGTCATGCAGGCGTCCTCCCAGGAGAAGTCCTTGATGTTCCAGAGGACGGCCGAGTACTGCTTCAGTCCCACGCCCACGCAGTGATCCGCCTTGAAGTCGCCCCAGTGGGGCATGCAGCCCGGGTCCGGGACGTCGAACTCGCCCCACATATTGAATGTGGCGTTCTTGCAGCGGGCCGGACGCGCGAAGGTGTGGCCGTCGATGGTGGCGCTTGTCTTGAAGCAGGCATCCTCCCAGGAGCCCTTGATGTCATGGAGGACGGCGGAGTGTTGGCGGAGTCCCACCGCCGTGCATTTGTCCTTCTTGAACTCGCCCCAGCGGGGCTCGGCCAGGGCGGAGGAGGCACCCAGCAGCAGGCTGAACGCGAGGAGACAACGCGTGAGGGGCTTGCAATTCGCATGGAGGTTGAAGCGCTTCATGGTGTGCGGCTCCTGGGTTTCTGGGGGGCACATGGCCAGACGGCCACGCAGTCACTCCGGAAAGTGGCGTGCCGTGGCGGATGTGACACTCGACGGCCCGGGCCAGGACGCCCGCCCGTACCTCCCTTCAGGGCCCCGCGAGCGGCTGGGCGGCGCGCCTTCGCGATTTGACTGCTGGAGACCGCGGAGGCCGTGAAGTTCGCCGGCACCGAGCGCGGCTGGGGGCCTACCTGCGCCAGAGGAGCAGGACGATGCACACACAGGCCACGGCCGCGACGAGGAACCACAGCCAGGGACTCCACCCCCACCCGGGAGGAGGCTGCAGGCTGCCACCTCCTGGCATCCGAGGCCGCGTCTCACGCTCAGGTGTCCGAGCGCATCTCCGGGCCGAGAATCGACACATTCGTCTCCACGGGGTGCTTCGCTATCTTGAGGTGGTTCGCTGGAAAGTCAGAATCCGCATACCCCAAGGACAGCCCGCAGAGGATGACCAGCTCGTCTGGGATTGCGAGCTCACGGCGAAGGACTTCTGGATACGTCGTCAACGCGGCCTGGACACAGGTTCCGATACCGCGCGCCGTCAGTCCCAGGACCAGCGTCTGGAGGTACATCCCGACGCCCACCGCATCCACGAGGCCGAGATCCTTGTGCATGCACAGGATGCCGACCATGGGCGCGCCGAAGAACTCGTAGTTGCGCCGCGAGGCCAGCGCTCTTCCGGCATCATCGTCGCGGGCGACCCCCATCGCGCCGTAGACGATGCCCCCCAGCGCACGGCGATGCGCCTGAAAAGACGGTGGCAACGGGGCCAGCTCCCGCGGATTGGCTATGACCTCCGCCATGAGCGCCTGGCGCAGTTGCTCCGTGCGCTCACCCTCCGTGAGGAAGAGACGCCAGGGTTGGATGTTGGAGTTGGAGGGCGCGAGCTGCGCGAGCGACAACGCCTCCTCGAGCAGCTCGCGAGGAATCGGGGTGGGGAGAAAGCGGCGAATCGAGCAGCGGCTTCGGACGATTCCCTCGAAATCAAACATGATGACTCTTCAGACCGGGCGCAGGGTTGTTGGTGACTCGCGGGTGAGCCCCGGTTCTGGACAGCGGCTCATATCACCGGGCCTTGTCGTCGGTCATGTCGGTGGGGTGTGTTTATCGTGTATTTCCAGGAAAGCTTGGTGAGGTGTCCCTGGTTGTCCTATGCTCGTGGGGGCGCGCAGCTCCTTCTCCTTCCAGGACAATCCCATGCTGGTTTCCCAGCCACCGCCACCCCCGACCGCCAGTCCCCTCGCTGCACGCGCGCTCTTCCTGGCGATGCTCGTGCTCACCGTCGGCGTGTCGGCCTGCCTCGCGCAGGACGAGGGCACCGTGAGCACGGAGCAGTGGCACGAGGGGATGTCCATCGAGGACGAGGAGGAGCCCGAGGTCTGTGACGAGTGTGACGGAGGCGCTGACGCCGGTGACGCCGGAGATGCGGGTGACGCCGGAGACGCGGGCTGTCCGCCTCCGGAGCAGGAGTTCACCGAGACCGCCACCTGTGACGACGACGCGGGGGTGGACGCAGGCATTGACGCAGGGGTGGATGCGGGCGCCGACGCTGGCTCGGACGCGGGCGCCGACGCAGGTTCGGACGGTGGTGGTGGTGGCGGAGGAGGTGGTGGTGACGCGGGTTCGGACGGAGGCGCCGACGCGGGTTCGGACGCGGGCGCCGATGCGGGTTCGGGCGGCGGGCATGACTCGGGGACGGGGTCTGTCGCGGATGCGGGCGCTGACGGTGGCTCGGATGCGGGCTCCTTCCTGACCGAGGGGCCGACAGTGCAGGCCTTCTTCGCGGCCACGCTTGCTCCAACGTCCGTCCTGAACCCCACGCCGACCACGGCGGCTGACCGGACGAATGGCGCGGAGCGGTCACGGATGCGCGAGCGCTGCGGCATGTGCGAGCTGCGGCCCAGAGGGCCCATCGATCCGAACAAGGTGCCCTACATCTCCGTGCATGGCATCAGTGCCGGCCCCGACGTGATGGACCCGGCCATCAACAAGTTCCCGTCCAATGCACAGGTCTATGACTTCTTCTACCCGGACAACCGGCACCCCATGGAGACGGCGGACTGCCTGCGCAACGCCATCGTGCAGGCGCGGAGAGCGCACTCGGGCACGACAGTGCAGGTGGTGGCGCATTCGCTCGGCGCGCTCATCGCGACTGGCGCGGACCACTCGCTCGCGGACGACGAATGGATGCCGACCGAGGTCCCGACCAACTGCGGGTTCATGAAGAAGGTGCGCGGCCGGCATCGCAAGGGCTTCGTGCTCGAGCCGGCGCCCAGCCCCAGTCAACTCGACCTCCGGATGACCCTGATCGACCCCGTCTTCCAGGGGTTCACGGACGCTCCGCTCATCGTCTCCGACTGTCTGCCCGGACGGGGAGACCTCACCGCGGGCAGTGCGCTCATGCAGACGCTGAACACCCGGCCCACCTTCTCCAGGCAACGCAGGGTGTTCTATGCCTCCGACCCGAGTGACGACACCGCCCGTGACCTGACGGAGTTCGATGACGATGACCTCGAGCTGATCTGCAAGGCGATCCGGGGCGAGAATGTGCACACCCGGAAGTTCGGCCTCATCAACGCGTGGAACGCCGTCAAGAACCTGCGGGTCGGTCCAGGGGGGAAGAAGCTCAAGGACGCCCTGGGCTGCAGCTGCTCCGCGGCGCGCATCAAGGAGCTTGCCGCGCAGGCAGCACCCCGGTTGCCGGGCAAGCACACCGACATCCTCGACGACGTCCTCTTCTGACCCTCCGAGGCCCAGGTGACGACGTGCCGGCAAGCCACCTCGCCGGCACGTTGTTGCAAGGACACGCGGAGAGCGCGCCGCGCCACGCGGCGCGCACCACCGCAACGCTATTCGCAGCCCCTGGCGTCGCGGTCGGGCACCCAGTTGCAGTCGAAGGTGTGCACCTCGCCGGCGGCGCGGCCGCGGCCGGGGCCCGAGCCGAGCATCGTGTTCCAGAAGCGCGAGAGCACCGCGTTGAGGGAGTTGGCCTGGCCGCTCGGGGGCTCGGTGCTGTAGAGCTGCGCCCCATGCACGTTCGGCTCGAGCGAGCCGTTGGCGCGCTGCACGAGGGGGTCGCTCGGCGCATAGAGCCACTTCATGCTCGACGACGTGTTCCTGCCGGTGATGCCCATCGCCTGGTTGAAGGTCTGTACCCACCTGTCGCGGACGGCGAGCTCGGCAGGGGTGTTGGTCGCCGACAGGTACGGCAGGCCGGAGTTGGACATGTAGAGCTGGTCCTGCCGGTTCTGCCAGACGAGGGTGGGCAGGTCGAAGCCTCCCTCGGACTCCGGCGCGGTGAGGATGTCGTAGAGCACGGGGCCGCTGATGCACTCGTGCGGCGGGTGCACGGGGTCTCCGGGAGTCCGCGCCGCCACGCAGGACGGCGTGAGTGAGGACTTCCATATCGTCGTCAGCTGGCCGAAGGCCTCCAGGCCCGAGCCGATACCCAGCACGGGGTAGTCAGGCTCGTCCCAGTTGAGCGGCACGTAGCCGGAGCCGGGGAAGACGAGCAGCCGCCCCTGCTTCGCCGCCCTGGGGAGCCGCCGGACGACGCGGTGGGTGTTGTTGAAGGCGCCGAAGCCGCCCGCTGAACCTCCACGCAACAGCACGCGCAGCGGCTTGCTGTCGTCGAGGCCATAGCGCTCCACGAGCACCGCGAGCATCGCCTCCACGTTGGCGGCGCCCACGTACCGCCAGTCCCGCTTCGTGCCCTTGTAGGTGATGTCGGGCGCGTCGAGGGCGGTGCCCGTCCACAGGTCGCTCGAACAGTAGTGTCCGAGCACGTCGATGGCGCCGCTGAAGTCGTCGGGCTGCGCGGGGGCGCTCTCGCGCAGGGCGCGATCGGCGGGCAGGTTCACCGACGAGACGAGGTCGATGTCCCGGTTGGAGCAGCCTCCATAGGGGCTGGTGCTGTCGAACGCGCAGAAGCCGCCGCCCTCCAGGCGGAGGACCCACTGCGTGAGAGGGCTTCCGTCGGGCGGCGCGGGGGGAAAGGTGATTTGGAAGACGAACTCGTCGCCCACGTTGCAGCGCGCCTCTGCCCAGCGGGGGTCGCGCAGCGCGGGGCGCACGGTCTCCATCAGCCGCCGCGTGGGATTGCCGGCGCGAGTGCAGGAGGAGACATTGTAGCCATTGCCCGAGGCTCGACAGGTGGCGGAGCCGCCGGACCACACAGCCGCCAGGCTGGTGCAGGCGACGGAGGTGCCCGGGGTGCACACCGCCGCCATCGCTTCGGGCTGGAGGACTCCGTCGTTCGACGTGCCCGTGACGTCATGCTGCGTGGGCAGGTCGGCCGCGACGTCACCGGGGGGCTTCGGGGTCGATTCTCCCGCGCCGCAGGCGACGCAGGCGAGGAGGGCAGGGAGCAGGAGTGGGAAGGAGCGCATGCCCCGTCAACCCGCGCCCCGCCGTGAAGTTGCGGTGCTTCCGGACCGATGCGAGTTCTCGACCGGAGGCGCTACCCGAAGGCCATGCGCACGGGCCGTGAGTCATAGAGCGCGCGGCCCCACACCCGGCCGTTGATGACGTACAGCACGGCGCGGCCGTAGTACCAGAGGCTCAGCCGGTAGCCGTCCACCGTCAGCGAGTCGGTGGGCCCCACGCCGAGCTGCACGCCCTCCAGGGTGAAGGTGTCCACCACCGCGGGCTCTCCGCACCGGGCCAGCACCTCATCGGCCGTCAGGCCCATGGCGAGGCTGTCGAACACCGGGCGCGGCAGGTCCACCTTGCCCACAGGCACCGGCGTCAGCCGCGGCCCTGGGCCGCTGCCTCCCGGCTTGCGCACCACGAGCTTGTCCACCGGGTGGCAGTGCAGCGGGATTCCCGGGTGCTGGTCCCACTTCACGTACCGGTCGTGCCGCACCTTCTCCCAGTCGCCGTAGAAGGCGGCCAGCTCGCCCTGCCCGAGCGAGTGCTTGAAGCCGGCGGCGAGGAACTCGGGGCCGGCGGGGTACTCGTCGGTGAAGAGCATGCACGTGTAGGCGTTGAAGCCGCCCGGCACGGTGTGCTCCTTGAGGCGCTCCAGCAGGCCCCGCCACGTCGCGTTGTCCAGGTAGTCGATGACGCCGTGGGCCATGATGACGTCCCAGGTGTCGTGCAGCTCCAGGTGGGCGATGTCCGCCACCACTGCCTTCAGTGGGACGCCGGTGCGCCGCGCCAGCGCGCTCAGCTTCTCGATGCCCGCCGCCGAGCGGTCCACCGCCGTCACCTGGCACCCGCGCCCCGCCAGGAAGAAGGCGTTGCGCCCCTCGCCGCAGCCCAGGTCCAGCACCCGGGCGCCCGGCGGCAGCGCGTCGGCCAGCTCGACGATGTCGTGGTTGGGCCCGCCCATGGTTGAGACGTTGCCGTCCTTGTATCCCTTCTCCCAGAAGGCGTTGAAGGGCAGGTGCTCGAACTCCCGGGTCGTCTTCATGAGGCCCTCTTCAGGTGGGAAGGAAGTCGCGCTCGAGCGCGTCCACGGTGGGGGACTTGAACAGCGTGGCGATGACGTTGCTGAACTTGAAACCCAGGGGGGTGAGCGCGTAGGAGCCCTCGCGGTCCACCGTGACGCAGCCCTCGAGGATGAGCGCGTCCAACTCCTCGGCGAAGTCGTCCAGGCCCGCGCCCCGGAAGCGCTGCGCGTAGGCCCCCGGCTCCAGCCGCCCCAGCGAGAGGTTGAGGATGCAGAAGCGCCGCTTCTGCTCGTCCTCGTCCAGCACGAAGCCCAGGCCCAGGGGCTCGTCCGGACGGTGCTCGTGGGAGATGAAGCCGCGGATGATGTCGAGCGTCTCCGGGCGGCGCACGGCGAAGTCGGTGCCGTAATGGACGGTGTCGGCGTAGCTGCGCGCTCCCGCGCCCAGCCCCAGCAGCGGCACCCCGGCGAAGTCCGCCACCTCCTGCTGCAGCCCGTCGTGCTCCAGCGTGGAGAAGCGCACGAAGCTGTTCTGCCGGAAGCCACGCTCGGCGAGCCATGCCACGCTCTCGTCGTAGAGCGCGTACTTGGAGCCGTCGTCCATGAAGCCCCCCGCATGCTTCTCGCGCCGCTTGTCGATGACCGTCAGCGGGCGGAACACCACCGGATAGAGCGTCACCGTCCGGGGCCCGAAGCCCACCGTGGTGCTCAGGCTGTGCAGCCACGTCTCGCGCTGCTGGCCCTCCAGCCCGTAGATGAGGTCATAGTTCACGTTGGCGAAGCCCACGCGCTGGATGGTCTCCACCGCCTGGTAGAGCGTCTGGGTGGAGTAGGGCCGCCCCGCGCGCTTGCGCTCCTCCTCGTCCAGCGTCTGCAGGCCCATGCTGATGCGGTTGACGCCCAGGGCCTTGAGGCGCTCCAGCCGCTCGGCCGTCATCGTGTCCGGCGAGCCCTCCACGGCCACCTCCGCCGTGGGCGAGAAGCGTGGGAAGGCCCGGTGCAGGGCCTCGAAGACGGTGGAGAACTGGTCCGGCGACAGCGTGGTGGGCGTCCCTCCGCCCACGTACAGGGACACCACCTCGAGGTGTCCCAGCAGCGCGCCGTACATGGCCACCTGCCGCTGGAGCGCGGCCACGTAGTCATCCACCATCTGCGGCGAGTGGCTGGTGGTGAGGAACAGCGTGCAGAACGAGCAGCGATACCCGCAGAAGGGCACGTGGACGTAGAGGTTGAGCCTGTCCCGGGCGCCCGCCCACACCTCGGCCAGGGTGCGAGCTGGCTGCACCGGGCGGTAGGCGCGCTTGGAGGGGTAGCTGTAGACGTAGCAGGGCAGCTCGGAGCCCGCGATGGCCCGTTGCAGCCGGGTCCGGGCGTCCTGTTCAGACGCTGGCGTGGCATACAGCATGGCGCGCTCCTTCCGCGAAGCCGCGGCTTATGCGTAGTGGTGGATGAGGTACTGCAGGGCCGGCTCCAGCCCGTCGAAGTCGCGGGTGACGATGGCCTCGTATCCGGGCCGGCCCCGGAAGCAGTTGCCGAAGACGAGGATGGGCAGCCCCGCGGCGTGCGCGAGGAACATCTCGCCGATGGTGAAGAACGGCGCCTTCTGGCTTTCGATGGTGGGCGGCAGCGTCAGGTTGACGAGCAGCACGTCCGCACGAGCCAGGTGCCAGCAGTCATTGGTGAAGACCTCGTTGGGCGTGGCCCGGTACTGCGGGCCCGCCGCCACCATCACCCGTGTGGGGTCGTAGGTGAGGAAGCCGGCGTCCTCCAGCACCCGGGAGGCCCGCTGCCGCCACGTCGAGGCGTCCTCCAGGGACAGCCCGTCAATCATCCCCGAGAGGAACACCGTCCGGGGCTCTCCTCCGCGCGCGCGCCGCTCGTGCATGGTCATTTCGAGTCGTAGGGCGCGACCTCGCTGGCCGCGCGCGGTTGGACCTTCAGCTCCAGCCTTCCGTCCTGGTGCCGGGTGGCGAGCTCGGGGTGGACGGCGAAGAGCCGCAGCACCAGGTCTCGCACCACCTCCTTCACGCGCTCGGGGAACATCCACGGCGCGTAGCGCAGGCCCAGCGTGAGGGTGATGCGCTCGGGGCGGTGGCCGGGCTCGGCGGGCCGGTGCTCCACCGCGTAGTGCAGGTCCCCCGTGAGCTCCAGGCCCTGGCCGCCGGGCAGGTCCGGGAAGCGCGGGGAGATGGCGAGGTCCGGCAATGCTTCCAGCGCTTCGTAGAGGGGACCGGAGAGCAGCAGCGGCACCACCTTCGGACCGCTCGTGTCCAGCACCGAGCGCTTGAGCCGCCCCAGGTAGCGCACCTGGAGGCCGGCTGGCCCCTGTGGCTCGCCCACCGGCTCCACCAAGTCCCCGGTGAAGTAGCGCACCAGCGGCATCTGCTGCATGAACGGGTAGAGGCCGGTGAGCAGCAGCACGCCCGGGCCTTCCTTCACCGGCTCCAGCGTGCGCGGGTGCACCACCTCCGGGACGATGTGCGGGTCGAACACCCAGGTGCCGTCCGAGCCGCACTCCACCGCGCCTCCGAACATCTCGGTGAGGCTGTAGCGGTTCTGCACCTTGGCGCCCCACAGCGAGCCCAGCAGCCGCTGGCGGGCGGGCGTCACGTGGCCGCCGAAGAGCACCAGCGTCTTCACCGGGTTCTTCGCCAGGTCCACGCCCTCGGCGAGCAGGTAGGCCGTGAGGGCCTTCACCATGCGCTCGGTGCCCATCACCACGGAGACTCGCGGCGCCACGCCGGGGACCGTGTGGGTTCGCTCGAGCACTCCGCGCGCCTGGACGGCTTGCGCCTTGTCGTGCACGCCCACGGACATCACGTAGGCGTGGCTGGGCATGGGCGTGAGCGCGCCGTGGTAGGCGTTCATCAGGTTCATGTACAGCGGGCGCGGGCCGGGCCGGGGCTCGGCCATGAGCTGGGCGCCGAAGAAGTCCCAGACGAAGGCCTGCTCCGCGGGACCCCGGTACACCTGGAGGAAGGCGCCGGTGGTTCCGGTGGTGTGCTGCACGGCGGCCGGCGTGCCCGTGTCACACAGGAGGTCCCCCTGGTGCTGGACGACCTCCTCGCGGAAGAGCACTGGCAGCCGCGCCAGGTCCTCCAGCCCCCGGAACGGGTTGGCCGCCTCCGCGAAGCGCTTCCGATAGAAGCGCGAGCGCGTCGTGCACCAGGTCACCGTGTCCTTGAGCAGCGTGTCGCGTAGCGCGTGGACGGAGTCGGCCATAGGGCTCACTCTCCGCTACCGGAACCGGGGCGGGTGGCGTCGGCCACGAAGGCGCCGAAGGCGTCCGCGAAGCCGGCCCTCCCGGGGGCGGCCGCGCCGGGCTGCGCCATGAAGGGCTGGGCGGTGAGCGGCTCGGCCACCATCGGCTCCGCGGCGAAGGGCTCAGCGGCGAGGGGTTCTGCCGCCAGGGGCTCTGCGGCGAGAGGCTCGGCTGCGAGGGTTTCGGCTGCTAATGGCTCAGCGGCGAGAGGCTCCGCCGCCATTGGTTCTGCCGCCATTGGTTCTGTCGCCATTGGTTCTGCCGCCATCGGCTCCGCAGCCATCGGCTCTGCCGCCATTGGCTCCGCCACCATCGGCTCGGCTGAGAGGGGCTCTGCGGCCATCGGCTCGGCAGCGAAGGGCTCGGCGGCGAAAGGCTCCGCAGCCATTGGTTCGGCGGCGAAGGGCTCTGCTGCCATTGGCTCCGCAGCCATTGGTTCGGCGGCGAAGGTCTCTGCGGCCATCGGCTCCGCGGCCATCGGTTCGGCGGCGAAGGGCTCCGCTGCGAGTGGCTCCGCAGCCATCGGCTCTGCAGCCATTGGCTCTGCCGCCATCGGTTCGGCGGCGAAGGGCTCAGCCGCGAGTGGCTCCGCGGCCATCGGTTCGGCGGCGAAGGTCTCGGCCACCATCGGCTCCGCTGCGAAGGTCTCTGCGGCGATGGCCTCTGCGGCGATGGCCTCCGCGGCGAGCGCCTGGGCGGCGATGGCCTCAGCGGCGGCGGCCTGGGCGGTGGGGTTCTTCTCTCCCACGGCCCGCTGGGCTGCGTTCTGTACCTCGTCCAGCTCGGCGTTGGCGCGCTTCATCAGCGCCTCGGCGAGCTGCGGCAGGTTGGCGCGCTGCCGGGCGTCGGCGAGCACGGTGCGCGAGGCGGCGACCTGCGCGACGGACCGGGCCAGCGTCTGACGCACCGCCTCGTCCTTCACCTTCAGCGCCTGCCGGTAGAGGGAGGACAGCTCGGTGGGATCCATGGCTCTTCACCTCCGCCCGCATCGAAGGTCCGCCGGGCGTCATGGGCGCGGCAGTGTGCAGAGGTTGGATCCCCGTATCCACGGGGAGTGAGCAAAAATTCACTATCAGTGTTTCGTGGCCAACCCATGGAGGTGGCCCCTGTTCAGGGCTGAGCCATACTGCGCGGGATTTTTCGCTGGAGCCTGACTTGTCCCATCAGTCCCTTCCCACCCTGCGTGGTCGCGTCCTCCGTCCTCGAGCGGAGCAGGCCGGCTTCGAGCTGTTGCCGGATGCCCTCATCGAACTGGACGCGCGCGGGCGCATCCAGGCTGTGGGGCCTGCCCCCGCGGACTGCCGCGTCCCGGAGACGCACCCCGGGACGGTGTTGCTACCGGGCTTCGTCGACACGCACATCCACTTCCCGCAGACGCGGATGATTGGCAGCGCGAGCGGACCGCTGCTGACCTGGCTGGAGCGCTCGGTGTTCCCGGAGGAGGGCCGCTTCCGGGAGCGGGCCTATGCCGAGCAGGTGGCAGTGGAGTTCTGCGACGCGCTCATCGCCCAGGGCACCACGAGTGCTTCCATCTTCAGCTCCAGCCACCCCGAGGCCACGGACGCGCTGTTCGCCGAGCTGTCCCGGCGAGGCCTGCGGGCGATGGCGGGGCTGACGCTGATGGACCGGGGCGCCCCCCCGGCGGTGCTGCGCGAGGCCCCGGCGGCGCTGGAGGCCTGCGAGACGCTCATCGAGCGCTGGCACGGCCACGACGAGGGACGGTTGCGCTTCTGCGTGACGCCACGGTTCGCGCTGAGCTGCACCTCGGAGCTGATGCGGGGCGCGGGGCGGCTGGCGGAGCGGCACGGGCTGTGGATGCAGACGCACCTGTCGGAGAACCGCGAGGAGCTGCGCGCCACGGCGGCGGCGTTCCCCGGGTCGGCGGACTACCTGGGCGTGTACGAGGACCACGGGCTGGTGGGCAGCCGCAGTCTGTTCGCGCACTGCATCCACCTGTCGGAAGGGGAGTGGGAGCGGATGGCGCGTCGCAACGCGGTGGTGGCGCACTGCCCGGACAGCAACTTCTTCCTGGGCAGCGGGTGCATGCCGCTACGCAAGGCCACCGAGCGGGGCATCCGGGTGGGCCTGGGGACGGACATGGGCGCGGGGCGGACCTTCTCCCTGCGGCGGGTGGCGGCGAGCGCGTATGACGCGGCGTTGGTCCTCCAGTCGCCGGTCACTCCGGAGGAGTTGTTGTGGCGCGCCACGGCGGGAGGGGCCCTCGCGCTGGGGCTGGAGGGCGTGGGGCGCATCGCTCCAGGCTACGAGGCGGACCTGGTGGCGGTGGACGTGCCCGCGCACGTGTCGGCACAGGATGCACTTGTCGATGCGCTGCTGTTCCGGCGCGATGCGGGGCCCGTGCGGGCCACCTACGTGCGAGGCCGGCGTCTGGCGTCTGGCGGCCTCGCTCCGCCCCGGAGCTGAGCCGCCGTCTCGTCCGCGCCCCCTTGGGTTGACACCCAAGAGGGGCCGGCTATCGTTTGGCCCGACATGATGATGACCCATTGCATGCAGTTCGCGGTGTTCCTGGGCGCCTGAGGCGCCTCAAGAGCATTCTTCCGGGGCGGCCTGACGGCCGGCCCTTTTCGGCTGTGCTTTCGTAACAGCCATTGCGAACTCATGGGTTTCCATCATGCCTGGCATTACGCCCGCGCTCTCTCGAGCGCAAATCGAGCAGTTCATCACTGACGGCTTCGTCCGCATCGACCACGCCTTCCCGCGAGCCCTGGCCGACGAGGCCCGCGCCATCCTCTGGGCCGATACGGGCTGCACGCCGGATGACCCCAGCACCTGGACCCGGCCGGTCATCCGTCTCAACCAGTATGGGCATCCGCCGTTCAGGGCCGCCGCCAATACACCGGTCCTGCATCAGGCGCTCGACCAGCTCGTCGGTCCCGGTCGCTGGGAGAAACGCGGCACGCTCGGCACGTTCCCGGTCCGTTTTCCTTCCCCAGACGACCCGGGCGACGCCGGCTGGCATGTCGATGTCTCCTTCAACCACGAGCATCCGGACTTCATGGAGTGGCGCGTCAACATCTCCTCGAAGGGCAGGGCCCTGTTGATGCTCTTCCTCTTCTCCGACGTCGGGGAGGACGATGCCCCCACCCGCATCCGGATCGGCTCCCACTTCGACATGGCCCGTCAACTGGCTCCGGCCGGTGAAGCGGGCATGTCCTTGCGCGAGCTGGCCGCCGATGGCTTCGCGCGAAGCGCCCATCGTTCCGAAGCGCTGGCGACCGGCGAGGCGGGAACCGTCTATCTCTGCCATCCCTTCCTGGTGCATGCCGCTCAGCCACATCGGGGCAAGAACCCGCGCTTCATGGCGCAGCCGTCGCTCCTGCCGGCCGAGCCACTGATGCTGGAACGGTTGGAGCAATCCTACTCGCCGGTGGAGACAGCCATCAGGCGCGCGCTTGCGCTGGAATAGGCTTGGGGCTGAGACATCTCGGATTCTCAGACTCAGTGCATTTGACGACCCCGGGGCGTTCATAGAATCGTGCCGCCCCCCAGTCACTGGAATGACATCGAGGGTACGCAATGGGATTGGCAGAGAGAAAAGCGCTCGCGCTGTATCAGCAGAACGTGTTCCCGACCTGGCAGAAGAAGTTCAATGACCTCCTGGGGTATCCCCTGGAGATCGAGGTCGAGTGGTCCACGCTGGGCGAAGAGGGTCAGGCCCACCTCTTCGAGGAGGGAATCAACGTCATCTACTTCGAGCCCCTGCGGCTGGCGATTCAAGCCCTCGCCGTCGACGACTTCTCGAAGCAGGCGCTGCGTGACGGTTTCAAGAAGTACTTTGTCAGTGGCATCGAGCCGGCCGACCGGCAGTTCTACAGCTTCGCCGACAAGACCCTGTTCTACAGGCACAACTTCAGCGGCAACGAGAACGACCTCCCGGACAAGAAGGGTCGCATCGTCCAGATTCTCGAAAAGAATCTCTGATTGAGTTGTATTGCATTGGGGCATGGCCGGAAGCCGCTGGCTCCAGCGGCTTCCGGCCACGATGGTGCTCCAGGGGCCTTCGTCAGGCAGGCGAGGACCGTGTCACCGCGCGGTGGCGCGTGCGCGCTTGAGGGCGCGGGCCGCTGCGTCGAGGAACTCGTTGCTCGCCTCGGAGAGGTCCACCGCGCGGGCATCCACCCAGCTCTGCAGGGAGTTGTAGGCCATCACCGAGGGGATGGCGACGAGCAGACCGAAGGCCGTGGTCACGAGCGCCTCGGCGATACCCGTCGAGATGGTGCCAATGCCACCCGCGCCCGCCGCGGCCATCTGCTCGAACGCGGTGACGATGCCCATGGTGGTGCCAAGCAGGCCCACGAAGGGGGCGGTGGAGGCCACGGTGGCCAGATGGCCCAGGCCGCGCTTGAGGCTCTGGACCTCGCGCTGCGCCTGACGCTCCAGACTGCGCGCCACCGACTCCATGGCTTCCTCACGGCTGTCCATGGCGGAGCCGCGGTAGGCGGTCAGCCCCGCGCGGATGGTCCGGCCGAGGTAGCCCACGTCCATTCCCGTCTTGCTCTGGGCCGCGGCCTCGAAGTCACCCCCTTCGAGCAGCGTGCCCATCTCCGAGGCGAACTTGCGCGAGTGACGGCGGGACGCGCGGAAGAAGAGGACGCGCTCGGCGAGGACGACCAGGGAGAAGATCGACATCAGGGTCATCACTGTGACGACGAACCGCGCGAAGAGGCCCATCTGATCCCACAGGTCTGAGAGATTGAAGTGCATGGTTGGAACGAGACGCGCCTCCTCGCGCGTTGGGCCACGGGCGGCCCCTTGGGGAACAACGGGTGAGAGCACCCGAGAGCCAAGGTACGCAGCCGCCCGGACGAGAGGGTGTCCTCTCGCCCATGAGATGGTCATCGTTCAGTCATGAGGTCAGCGCTTCGCACGGCGCTCGGACTTGCCGCGCGACGGGATAGGAGGCATGAGGGTGTGAGGCTCGCCGCTGTCGAGCTCAAGGAGCAACACCATGCCCAAGGGTCAAGAGAAGGCGAAGAAGGACAACAAGCCGAAGCTGACGACGAAGGAGAAGCAGAAGAAGAAGAAGGAGAAGGAAGAGAAGAAGAAGTAGCCCGGCAGCTGAAGGGCCCCGAGCTCACGCTCCGGGCCCTTCAGCGCGGCGAACCCCGGTCCGGCACACTTGAAGTAGAGCGTGCCTCCAGAGGGGAGGGTGGTAGCAGCCCCGCCTCCCCACGGTTCAAGCCCTCAGGCCCCGCCCGTTTGCACGCCGCCGAAGGCGACGACGCTGTCGCTGGTCAACCCCGCCGCGTTCGCCTCGTCGGTGTCGACGTGCATGTCGAGGCGGAAGTCGGGGTGGACGCGGACGAGGACGTCGCCCATCGTCATCTCGCGGTCTCCCTCGACGCGCACCTGGATGACGTTGCGGTCCTTGACGCCGAAGTCGCGCGCCTCCTCCGGGCTCATGTGCACGTGCCGGAGCGCGAGGATGACGCCGCTCGGGATGGTGACGGTGCCCGCCGGGCCGCGCAGGGTGATGCCGGGCGTCCCCTCGAGCTTGCCGCTCTCGCGCAGGGGAGGTGTCACGCCGAGCGTGAAGGCGTCGGTGCGCGCCAGCTCCACCTGGGTCTGCTTGCGCAGCGGGTTGATGATGGCGACGCGCTGGATCTCTCCCTTGGGGCCGACCAGGTCCACCGTCTCCCGCGTGACGTACTGCCCGGGCTGGGTGACGTCGCGCTTGCTCGTCAGCTCATACCCCGGGCCGAAGAGCGCGTCGCAGTCGGCGCGGCTGAGGTGGACGTGGCGCACGCTGACGCCCACCGGAATCGGCCGCGCGCGCACGCTGCGCAGCGTTGCCGTGGGCCCCACCAGGCAGCGCATCACCTCGCGGGCAATCATCCGCTCCTCGTCGGTGCGCACCACCAGCACCTGCGTGGGGGCGCGCGGCGCGGAGACCTCCACGATGCCGCCATGGTCCGCCGGGCGCTGAGTCTCGTTGGCTCGCTCGTCGAGGGAGACGCCCATGAAGAGCAGCCCCTCGCACACCCGGCTGCGCACCAGCGCGGAGTTCTCACCGATGCCGCCGGTGAACACGAGCGCATCCGCCCCGCCCAGCACGGCGGCGTACGCACCGATGTACTTGCGGATGCGGTGGACGAACACGTCGATGGCGAGGCGCGCGCGCGGGTTGCCGGCGTCCGCCGCCTGCTGCACGTCCCGGAAGTCCGCGCTGACGCCCGACAGGCCCGCGAGGCCCGACTGGCGGTTGAGCAGGGTGTCGATCTGCTCCGGCGTCATGCCATCCTTCGCGAGCAGCAGCGGCAGCGCGGGGTCGAGGTCCCCGGCGCGCGTGCCCATGACCAGCCCTTCCAGCGGCGTCATGCCCATGGAGGTCTCCACCGAGACACCGCGCTCGATGGCGGAGATGCTGGCGCCACCTCCGAGGTGGCAGGTGATGAGCTTGAGCCTCGACAGGTCCGTCTTGAGGTGCTCGGCCGCGGACAGCGCCATGAACTGGTGGCTCGGGCCATGGAAGCCGTAGCGGCGCACGCCCTTGGACAGGTAGAGCTCGTGCGGAACCGCGTACGTGTAGGCCTGGGGCGGAAGCTGCGCGTGGAACGCGGTGTCGAAGACCGCGACGTGCGGCACCGAGGGGAAGACCTCGCGGGCCGAGCGGATGCCGGCGAGGTTCACCGGGTTGTGGAGCGGGGCGTAGCGCGCGCACTCCTCGATGATGGCCTCGACCTTCTCGTCGACGGGCGTCGGGGTGATGAGCCGCTCGCCCCCATGGACGACGCGGTGTCCGACCGCCGCGAGCGAGCTTGCGTCCGGCAGTGGGCCCCCCGCTCGGGTCAGGTGCGCGAGGATGGAGCGCAGCGCGCCCTGGATTTCCCGCCCGTCGACCGGGGCGCTGCCCGCTTCGTGGACGTGCAGGGCCTCCGCGGTGCCGATGCGCTCGACGCGCCCCGCCGCGAGACGGGCCTCGGTGTCCATCTCATAGAGGTTGTATTTGACTGAGGTCGAGCCGACGTTGACGACGAGAACCTTCATGGTGGGGCAAACGTACCACGATGGCAGCCTCCCATCGGAGGGGCCAGGGGCGAGATTCCGGTGCTCACGGCAGGGCCGTCATGGCAGGCTTCCCGCCATGACAC
This sequence comes from Pyxidicoccus trucidator, assembly GCF_010894435.1. Classification (NCBI taxonomy): domain Bacteria; kingdom Pseudomonadati; phylum Myxococcota; class Myxococcia; order Myxococcales; family Myxococcaceae; genus Pyxidicoccus; species Pyxidicoccus trucidator. Next base: position 197,453 of record NZ_JAAIXZ010000009.1, on the reverse strand, counting down.
GCCTTGTTTCCGTCCCGGTCCTCGCGGCCCTGAGCCTGCTGCTGTCCACCGCCTGCGCGACTCCCAACCGCGCCAGGGACGAGCAGGTGCTCCGCGAGCTCGTGAGCGCCCAGGCAGAGGCCTGGAACCGCCAGGACGCGGTGGCGTGGAGCCGGGACTTCACGTCGGACGCCGCGTTCATCAACATCGTCGGCACGGTGTTCCAGGGCCACGCGGAGATCGAGCAGCGCCACGCGGCCATCTTCGCCAGCATCTTCAAGGGCTCTCAGGACCGCGTCACCGTGCGCGCGCTCATCTTCCCGGCCCCGGACGTGGCCATCGTGGACACGGTCCATGAGGTGACGGGGCACACCGGCCTTCCCCCGGGCGTGCAGAACACCGAGGAGGGGCTGCTGCGGACGCAGATGCGGTACGTGATGAAGCGCACGGACGGAGCGTGGCGCATCGTGGCCGGGCAGAACACGGACGTGAAGCCCGCGCCCCGTCCCCGATAGGCGCCCGAGGAGGCCGTGGTCACGAGGGGCGCTGCGAGGCCTTCACGAACGTCCGGGCCTCGCGCTCGACAACAGCCGCAATCTCGTCGACGGACGGCCACTCCGTACAGGGGATGGTCATCTCGTCCGCGTATCGCTGCGCGGCGAGCATGATTCCGGTCGTGATGTCGATGACAGGCGGAAGGTGCAGGGCGGCAATGTCGAGTTCGGCCTTCGCTTTCGCGAGCTGATTCAGGGCGGCGAGCGCGTCTTCACGATAGGGACCGCGCTCCGCCGACTTCGCCACAAGCACCATTCCGTAGGCCGCCGCAGCGGCCCTTTCGCTGCGGTCGTCACACCGCGTTCGAAAAAACTGGAGCACCTCCTGAAGCGAGGCGCATCCGGTGACTTCACCAAACGCAGAGGCATCATCGGCCAGCGACATGACTCGTCTCCCTCATGTGGCGCTCCAGTGTGCCTGCCTGGGCTTCACGGGGCCTCGAGCTCCGATGCCCCGCTGAAGCGCCGTGCGGAGGGATGATAGCGCGAGGCGTCGTGGACTTCGTCTGCCGTTACCGGGTCCTGCACGGCGCGCCTCGATGAGGAACCATTCGCCTCGCCCAGCGGATCTGGCGTAGGCTGTTCCACATCTGGTGCCCCTACTTCGTCCATGAATCCGTGCCGGCAATGCCGGTGGGGATGGGGCACCGACTTTTCTTTCCGGGTCGGGAGGGAACATGCCTCGGGTACTGCGTGACGTCGTCGGGACGCTGACGCATGCGGGCGCCGCCGCCTTCGACCTGTCCCAGTCGGATCCGCTGACGCACCTGACCTTCACCAAGGGCGCGGCGTTGCTGGAGGATTCGTTCTACCGGACGCAGGTGGAGGAGGTGCGGGCCTACTCGGCCGCCCTGCTCGCCGCCGAACGGCATGAGCGCGGCTTCGGCTGGAAGTTCGCGGCGTACATGCGAGACCCGGTGAAGGGGAAGGGCAACCGCATCCAGGGCAGCCTCGCGCCGGCCATCCTCGCGGCGGCGGACCCGGAGGGCGCCTTCACGGAGGAGTACACGTTCCGCTGCCTGCGGCACCGCGCGGACGACGTGGTGCTGTTCGTCACGCACTTCGAGAACCTGGGGCTGGGCGAGGTGCCCGTGGCCGCGCGCAAGGGCATGGCCCGGGCGCTGGCGGAGATGGACGAGTACCAGGTGCTCAAGTACGCGGGGCGGCAGTTCCCGGTGCTGCGGCGCCGGAAGAACGGCCAGCGCGCGAGCCTTCGGCTGGTGGATGCGATGGGGCTGGCGAAGGCGCACCTGGATGAGCGCACGCTGAAGCTCTACCGCTACCTGCACGCACCGACGCGCGAGCGCGGGAGCCTGACGGAGGGGCTGCCGCTGCTGGCGGCCCGGCGCGCATTCTTCCGAGGGGGCGCGGCCGACGTGGAGCGCTTCGTCCAGGGGCGGCTGTCCACGGAGCAGGCGCTCTCGTTCATGGGCTCGACGCAGGAGACGTGGCTGCGAGTGCTGGATGTGCCGGGGCTGCTGCCGGACCTCGCCTTCAAGGGCTACGTGCGGGCGATGTACCTGGCGGGAGTCTCCAAGAAGGTGCTCCTGAGAGAGGTGCGCAGGCGGCGCTTCGCGGGGCTGTGGCCGCATCAGGTGTACATGGGCTGGCGCGCGGCACGCATGGGCAGCACGCGGGAGACCCACGCGGAGGAGACGTGCTTCCATGCGGACCCGGTCCATGAAATCGAGCCCGTCTTCGATGCCATCCTGGAGCGGGTGTGCGAGGGGCTGCTTCCGGAAGGCAAGAACCTGGGTATCGCCGACATCTCCGGCTCCATGTTCACCGCGCCGCTGGGCGGCACGAAGAGCTCCGCGCACGTGGGGGACGTGGCGGTGACGCTGGCCGCGGCGATGGCGCTCGAGCTGGGCTACGCGGCGACCTTTTCGGACGACATCTTCCTGGAGGACCGCCAGCCGGAGCAGGGCGTCTGCGACCTCGCGCAGTCGCTGCGCCAGGGCCAGGGGTGGGGCAGTACGCAGGTGGCCAACTCGGTGGTGCACCTGATCTTCCGCCTGCTGGATGAGCCTTCGCGGCCGAGGCCCCGCACCCTCTACTTCTTCTCCGACATGCAGTTCCACCCGCCGGAGCTCCAGACGGTGGCGTCGGGCAGGGTGGAGCTGCTGCAAGGGCGGGGCGTGCGCTTCGAAACGAACATGCCGCCACTGCTGGCCGCGTTGCAGGCGTGGCACCGTGTGCTGGGACCGGTGGACGTGGTGCTGTGGAATCTGGCGGCGTATGAGAACGCGCCGCTGCCGTCGACGTTGCCCAATGTGCTGCTGCTCGCGGGCTTCGACGCGAACTCCTTCCGTCACGTCTCCACGTGGCAAGGGGCGGGCAGCCCGGCGGTGCCGGCGACGCAGGGCCCGGCCGTGACGCCCGCGGACGCGGGGGCGGGGAAGAAGCCCTCGGCGGAGCTCGACTTCATCCGGGCGTTCTGACCGGGCACTTCACGCCGTCACCTTCTGGAACTGGCGCACGCTCAACCCCAGCAGCACAGTGGCCAGGGCCAGCAGCGCGAGGACGTTGGGCAGCAGCTCGCCCAGCGTCGCGCCGCGCAGCACCACGCCGCGCATGAGCTCCACCATGTGCGTGGCCGGCAGGATGCGTCCCAGCGCATACAGGGGCCACGGCAGGCTCGAGGCCGGGAAGATGTAGCCGCTGAGGAAGATGGACGGGAGGATGAAGAGCTGCGCCAGCTGCAGCGCCTGCGCCTGGGTCTTCGCGCGCGTGGAGACGAACAGTCCCAGCGCCAGCAGCGCGAACAGGTACACCACGGCCATGGCGAAGAGGAACAGCAGGCTGCCGCGGATGGGCACGCCAAAGGCGAAGCGCATGGCCAGCAGGATGAGCAGCATCTCCCCCATGCCCAGCATCAGATAGGGCACCAGCTTCCCCAGCATCAGCCCGAGCGGGTGGACGGGCGTCACCAGCAGCTGCTCCAGCGTCCCCTGCTCCCGCTCGCGGACAATGGCCACCGCCGTCAGCATCGTCGCCACGATCTGCAACAGGATGGCCACCAGCCCGGGGATGATGAAGTTGGCCGTGCGGCCGCTCGGGTTGAAGAGGATGAGCGGATGCGCGTCGACCAGCGGCGGGGCCGTGGCGCCGACCTGCTCGGAGGCGGCGTCCAGGCTCACCTTCGCCGCCAGCCCGTTCACCGCCGCCACGGCCTGCGTGCTGACCACCGAGTCCGAGCCATCGATGAGCACCAGGACCGAGGCCTGCCGGCCCGGGTCCGCCTGGACGCGCGCGGCGCCGAAGTCCGGGGACAACACCACGCCCACCTTCGCCCGGCCCTGGACGATGCGCTCGCGGGCCTCCCGTGGATTGCTCGTCACCTCCACCACCCGGAAGGTGTCGGTGGCCTCGAGCTGCTGCACGAACTGGCGGCTGATGCTCGAACGGTTCTGGTCCACCACCACCGTGGGCACGTGCCGCACCGTCTGGTCCAGGAACCCGAACAACACGAGCTGGAAGAGGGGAATGGAGAGCGCGGTGATGAGCGTGGCCCGGTCCCTCCGGATGTGGACGAGCTCCTTGCGCAGGATGGAGACGAAGGAGTCCCAGATGAGGCCCAGGCTCATGACGCCACCTCCACGGGCTCGGACTGGAGGACCGCGGCCCTCGTGGCCTCGCGCTCGCGCGCGGCCTGCTCGGTGAGCTCGACGAAGACGTCCTCCAATGACGGAACCACGGCGCGCACGCCCGAGGCGGGAAAGCCCGCCTCCTCCATCCGACAGACCACCTCCGCGTCCGTCAGGTCCTCGCCCACCAGCGCCTCCACGGACTGCCCGAAGAGGGTGGGGCCACGGCACCAGTCCGCGGCCTTCAGGAAGGCGAGGGCGTGCGCGGGCTGCCGCGTCTCCACCGCCAGGCGACGCACGCCCGGTGGGTTGACGCCGGGCAGCCGCTTGAGCTCCTCCGGGGTGCCCGTGACGAGCAGCTTCGACAGGTACAGATACCCCACCTCGCCGCAGCGCTCGGCCTCGTCCATGTAGTGCGTGGTGACGAAGAGCGTGACGCCCTCGGCGGCCAGGCGGAAGAGCAAATCCCACAGCTCGCGCCGGGCCACGGGGTCGATGCCGGCGGTGGGTTCGTCGAGGAACATCACCCGGGGCTCGTGCATCAGCGCCGCGCCCAGGGCCAGCCGCTGCTTCCACCCGCCCGACAGCAGCCCCGCGCGCCGCTCCAGGTACGGTTGGAGGCGCGTGAGCTCCACCGCCGCTTCCAGCCGCTCCCGCGCCCGTGTCCCGGACAGGCCATAGACGCGCGCATAGAACTGGAGGTTCTCCAGGACGGAGAGGTCCGCGTAGAGGGAGAAGCGCTGGCTCATGTAGCCGATGCGGCGGCGGATCTCCTCTCCCTCGCGCGCCACGTCCAGGCCAAGCACCCGCGCGCCTCCCTCCGTGGGCGCCAGCAGTCCGCAGAGGATGCGGATGAGCGTGGACTTGCCACTGCCATTGGGTCCGAGCATTCCGTAGATGGAGCCGCGGTCGACCTCCAGCTCCACCCCGTCCAGCGCGGTGAAGGCTCCGAAGCGGCGGGACAGGCCCCGGACGGAGATGGCCGGCTGGGACGCGCTCATTTCGGCACCGAGACGTAGGCGGCCATGCCCGCGCGCAGCTGGCGCAGTCCCTCGTCGCGCAGGCCGATGCGCGCGGCGAAGACCTGTCCGGCGCGCTCGTCCGCCGTCTGGAGGTTGCGGGGGGTGTACTCGCCCTCGGAAGCGAGGTTCTCGACGACGCCCGGGAAGGTGCGGCCTGGGAAGGAGTCCACGCTCACGGGCACCTGGCTCCCCGGCGTCAGCCTGCCCAGGTGCGTCTCCGGCACGTAGAGGCGCACGAAGAGCTGCGTCTCTTCCATCAGCCTGGCGGCGGTGGCATTGACGGGGATGAGGTCGCCGGGCCGCAGGTCCAGCGCCTCCACGCGGGCGTCCACGGGCGCGCGGATGGTCAGCTCGGACAGGGCCACGTCGACCGCCTCCAGCCGGCCCCGTGCGGCCTCCACCACGCCCTGCTGCGCGCGGAAGTCCTCGCGGGTGCCCTGTCGCAATTCCTGGAGCCGGGCGCGGCGGGCGTCCCGCTCCGCCCGTGCCTGCCGGAGCCCGGCCTCGGTGTCGTCAAGCATTGCGCGGGTAATCGCCTGCTGCTGGAAGAGCGTCCGCATCCGGCGCGCGTCCAGCCCCGCCTTCTCCATCCCCACCTGCGCGGAGGTCAGCTCGGCGCGGGCGCGGAACAGTTGTGCGTTGCGGCTGCCAGCGTCGGGCCCGGACTGCTCCCCGGCGCTGGTGCCGCCCATCAACTTGTCGAGCTCGGCCTGGGCCTGCACGAGCTGGCCGCTCGCCTGGAGCCGCTGGGCCGGCAGGTCTCCTGGCTCCAGGACCACCATCGGCTGACCTGCCTTCACGAGGTCGCCCTCGCGGACGAGCACCTCCTTCACGCGGCCGCCCACGCGCGAGCCCACGGCGATGTCGCGGGCCTCCACGGTGCCAGCCCAGGTGTAGGGCTGTCGGGCGGACCAGGCGCGCTGGCCTCCAAAGGCCAGCAGCGCCACGGTCAGGACCGCCAGGGGAATGAGGCGCTTGGGGTGCTCACGCAGCTTGCGTGCAATGCGCACCCTGCGAGGGAGAGCTGCTGCTGGTGCCATGATTCACGACTCCCGTGCGTGGCCTCCAGGGCCAGGCTGTCTGGGTTCTGGGGGCGGTTGCTCCCCCCGCGAGGCGACGGAGTTCCCGTCCCGAGGAGGGGGGATGCGGCGGCTCAGTGCCGGGTGGGGGACAGGGCGTCCACCATCCAGTCCGTCATGCGCGGGACGTAGTCGCTGAAGTAGCTCGTGCAGACGTGCCGCGTTCCCGGGTAGGTGATGAGGGCCGTGTCGCCCCGGGCCCACTCCATGACCCGGAGGAAGGACTCGTAGGGGATGATGATGTCCTTCTGGGCGCCGACCATGAGCAGTCGGGCGGTCATCCCGGGGAGGTCCCGCAGGTGCAGGGACTCCTTCGCGAGCCGCGCCATGCCCTCGTCGCTCGACTGATGGAACACGTGCCGGAAGTCCTTGCGCACCATGACGTTCATGTCCAGGAACGCGTCATGGTCGAAGCCTCCGGAGATGTTGATGACCGCCTTGATTTCCCGGGGAAACAGCGCCGCCAGCCGGGACACGAGGTGGCCTCCGAAGCTGGCTCCGCAGAGGCCCAGCCGATCCGGGTCGACCTCCGGCAGATTCATCACCGTCTTCAGGACAGGCTCGAAGACGCGCTCGAACCGGGGATCCAGCGGATGGTCCTTGGACAGCAGACCCTGGCCCGGCCCGTCGAACATGAACACCGAGCAGCCCCTCGCCTGGAACTCCTTCGCGAAGGAGTACATCTCCACCTCGGTGGACGACTCGAGGGCATTCACCAGGATGACACACGGTGAGGGGCCCGGGCCGCGCGCCGGCATGAAGTAGGCGGGGAGCTGAAGGTCCTGATAGGGAACCGACAGCATCCGTATCTCGTGGTCGAGGTAGGGAAGGGCCCGCTGGAAGAGCTCGGTCACCTTCTGACGCGAGCGGAACTTCTTCTCCTCGTCGTCGAAGAACATGAACTGCCCGTAGTGGTAGCAGGCCGAGGCCTTCAGCAGCCACTGCCGCTGCGTCACGCGCGCACCCTGGCGTTCCGCCTCCTCGGCCCGCACCTCGTAGGTCTGCCCGAAGCCCGCCCAGCGGTCGTGCCAGTCATCCCAGCCCTCGTAGATGCTGGCCTTCTTCAAGCCGAGCAGCGCGTGGGTGATGTCTCCCCACTCCAGTCCGCCCAGCTGCATGCGGGCGATGAAGTGTTCACAGGCCTCGTAGGTGGCTGGTGGCAGACGCTCCATCTGCAGCTGCTGCTCCTCGGGTCTCATATCGGCGAGGCTCGTGATTCGTTGCATGCGGTGCTCCTCATTCAATGGGTGAACAGGTCCACAAAGGTGGACGGCGCTTTCCTGGCTTGTGATTGGAGCCTGGCCGGCGAGAAGAAGCGGGCAGCGGGCCAGCCCACCGGGACGTCACTTCCAGGTCGAGCCGACTCCACCTCGCCTGAACCCGATGTGCCTGGAGCATGCCCATGCGAGAGATGCGTGATGAATCAATCCCCGAGCGTGAGGAGGTGCGCCGGTCCCCTGATGAGAGGGACAGGGAGGAGAACGACTGGTGCGAGGAGCGGCCGAACAAGGATGTGGATGTCCGGCTGGAAGTCCGGTACGCCCTCAACAAGATCGCCAAGACGCTCAAGGACGGGAAGGTCGTGGCGTCGGATGAGGTCCGGCTGCGCTCCTATAACGGCAAGCTGGTGGGACCCGTCATCGAGGTGCGCCCCGGTGACACGCTGAACGTCTTCCTGAACAACAACCTCCCCGAGATACCGCCACCTCCGCCGCCTCCTCCTGGGACGCCTCCCCCTCCCAACAACATCCCGCACGGCTTCAACGCCACCAACCTCCACTTCCACGGGCTTCATGTCTCACCGGCCGGAATCTCGGACAACGTGATGATCGCCGCCGGCCCGGGGGACCGCCTCCAATACGAGGTGAAGATTCCTCGCGACCATGCCGCGGGGACCTACTGGTACCACCCCCACAAGCACGGCTCGGTGACGCTCCAGGTCGCCAGCGGCATGGTCGGCGCCTTGATCATTCGCGGGGACATCGATCGCGTCCCCGCCATCAAGAAGGCCAAGGAGCGGATCTTCGTCTTCCAGCAGATTGCCTACGAGCTCAACGCCCAGGGCATCGGCGAGGTGGAGAGGTACGCCCCCACCTTCACCCCCCTGGGGGGCTGGCCCGTACTCATCCAGCAGGGCCGCCGCTTCACCATCAACGGAGAGGTCGAGCCGACCTTCATCCTCAAGCCCGGCGAGGTGCAGCGCTGGCGGTTCATCCACGCGGGCACCCGCGAGCCGCTCCAGGTCAAGCTGGTCAAGCGCGACCCGAAAACCCGAGCCGAGGTGCCCATTCCCCAGTACCAGATCGCCTTGGACGGCATCACCACGGGCTTCATCGACAGGGTGGATGTGACGGAGCTGCACCCCGCCTACCGCGCGGACGTGCTGGTGCGTGCCGTCGATGACAAGGGCAAGCCCCTGCCGGAGGGCGTCTACTGGCTCGTGGACGAGAACCCGGCCGCGCGTGGAACCCCGAGCCGGGACCTGGCGCGCGTCGTGGTGAAGGGCGGCAAGTGCGAGATGGCGCTGCCGAAGGAGAGCGAGCTGAAAGGCCTCGCCCCGTTCAAGCCCATCGAGGACGACGAGATCACCGGGACCCAGGAGGCCCATTTCTCGATTGACCCTCCCAACCCCAATCCTCCGCCGCCCCCCGCCGTCCAGCCCAAGTTCCTCATCAACGGCAAGGAGTTCGACCCCCACGCCCCTCCGCGCAAGCTCAAGCTGGACGCCGTGGAGGAGTGGAACATCTCCTCGCGGGACCTGGACCATCCCTTCCACATCCACGTCAACCCGTTCATGTTCAAGCGCGCGGACGGGAGGGTCGTCTGGAAGGACACCATCAACCTGGCCCCTCTCCAGAGCATGAAGGTGCGCACCCGCTACACGCGCTACATCGGGGTCTTCATGGTCCACTGCCACATCCTGGTGCACGCGGACCTGGGCATGGCGGAGACGATGGAGATCGTGGCGCCGAGACCGGCGCACGTCCACGAACATTAGCACTGAGGGGCAAGTGCCTCGAGGCGTGAGTCGTGGGAGTCCGCCACCGGGAGTGAGTCGGTGGTGCCTTGCCACCCTACGCCAGCGTCTCATGCCCACTGCGGCACGAGGCGCTGGCGGGAAGGCAAACCCTTGCAGCTCGTGACGTGCTGTCACCACCACCTTGCCCATGAGCCAGTCTTCGGAGGGTAGGCCGTGGAGGAGATGGGCAGCCGGTCACAAACCCTGACGTCACAAATCAGCATGGATGTGGAGCCCTGTCCTGAACTCACCGGGCTCCCTGGAGACAGCCATGCGTCAGGAAGCAGAACCGAACCGGGACAAGCCGGCCCGCAACTCCGACTACCAAGCTCCCACGGAACAGTGCGACCTCATCATGAAGGGAGGGGTCACCAGTGGGGTCGTCTATCCGTCAGCAGTCCTTCAACTGGCGAAGAAGTACCGCTTCCGTTCGGTCGGAGGGACCTCCGCGGGAGCCATCGCGGCGGCGGCCACGGCGGCGGCCGAGTTCGGCCGGGAGAAGGACTCGAGCCCGGAGGTGGGCTTCGCCGGCCTGGGCAAGATGATGGAAGAACTCAAGCGGGAAGGCTTCCTCCTCCACCTCTTCCAGCCAGCCCCTCAGGCGCGCCCGCTCTTCGATAAGGTCCTCCAGGTCATCGACATCTACCAGTCGTCGAATGGGGAACGCGGGGACGGCCGGTTGCTGGAGTTGATGCAGAAAGTGCTGAAGAGCCCTGAGGGCCCCAAGCCTCGCAAGCGCGTCTCCCTGGTGTCGCTGCGTGGCTCCGCCAAACTGCTGGCCTGGCCAGTCCGGTCGATTGCCCGCGCCCTTCCGAAACCGCGGAAGACGCTGGCCATGCGCTCGACCGCATGGTTCCTCTTGAGGCTCGCGCGCGGCCTCGTCGCCAACTATCGCTCGCTCAAGGGAAGCTTCGAGTACGTGCTGGACAAGGATGCAAGCTTCTACGCCCTCTGTACCGGAAATTGGCCTGAGTCCTCCAACGAGAACAGGCAGGACCCTGCCCTGACCCCCTGGCTTCATGAGCGCATCCAGCAGCTCGCCGGCCTCGGCATGACCAGCCAAGAAGTCCTCACCCTCGGCATGTTGAAGAACAAGCGCCTGCCCGAGGACGCCGCCATCGACTTCCGGATGGTGACGACGAATCTGAGTCAACGCCAGCCATACACCTTGCACGGCGAGGATGCGAAAGAGCTGGACCGCAAGTCGCCGCCGCACCCGGAGGAGCTGGATGCGGGCTACCTCTTTCGTGAGGACGACATGCTCAAGCTCTTTCCTGAAGAGGTGGTGACCTACCTCAAGGAGTGGAGGGACTCCAAGCAGTACTCGGCCTACGAGAAGCAGTGGCAGCGGGACAAGGCCGCGTTCGAGGGCTTCGACCTCTCCGCAGCCGGGGAACAGGGTTACTTCCCCTTTCCGTCAGGCAACGCGCTTCCCGTCCTGGTGGCCACGAGGATGAGCCTCAGCTTCCCGCTGCTCCTCAGCGCGGTGCGGCTCTACTCCATCAAGAGCGACACCCAGAGGAGCAGGCGTCAGCTGGGAACAAAGCAGAGGCCCTACACGCTGGTGACGAGCCCCCAGTCAGGCAAGGACGGAGACCTGCGGGAGAACTGGTTCAGTGATGGCGGCATCGCGAGCAACTTCCCCATCCACATCTTCGACGCCTGGCTCCCCGATCGGCCCACGTTCGGCATCAACCTGGCGGACTCGCAGCTCCCCACCTCCTTCACGGGGGAGAGGAAGGCCCCCGCCCATCGCAGCGAGTCGGACGTCTTCCTGGCCCAGCCTCGGGAAGTCCTCAGGCCCCACGTCTACCCCATCGAGGACCTCCGCGGCTTCCTGGGCTCCATCTTCGACACCGCCCAGAACTATCGGGATAACACCCAGGCCCGGATGCCCAGCTACCGGGAACGGGTGGTGCACGTGAGCCTCAAGCCTGGCGAAGGTGGGCTCAACCTGAAGATGGACGAGGACACCATCGAGGTCATCGCGGCGAAGGGCGCGGAGGCGGCACAGGCCCTGGAGAAGTTCGACTTCGACGAGCACCGGTGGGTGCGGCTGCTGGTCCTCCTCTCCAGGTTCGAGCATGAGTTCGTCCGGCTGCGCGAGCGCTACGAGAGGGATGCAAAGAAGCAAGGCCCGGCCTTCATGGCGGGGCCAGCGGTCCAGGCGCCGGAGCAGGGGACTGGCAATGGCCCGACAGGGAAGGAAGCGCTTCCGGCATGGAGACGGGAAATGGCTCGTCAGTACGAGGAGCTCCTGACCCGGCAGTACAAGGACCACGACGTCAAACACCGCGACTGGTACCGCGGCAAGATTACAGATGCGGACTGGGACGCCTGGAAGAAGGAGTCCGCGCGGCGCATGGACGCGCTGGCTTCGCTCATCTCCAGTTGGACCTCCGACAGTACCGGCGCGGTGTTCTCCTACAACGATCAGGAGTTCTTCTTCGCCTATGACGAGCCCATTCCCGAGGGCATCCTGCGCGTGACGCCCGAGCACTGATTCCGGAGCCGGCCGGAAGCTCGCCACCGGCCGCGCTATGGGTCCGTGTCTGGCGTGTCCTCGAGGAGGGAGGCCAGTGCGCCGTCCCGCGGCTGGCCTCTCGCTCTCTCCAGCGAGGCCGTGAGCAGCTCCAGCAGCTCGGACGTCAGGCTGATGACGTGGGACTGCGAGTACCCATGGGCAACGAGCTCGCGAAACAGCGAGCTCGCGATGATACGGATGCCCTGGGCCTTCTCGTTCGATGTCTGGTCTGGAAGGGTCTTGCCGAAAGAGCGCATGGTGTGTCACCTCGTTGACTTTCAATGGGGTGGAGCCCTCAATGCGGCTTTCGTGATGCATGTGTTTCAGCGTTCGGCGATGACCGTGGCCACCGCCATTCCCTCGCTGTGCGTCAGGGTCAGGTGGAGGCGCTGGACTCCGAGCCTCCTCGCCGCCCGCCTCGCGGCGCCGCGCAGACGCAGCGCGGGCCGTCCTTCGGGCGTGTGGAACACCTCCAACTCGTGCCAGGCCAGTCCGTCTGGAGCGCCCAGCGCCTTGAGCAGCGCCTCCTTCGCCGCGAAGCGCGCCGCGAAGTGCTGGGCAGGCTGTCCCCGTGCCCAGCAGTAGGCCCGCTCCGCCGCAGTGAAGACTCGTGCCTCGAAGCGGCCCTCGTTCCGAGCCACGAGCCCCGCCATCCGCTCAATCCCACACAGGTCCATTCCCATACCGATGATCATCCCCGTCCCCTTTCCCCGGCAGGAGGGTGTTGCCTCCGGCCAGGCGTGGCCGCCGTCACCCCGCCTCGGCGCCCACCAGGGTGTAGATGTCCCGCACGGTCCGGATCTTCTTCTCCGCGCCATCGCCAAGCGACGTCGAGAACGCCTTCTCCATCTTGCAGACGACCTCCACCATCTCCGTGGAGTCCACGTCGAAGTCGTCCTTGAGCGAGGCGTCGGGCTCGAACTCCGCCTCGCCCCGTCCCAGCAACGCTGAGAGCACCTCGCGTACCTTCTTTTCCTTGTCCGTCATGGCTTCTTCTCCTCCTGAATGAGATGGGGCCGCGGCCAGGGCTCAGGCCCTGGCGACGCGGCTGATGATCAGCGACGCGTTGAGTCCTCCAGAGCCGCGGCCGTTGAGCAGCACGTGCTCGACCCGCTCCAGCGGGGTGGCTTCGGTGACGAGGGCGACATCCAGCGCCTCATCCGCCGTCCCGGTGCCCACCGTCGGCGGCACCAGCGCATGCTGGATGGACAGCGCCGCCAGCCCGGCGTCCAGGGCGCCTCCCGCCCCGTAGAGGTGTCCCGTCATGCTCCTCGGCACCGTGACGGGCACGCGCCGGGAGGAGCCACCGAACACCTTGCGCAGGGCCGCTGCCTCCTGCCTGTCTCCCTCCGGCGTCGCCAGCCCGTCCGCCAGGACGTACGAGATGGCGTCGGGCGTCAGGTCCGCGTCCTCGAGCGCCTTGCGCATCGCCACCGACAGGCGGCGTTCCTCCGGCGGGAGGAGGGCAGGGTGGCACGCGTCGTTCGCCAGGCCGAAGCCGAGCACCTCCGCGTAGATGGGAGCCTGGCGCTCCAGCGCGTGTGTGAGCTCCTCCAGCAGCAGGAAGGCCCCTCCCTCCGCGGGCACCAGCCCCTGCCGCTCCGCATCGAAGGGGAGGTAGGCGCCGGCCGCCGGTGCGTCCGGTCCGACGAGCACGCCCTCGGTGCCGCAGGCCAGGTAGGTGAAGGGGGTAATGGGGGCCTCGGAGCCTCCCGCGAGGCTCACGTCGCAGAGCCCGTCCGCGATGCTCCTCGCCGCGAGCGCGACGCTCATGTGCCCGCTCGCCCGCTCACCACACACCGTCTTGCTGAACCCGCGCAGCCCGAAGTGGATGGAGATCTGCCCCTGAGGCGCGGCGGGGAACCAGGACGTGGCCTGGAAGGGGCTCACCTCCTTGACGCCCTCCGTGTGGAGCTTGCGCAGCTCGCGGTCCGTGAAGTCCCACCCGCCGAAGCAGTTGCCCACGAAGACGCCCATGCGCTCGCGGTCCACCTTCTCCAGCTCCAGTCGCCCGTCCTCCAGCGCGAGCCGCGAGGCCGCGACGGCGTATTGCGTGTACGGGTCCAGCTTGCGCGCCAGCCGCAGGGGCATGAAGTCCGTGGGCGTGAACCCATCCACCTCTCCCGCGAGCGCGCACGGGTAGCCCGTGGGGTCGAACCGGGTGACGCGCCGGATGGATTCCTTCCCGGCGCGCACGTTGTCCCAGATGGCCCGGTGGCCGATGCCCCCCGGCGCGATGAGCCCGATACCCGTCACCACCACTCGACGGCTCATGACAGTCCTCCCTCGTAGCCCGGGCTCGTGAGCACCAGGGCGCTGTGAATCCCGCTGAAGCCGCTGGCCCCCTTGAGCACCACGTCCACGCGCCGACGGCGGCCCTCGTTCGGCACGTAGTCCAGGTCGCACGCCGGGTCCGGCGTCTCGTAGTTGATGGTCGGGGGCACCTCCCCCCGTTGAATGGTGAGGACCGAGGACACCGCCTCCAGCGCGTTGGCCGCGGCCAGGGGGTGGCCCACCATGGACTTCAGTGAGCTGATGGGCACCCGGTACGCGTGCGCTCCCAGCACGCTCTTGAGCGCCGCCGTCTCGTTGGCATCGTTCTGCGAGGTGGAGCTGCCGTGGGCGCTGACGTAGTCCACCGTGGCCCCTTGCAGCCGGGCGTCGTCCAGGGCCAGCCGCATGGAGCGCGCGAGCGCCGCACCGTCCGGTGGCAGGTCCGTCATGTGGAAGGCGTTGTTGCAGGAGCCGAAGCCCCGCACCTCGGCGAGGATGGTCGCTCCGCGCCGCAGCGCGTGGGAGCGCTCCTCCAGGATGAGGATGCCCGCCCCCTCGCCCAGCACGAACCCGTCGCGGTGAGCGTCATACGGCCGCGACGCGCGCTGGGGCGCGTCATTCCGCTTGGACAGGGCGCCGATGACGTCGAAGGCCGCCATGGCCACCGGGGTGATGGGGGCCTCCGCGGCCCCGCAGATCATCACGTCCGCGTCACCGTGCCGGATGCAGTCCAGGGCAAAGCCGATGGCATCCAGCCCTCCGGTGCAGCCCGTGGTGAGCGCGCCGCAGGGCCCGTGGGCGCCGTAGCGGCTGGCCACCTCCGCCGAGGCCACGTTGAAGGTGGAGGCCTGGTAGAGGGTGGGGCGGACCTTCTCCGGCCGGATGGGCCCGGTGCCCCGCTCGGTCAGCGTCAGGAAGTCCCGTTCCATGAGCGGCGTGCCGCAGATGGCGTTGCCCACGCACACGCCCATCCGCTCGCCGTCCACGCCGGAGAACTCGAGCCCGGACTCCTTCACCGCTTCCCGGGCCGCCACCAGGGCGAACTGGATGTACCGGTCCAACCGCCGCGACTGCTCCGCGCTCAGCCCCTGCGCCAGCGGGTCGAAGTCCAGCGCCTGACCGGCGATGCGGCTCTTGAACCCCCGGGTGGGAAACACCTCCACGGGATGGACGCCCGAGCGTCCCGCCATGGCATTGGCCCAGAAGGCCTGCGTGCCAATGCCGTTGGGGGCGACGATGCCGATGCCCGTGACGACGACCCGTCGTCTCTGCTTCATGTCCCTGATTTTCACGCGCAACTCCTGCTCAGCTCTGGGGGTTAGTAGTTTCCGAGTCCGCCGCAGACGTTGAAGGCCTGCCCGGTGATGCCTTGCGCTCCCGCGGAGGCCAGGTAGGCCACCATCTCCGCGACCTCTTCCGGCTGGATGTAGCGGCCCAGCGGCACGCGTTGCTCGATGCGCTTGCGGGCCCCGTCCTCGTCCACGCCCCACAGCCGCGCGTAGCTGCGCCGCGCGTGGCCCGCGAGGTCCGTCTCCACGAACCCCGGGCAGACGGCGTTGACGGTGATGCCCTGCGGCGCCAGCTCCAGGGCCAGGGACTTGGTGAAGCCGATGACGCCGTGCTTGGAGGCGCTGTAGGCCGCCGCGTAGATGACGCCCTGCTTCCCGCCGGTGGACGCGGTGCTGATGATGGACTTCAGCGTGGAGTCGGAGTTCCCGTTGAGCACCGCCTTGGTGACGTAGAAGACGCTGTTCAGGTTGGTGTCCACCACCTCGCGCCAGAGGTCGTCCTCCATCTTCGCGGTGACGCCGCCACCGCCGCGCCCCGCGTTGTTGACGAGCACCTGTACGGGGCCCAGCTCGGAGACGATGGCGTTGACCGCCTCCCTCACTCCGTCCGCCGACCGCACGTCGCAGACGGCGATGGCCGCGCGGCTTCCCGCCTCGCGCACTCCGTCCGCCGTCTCCTCCAGCTGCTCCCGGGAGCGGGCCATCAAACCGACGCTGTACCCAGCCCGAGCCAGCCGCAGGGCGGTGGCCCTTCCAATCCCCCGGCCCGCGCCGGTAATCAGCGCGACCTTCGGCGTGTCCGTCTTCGTGTCTGTCGTTGCAGTCATGGTGGTTCCTTTCGTGCTCACGCTTCCACGCGAGCCTTGATGGCCTGCATGGTTCCCAGGCTGTTGGCGTTGATGGCGTTGGCGACCCGGCGCAGGGCCTCGGCCGTCCCGATGTCTCCCCACAGCTCCTTCGCCTTCTCCGGCGCGAGCTCGACGGCGTGCCACGACACGACGCGGGCCCCGCCCGGGACGGGCTCCACGCGCCACTCGCCGGTGTGCACGCGCAGCACCGGGGGCGGCTCGGGCTGGAAGTAGGTGATGTTCTGTCCGTGGGTGTTGCACCGCCGGATGGTGCGGATGCGCTCCTCGCTCCCCCGCACGTCCACGGTCATGACGAACTCCTGGTTCCTCCCGTCGTCGTAGCGCATGTCCACGGCGCGGCAGTGGGGCAGCAGGCGCGGCCACTCCACGGCCAGCTGGAGCAGCTCGTAGACGCGCTCCGGGGGGGCGGAGATGGTGAGGCTCTCCTCGAACTCGGCGCGCGGCGGAGCCCGCTTCGTGGCGGCCCGCTCCTTGGCCTCCAGGAACTGCTTGAGGGCCTGGAGCTCATGCTGGCTGTTGTTGTCCGTGGAGCGCACCATGAAGTCGTGCGCCTCCTGCTCGGTGGAGACTCCCTCCACCAGTCCATGGGGCCGGGGCTTCACCGCGAAGCGGTGCTCCAGCACCGCCAGCGTCCCCGAGCTCAGCGCGTGGAAGTGCCAGTCTCCCTCCATCCGCTCCAGCAGCGGCGAGGGCCGCACCTGCCGGAAGGAGATGTGCCGCACCTCGGGGTGGACCTCGCGCTCCGAGTGCCAGCTCATGAGCTGGCCATTGGCGAGCGCGGAGATTTCAATGAGCTGCCGGCCTCCGTCCTCCTCGAGGACCCTGGCGGCCTTGCAGGGCGGGAAGATGGCTGGCCAGCACTCGACGTAGCGGATCAGCTCGAAAGCCAGCTTCACGGGTGCATCAATCTCAATCTGATGTTTCATGCGGTACATGGACAGACTCCTGGTGAGAGGGTTCAGACGAGGGCCACCACCCGGCACCAGGCGGCATCCGCCCGGGCGAGCTTGATGGGGAAGCAGGACACCTTGAAGCCGTAGGGCCGTTCGAGCTTGTCGAGGTTCGCGAGCCGCTCGAGCTGGCAGTACTCGCTCTCGCGGCCGAAGAGGTGCGCGGGCCAGAGCGCGCTCGGCTTCCCCGTGCGCAGGTAGTCCTCCAGCATTTGATGGAAGGGCGCATCGAAGCCGAAGCTGTCGATGCCGATGACGCGGATGCCCTGCTCGACCAGCCACCGCGTCGCCGCTTCGGTGACGCCGCGGAAGCCAGAGAAGTAGCCCGGCTTTCCCACGTGGGTGTCCCCACCGGTACGCAGCAGCACCACGTCCAGCGGCTTGAGCGTGTAGCCGATGCGCCCGAGCGCCGCGAGGACCTCGTCCCGCGTGACGGGGCCCGCTCCGGCGGGGCCCCGCACGTCCAGCACCACGCCATCCCGGAAGCACCACTCCAGGGGAACCTCGCAGATGGTGCGGGCCCGGCGGCCCTTCGCATCCACGTCGCCGTAGTGGAAGGGCGCATCCATATGAGTGCCCGTGTGCGTCGTCAGCGTGTAGCGCATGAGCGACAGGCCCTTGCCGTCCGGGAAGTCGCGATGGTCCACGCCGAGGCCGAGCTTGTGCTTGAGCCATTCGCTCACCCTGGCGCGAAGTGAGTCGCGGCCCCGGGAGTGGATCAGCGCGCTGCCCAGCAGGTCTGCCCCGCGCCGGTGGTCGATGTACTCGCACCGGATGACGTCGGGCTCCCAGTGGTTCGCGTCCACCGGGACGCTCAGGTCCACGAGCTGGAGGGCTGGGACGCTCTCGTCCACGAACTGGAGGGCTTGCTGTGTGGTGTTGGCTTGCATGGGGTGACTTTCGGAAGAGACAGTGGGCTGGGATTCAGGATGTGACGCGGCCCGGGGCGCTCAGGCGTCCGCGCGCGAGAGGGCCTGGGCCATCCAGGGGCCGAGGCTCGCGAACGCGAGCTGCTCGAGCGGAAGGCACATGAAGTCCCTGTCACCGCGGGCCCATTCGAGGAGCTGGATGCAGGAGGCGAGGGGCCACGCGGAGTCCTCGGGGTCCTGGATGACGAGGAGGGGCACCTTCAGCCTCGGAGTCCCTCTCAGGCTCAGCTCCTCCCGGGCGAGCCGCGCCATGGCGGTGTCGGAGCGCTGGCAGTAGGCGTACTTGAATTCCTCGCGCGCCAGCTCGGGCAGCCTCGCGTAGTGGTCGTGGTCATGCCCGCCCGAGATGCTGACGCAGGCCTGGAGCCGCTGGGGCAGGAGCGCCGCCGCCCGGGCCGCCAGGTAGCCGCCGTGGCCGAGGCCGCAGATACCGAGCCGCTCCGTGTCTACCTGCGAGAGCCGGCAGACGCTGTCCAGCACCGCGGCGACGACCTGCTCGAACGGCACCGGGAGTCGATGGAGCCCCGCCAGCTCTCCCTGGCCCGGTCCGTCGAAGAGCAGCACGGAGACGCCGTGCGAGAGGAACTCCCGCGCAAGGGCATACAGCTCAATCTCCTTGGCCGTGCCCAGGTCATTCACCAGGAGGACGCAGGGCGTGCGCTCCACGGAGCTCGCCGCCAGCAGGTACGCGGGCAGTGAGAAGTCCTGATAGGGGATTCTCAGCGAGCGGACCTCCCAGGGAAGCAGTGGGCTGGCGGACTCGAAGAGCCGCGTCACCCGCCGCCGGGTCATGAACTTCGCCTCGGGGTTGTCGAAGTAGAGCAGTTGCGCGAAGTGGTGGCAGGCCGCGGACCGCAGGAGCATCCGCCGGCGGGTATCGCGCGCGCGCGTGCCGCCCGCCTTCATGGCGAGCTCTTCGGCGGTGTGCCCGAGCGTGGTCCAGAGCTCGTGCCACAGGGCCTGCTCATCCAGGAGCGGCGCATCCTTGAAAGCCCCCAGGCAGGGGCGGATGTCTTCCCACTCCAGTCCTCCCAGTCGCATGCGATTGAAGAGGGGAGTGGATGGTTCGTGGACTGGCGCGAGCCGCCAGGGCCTCGCTGCTCCCGGCGCGGACGACGCTGATGGGTGAAAGGGCGGTTGGTTCGTCATGTTCATCCTCGGCTGATGTCCCGTTCGGTCTTCACCTCAGATGGAAGGAATGAATTGCTTCTGTGATGGAAGAAGCTCGCGCGCGAGCGCGGGTCACAACGCGGCGGCCCTTCACTCCAATCTCTTGGCAGGGCGAGCCAGCAGGCCGCGCCCCAACGATTGGAGAGAGGCAGCCCACATGTCCGACACCGCGTCCTTCCGCCTGGAGCACTCCACCTGGATTCGCCAGGAGCCCGCCCAGGTCTTCGAGCTGCTCGTCTCGGTAGACCGCTGGCCGGAGATCTTCCCGAGCTGCGTGGCCGCCTCCGTCCTCGAACAGGGCGAGGGCTCGATGCGTATCGAGCTCACGGCGCACATCGGCGGTGGAACTCACACCGCGCGCTCACGGCGTGTGCTGTCTCCATCCGGCTACCGGATCGACTTCGAGCAGGAGTCCCCCCTGCCACCGCTGACGGCCGTGAGCGGCGCCTGGGAGGTAGTGCCCGAGCCCGGCTTCGGCTGCCGGGTCGTGCTCACCCGCGACTGCACTGTGAGCGCCGGCTCGGACCGCTTTGCGAGCGCGCAAGAGGCCGAGCAGTGGCTCCGAAAGGTGCTCGACGCGAGCAGCCGGGAGGAGCTGCGGGCGCTCAAGGCGGCCAGCGAGGGGGGACGTCGCCCCATCAGTGAGCTGCTGACGCTGACGCGCACACGGTTCAGCCCTCCACCCATCCGCTATGACGGGTTGCTGCGGGCCACGGCCCGGCGCAGCCCGCATCGGGACGCCATCCTCCACGACGGCATCTCCGTGACGTTCAGCGCGCTGGATGCGCTGACGGATGCGGTCGCCCGGGTGCTGCACGAGGAGCTGGGGGTGCGGCCAGGCGAGGTCGTCGCCCTCACGGCCTGCCTCCGGCCGGAGGCGCTCGTCACCTTCCTCGCCATCTCGCGCATTGGCGCGGTGGTCACCCCCATCAACCCCCTCTATGGACCGCGAGAGATTGAGCATCAGCTCCGCGACACGGAGGCCGTCGCCGCGGTGCTCTCGGGCGCCATGTACCCGCTCGTGGCGGGCCTGCGCGAGCGGCTCCCCCGGCTGCGGCGGCAGGTGGGCTTCGGGGGGGCTGCCTCCGGCGACAGCTCCCTGCTCGAGCTGGCGGCCCGCCAGTCTCCCGAGTCCTTCCCGGAGGTGGAGGTCTCCCCGGACGCCGTCCTGTCCATCCCGTACTCCAGCGGCACGTCAGGGCTTCCCAAGGGCGTGATGCTGAGCCACCGCAACCTGGTGAGCAACGCGCTCCAGTTCGTCAGCGCCCACCACGTGTCCGAGGCCGACGTGCTGCTGAACGGGCTCCCGGTGCTGCTCAGCATGCACCTGGGTGCCAGCATGGCCTCCGGTGCGACCCAGGTGCTGCTGGACCGCTGGGACCCTCGCCGCCTGCTGCACCTGGCCCGTGAGCACGAGGCCACCCAGCTCTACACCGTGACGCCGATGGTCGCCGCGCTGAGCGCGCTGGAGGACCTGGAGTCCCTGCGTGCGCCCCGGCTGCGGTTCATCAGCAGCGGCGCCTCCAGCCTGGATGTCCGGGTGGCCCGGCAGGCGAGCCGCCGGCTCGGCCTCCCCGTGCTGCAGGGGTTCGGGCTGACCGAGGCCTCGCCCCTCACCCATGCGACGCCGGTGTTTCCGGGCTACCAGGGCCCCCCGGGCGCCTGCGGGCTTCCCGTGGCGGACACCGAGCAGCGCATCGTCGACACCCTCACCGGCGAGCACGAGGTGCCGCCCGGCACCGTGGGCCAGCTCTGCATCCGCGGGCCCCAGGTGATGCGGGGCTACTGGAAGGGCGAGGAGGAGACGCGCCGGGCGCTGCGCGACGGCTGGCTCTACACGGGGGACCTGGTGTTCGTCGATGACGAGGGCTTCCTGCACTACGTCGACCGGCTCAAGGATGTCATCAAGCACGAGGGGCACAGCATTGCTCCCGCCGAGCTCGAGGCTGCCCTCAAGGAGCACCCCGCCGTGAAGGACTGCCTCGTGGTGGGGGTGGACGTGGGCCACGACGAGCAACTTCCGTATGCGTTCGTCGTGCCGCGGCCCTCCGCCCCGGAGCCCGCGCGGGTCCTCGCGGAGGTCAATCCCAGACTGGCTGGCTACAAGCGCATCGCGCACATCGAGTTCATCAACACCATTCCCAGGAGCGGAGCCGGAAAGCTGTTGCGGCGCGTGCTCCGGGAGCGGGCCCAGCAGAACGCTGGGCTCCAGGAGCGGGCTGCCCCGCCGTCACCCCCAGGAGTGTGAGCATGTTGATTGCCTGCATCACCCGAGAAGACACGCGCCATCTGCTCCCGCAGCAGGTGGAGGAACTCAGAGAACGCGAGCAGCAGTACTACCTGGGCCTGAAGGCCGAGGGGAAGTTGCACTCCTACTTCGTCCAGAGAGGGGGCGGGGGAAACGTCCTCATCTTCGACGTCGAGTCGCCGGAGGAACTGCACCGCTTCCTCATGCTCGGCCCCCTGGCGCTGTACCAGAAGACCCAGGTCTTTCCGCTGCTCGCCCTCAAGAGCCTGGGGAGCCTGACCCGGGCGATGGCGGACAACGCATAACCCGAACCGGAGGAATCCCATGCTGTTCGCAGTCCTGACCGAGGCCGCTCCGCGCGACCTCTCGATTGCCACTTATCTGGAGACCGTCGATCGCGGGCACCGCTACCTCCAGGAGCTGTCCGAATCCGGCCGCCTCAAGCATGCCTTCGTGCGAGCCGGCATGGCCGCGGGAATCTGGCTCATCGAGGCCGACTCTCCCGAGGAGCTGGACGCGCTCATCCAGCGCAACCCCACGGCCCCCTACGCGTATTACCAGAAGATCGCGCTGGCCACCCCGGGGAGCCTCTGCTTCTCGGAGACGATGACCATCCAGGCTCCCGCCGAGTTCGTTTATGGCCTGCTATGGGAGGTGGAGCGCTGGCCGACCGTCCTGCCACACGTGCGGCGGGTGACGCTGCGGGAGCAGACCCCCAGCTACCAGGACTTCGAGCTGGAGGCGGAGGGCCCCTCGGGAACGCGCGTGTGTCGCGCCGTCCGCCGGGGGGATGAGAGCCGACGCATCGACTACGAGCAGGTGCACTCGCTCCCGCTCTTCCGCTCGCACCAGGGCGCCTGGCGGCTCGACTCCGAGGGCGACGCGGTGGTGGTGACGGCGGAGCACACCCTGGAGATGGAGCCCGACCCGGTCGAGCCTCCCCCGGGAAGGGCCTCCATCCGACGCGAGGCCCATCTCCTGGCGCGGCACCTGCTGGGCCAGGAGACCCGCTCCACCCTGCGGGCGGTGAAGGAGCTGGCCGAGCGGCAGCAGTCGCTCGTGTGGATGGGTGACTCGGCCTGAGCCGCTCCGCGCGGGGGGGGACGACCGGGCGAGCTCGCCCCGCGACGGCAGGAGACACAACGGACGTACGAATCGGCGCTCCAACCACGGCACCTGAGTGGACGGGTGGACGCTGACAATCCTTCAAGTGAGCAAAGGGGAACGACGATGGATGTGGGACTGGCGACGATGTTGGGGGCAGGCGGGTTCTGGACGGCATCCGGTGCTGTCTTCGCCCACCAGATGCGCAATGGCCGCTTCGACATGGCCAAGAAGGTCCACCAGGACATGGACCCCACGGCCTCGGACCAACGGTGGTGGATCAAGATTGGCGCGGTGACCGCGGTGGGCGCGCTCTGGCTGACGGGAGGGATTGGCTACCTGCTCGACAGGGCCTGGGGCCTGCCCCTGGTGAAGGTGGCCCTGGTGTCCTTCCTGGTGGAACAGCTCATCACGCCTGTCCTGGGTCCGAGGCACTGGAAGGCCTATACCGGGGTTGTGCTCGGCGTGGCGCTGCCGCTGCTCATCTGGACCCGCTTGTAGCCCGAGCGCTGGTCGGAATGACTTTCATCTGCGCCAGCAGATCGGCAGGGGCATTGGCCAGAGTGAGACTTCCGGGACCGGTGACGATGTGGAGAGGCTCAGTGGTGGTGGGGCTCCTGTAGATGATCATCGTGGTGTTGGCCGCCACGGTGATGTCGAGAACCTCAATCGGCTCGGAGGAACTACAATGGCAGCACACCTGACGAGCGCCAGGGTCGCTATCTTTCGAGTCGTATGGAGCGAAGACGCGGACATGCACCGCAGGTTGATTCCTGGCCCAGAACTCCACAGAGCTCTCGGTTGAGTGGATGCCTTCCCTGCCGGGCAACTCTTGGGGCTTCTCCATCAGTGCTCCTCCAGGCCAGGTAACGGATGGGCCAACGCGCCCTTCCGAGGCTTCCTTGCGGCCCTGCGTCATCTCAGGCACTGCCACACGAAGTTTTACAACCACACGCCATTCGGCAAGACCCCGGAGGTGGGGCCAGGATGCCGGGGAGGTGTCTGTCCATGAACAATGATTGGGAGTGGCTTGGATGGGGAAGCGGGGATGCAGATGCTTCCTGCTCATGGGGGCATACCGCGCTGGGCACGGCTCACAGGTACGAGAGCTTCTCTGCCTGTTGATGGCGGCGGGCTTGATGCTGTGCGGGCAGACTCCGGCCCGTGCGGAGAATCAGGTGCGGGGCCCTTCCTTCTGGCCGGTTCCCGTGGCGGCCACCCAGGCGAGCCTCGTCCCTTTCGGTGATGGGGAGCGTGCTTGGGTCGTGAGCGAAGGTGGCATCTCCGTGGTGGATCTCGAGGGAACTCGCGCCTATGAGCGGAACCCCTGGCGGCCCTCCGGAGAGTTGATCCAGACGGAGCACCCGGGACGGGCGTGGGTCATCTCCGCCGAGCAGGAGCCGCGCTACAACGGGGCTCGGGTCTACCTGGTGGACGCCACTCCCGGAGGACCTGCCGGACGCATCGTGCTCGAGGCCGACCGGATCGTTCATATCCGGGAGCAGGTCTTCCTCTCTCCCTACGATGTCCATCCCCGACACGTGCTCGAGGAGGACCTGGAGCCGCATGCGGACCTCTGGGTCGTTTTCAGCCGTGGGGGCTCGGATTTCCTCGCGCTGCTCGATGCGGATGGGGAGGTCAGGACTGTCTCCTCGCTCAAGGCGCTGGGTCTTGAAGGCGGCGCGAACATGGCGGCGTGGCAGGTGATACCGGTGGGCAAGGGACCGGGGGCCTGGTTCAAGACGGACCGGCAACTCTTCTTTGTCGATGCAGGAGCCAGGCTTCCAGGCTCGGGGGTGTTGCTAACGGCGGAGGAGAACATCTGGGTCGTCCCCGAGCGCTCCGGAACGCGGGCATGGGTGATGGCGGAGGTGAGTTCCCCGGCTCCCTCCGTGCCAGTCGCACGGCGGCTCTTCTCTGTCGACCTGGAGGCACCTGCCAAAGCCCGCTCCTCCCTGCTGCTGGATGGGATGGGGATCAGGCAGGTCGTCGCGCAGGACGACGGGACGCGTGTGTGGGTAGCGGGAGCCCTGAAGCCTTCCGCCGGCTGGGAGGGCGGACTCTATCTGGTGGACCTCCAGGGACGGTCCATGTTGGCAAAGGTACCG
Organism: Pyxidicoccus trucidator; assembly: GCF_010894435.1. Lineage (NCBI taxonomy): Bacteria > Pseudomonadati > Myxococcota > Myxococcia > Myxococcales > Myxococcaceae > Pyxidicoccus > Pyxidicoccus trucidator. The sequence continues at coordinate 172,748 of NZ_JAAIXZ010000009.1, read as the reverse complement.
CTCTTCAAGGGCCAGAAGGTCCTCGTGTCCAGGACTCCTTCCGGTCGCGTCTGGGCATTGACCCACTCGGGCGACGCCTATCTGTTGGACGAGAGTGGGAGGATTCTCGCCAGCGGGCCGAAGCTGCTCCCTCGGGTCGACTCGGATGCGGTGGAAGCGCTCTCCACCATTCCCACAGCTTCCGACGACCTCCTCCTCTGGGGAAACAGTGTCATCCACCTGCGAGCCGACCATGGCTCGGTCAGGGCGAGCCCCTTGCTCGATGGCGCGGACGTCAGCTCGTTGAATGTGGACCCCGTGGGCGAGGGCGTGTGGCTTCAATCCTCACGCGATGGCTCATTGTATTTCATCTCCCTGTCGGACGAGGCCTATCTCGAAGAGCACTTCGTGCTGGCAACCGCGGACATGGCGTATGTCCTGCCTTCAGCGAAGAAGGGACATGGCTGGATCAAGGCGACTCCCGCCAGCTTCGCCTATGTCCCCCTGCAGCAAGTAGGAGCCGTCCTGGAGCTCGAGCGGGGCACCTTGGAGGTCGAGAACGGCCAAGACGTCCGCGTCCAGGGAAGACTCGAAGTCCGGGCCTCGCTCCACGGGACAGAGGTGGACAGTCTCGACCTGGACTGGCCGGGCCGGACCTACGCGGCCGAGGTCGGGGGCGCCCTGGAGATTCTCATCCTGGATCCCGCCCGTCCAGACGAGCCGGTGGCCTCGGCCATCCGGAGCTATTCCCCAGGCGCGCCGCAGCCCCGATTCAACTGGGCGCTGGGCGAGCTTTCGCTGGGGAAGCGCCGCTACACGGTCATCTTCAAGTACCAGGACGAGATCGGAACCCGCACCGAGCTGGTCGTGAAGGACGTTCCCTTCCTGGCGCCGCTCAGCGAGCAGATCTGGTTCCGAACGGCAGTGGCCTGCCTCGTGGCGACGCTGTTCTTCGTTGTGCCCCTACTGGTGCTGCCGCGCACGCGCCTCGTCCGTCGCTGGCTGCCCTTCATGAGCTGGAGCGTTCAGGTCCTCGTGGGCAGCGGGTTCGTTTTCGCCAACGTGGCCCGTCAAGCGAGAATCCATTTCCCTGCCTTCGTGGGAGTGCTCTTCGTGGAGATGCTCCTCTGCCTGATATTGGGAGCCGTCTCACCACAGGTGTTCTACCTGCTGTCCTCCGCCAAGCCATTTCAGTGGCTGGTCCCGCTGGCGCTCGAACTGCCAGCCACGCGCCGGCGCATCTTCGCGGACTACGTCGCTTATGTGCGGCGCAAGCTCGAGGCCTTGCGGCGTCAAGCCAACGACGAGCATTTCGTTTCGCTCCCGGTGGATTTTCGCGAGGGCCGGATACACTCCCTCTCCAGCGAAGGTTCGAAGCCGACGGCCTTGCCTGAGGAATCCCTTCTGCCGCCGGAGGAGCGGCTCGTCCGCTTCCTTTCGCATCCCGATGACGGACAGCGAGGCAACGCCCTCATTGAGTCTACGGGCGGCCGAGGGAAGAGCGCGCTCCTGCGTGAGGTGGTACGCCTGATGCTGATAGGCTTTGAGAAGGAGCCCTCGCGACCTCTTCCGGTGCTGTGTGATGCCCGGCTTGCCTCCCTGGGAGACGCCGCCCTATGGCCATGGGAGTCCGGCCCGCTAACGCCCGACATCATAGAGGTGCTGCTTCTCCGGGGCGACTGTGTCCTGTGCGTGGATGGCCTCACGGAGTCGGCGCTCAGCCCCGAGGCGGTCCAGGAATTCATCGAGGGTCGATACGGGAGCGTGGTGCGGCTCCTGCTCACCTCCCGTCCCCACCCCGGGTTCCGGCAGGCGGTCGAATGCTCGGAGCGGTGGCTCATCGCCGAGCCGCAGCGTCTGGATGAGCAGGCGCTTGACCGTTTCATCCGGGCCTACGCTCCTGGAGCGACTCACGCGCTCAGCGAAGGCACCCGGCAGGCGTGCCGGGGGCCGGACGGGACCTACCTGAATATCCTGGTCAGGCTGGCGATTCTGCTCGGCGAGGTGGCGGGAACGAGCATTGCCGCGCTCTACGAGCAGTCCTTCCGGCACCTGCTCGGGCGGCAGGGGACAGGACCGCACGAGGACGATACGGAGCTACTGACCTGGGCTGGAGAGCTCTGCCTTCAGACCTATTGGGTTCAGGGCCTCCACACCTTGCGCTATCGCAATGCGCCGGCTCGGGAGCGGATGGGGATGCTGCTGCAGGCGGGAGTCCTGGTACCGGACGACCCAAGCGTCCGGCCCGGCCAGGAACCCAGCCAGGTGCGGTTCTTCCACGATTCGATGCTGAGCTTCCTCACAGCTCGCGGCCTCTTCATGCAGGAGCACGCCAGCCCGACGTGGGGCGTTTTCTGGCGGGCCGCGGGAGAGCCTCTCTTTGCCAACACCTGGTCCGATCTCGTCTCCGGTGCCGGCTCGGAGTTGTTCCAGATGTGCGTGCAGGTCTTCGGTCCCGAGGAGAGACTGCGGCGAGAGCTGCGGCGACAACTCCTGGAGTGGGCAAGCCTCTACGACGACGACCTCAAGAAGCGCGACATCGTCAGTGCCGTGCCGCAGAGACTGCAGCCCAGCCTCCAGGCGAGGCTCCCCTCCACCGTCACGCTCGCGCCCGGGAGGGTCCTCCAGGTCGCCATCGAAGTGTGTGAGGAGGAGCTCCGCGACTTGAGCCACCTCTACATGCGCATGGCCAGCCTCCTCTGGCCGCTGAGGCAACCGGAGGAGGAAGGGGACACGGTCGCTTCGCAGTGAGCCGTGCGGGTGTACCGGCCTTCAGTTTCCCAAAGGGAAGGAGAGGACGGTGCCGGCGTCATGGAAGATTGGCGGGGGCGAGGAGCCGCCGTCCGTGCCTCCATCCAGGCCTCCTGGGCCTCCGGGGGACGGAGGGGTGCTGCCTCCGTCGGTGCCCGCGTCCATGGCGGGGGGCGGTGGCGCATCGGTCCAGTAGTAGCCGGGCGTGACTCCGCCGCAGGTGATAGCTCGGGCTCGCGGCTGGCGGCCCCAATCCGTGTAGGTGATGGGGTCGTTCGTGCACGTGTTGGCCGGCACTCCGCCAGCGACAAGGTCCGCCGCGGCCTCCGCACGGAGTGCCTCGTCACCGCACAGCTCTGGTGCCGTGCTCACACCATCCACCTTCTCGGCGACGGGCTGCGAGATGGCATACGCGGCCTGCCCCGAAGGCAGCATGTCCGCGGGAACCACCAGGGTTTGAGCGCAGTTGGATGGGCCCAGCACCGGCGTCGGGATCACATCGCCCGAGTTCGGACGGAATCTCGACAGCTGCACCTGCGTCGTCTTGCAGGGCATGGATACCTTCAGCACCCAGAGGCCACGGGCCGCGTCGTACGCGCAGGTGGCGGTATTCGGCTGGGCCTTCGTGGCATCCGGAGCCACCGACACGGTGTAGAGGCACAGCCCCTCTTCCTCCTTGATGCCACCTATCATGTTCGTCCCGCAGGGGTGCAGCGCCGCCGAGCAGGCCGCTGCGCCACGCTGCAAGCGGACCCGGACTTCTTCATCGGAGGTGGAGGCTGCTCGCGCGTTGATGGTGGCGAGATATGAGTCGTGCGTGCAGCAGCTCAGGAGCTTCGCGGAAGCCGCTTCGCGTTCGGCATAACTGGGAGAGCCGAGTCCAGGGAGCAGCTCGGAGACCGCGCAGCCCTCCGGCAGCATCTGACAGGGGCACAGGTAGACGTCGCCCACCGCCTGGCACTCGGCATTCGCCGAAGCTCTGCACGCGCCGTTGCCGACGCAGTTCGACTGCATCGTCTGCCAGTAGGGCGTTCCCGGTATTCCCTGGAGCATGCAGTGGTCGATTGGAACGGTGACGGCCACCCGCTCCAGCTCCGCCTGGGAAGCGCCGAGCTCCGGCTCGGGCTCGACAGACTCGATACAGCCTGAGGACACGACCCCGGAAGCCAGCAGGAGCGCGACGAAGGCCCACGCCGCTCCCTGGTGTGAAATACGCCCAAGGCCGCAAGCAAGCATGTCGGACCCGCTCTCTTTGTAGAGTCGCATCCTCCGGATTCAATCAGTCCGCACCTCGGAATGTCGAATCACCCGACGGGATTCGAACCACTCGGACGAGCTCAGGGGGAGGGGCCGCTCCCTGAGCAGACGGGGTTGACGAAGCCGCTCAGGTTGTAGTTGCCGCCGGGTACATTCGGGCAGCTGGAGTCGGCGCTCAAGTCCCCGTGCAAGGTGAAGGACGTTGCCTGGTAGCAGCCGTGGAAGGAACTCACTTCCTGCCCCGTCAGCTGCTTCACCTGCGCCAGCAAGTCTGGAGTCTCGCAGCCGCTGTGCGGGTCATCATCCGGGTATTCGTACCCGCATCCCGCGAAGAAGCCCCTCGTCTCGGTATCGAGCACCTTCACCTCCACCCCGGGAGGTGCTTCCACGCTCTGGGCGTCGTATCCCAGTACGAGGATGTACTGGAGGTCGGCACCGGGCACGGCGCTGACCTTCCAATGCACCGACTCATAAGAGGAGAGCACGAGCACCTGCGAGCCCGTCCGCTCCACGTGCACCGTGGCCTCGCCCGTGGACGTGTGGTCCCCACTCGCCTCGTACACCCCGAAGGCGTGCACCTCCGGATTGCCGCACGTCTGGCCGCCGTCGCCCCCATTGGTCGAGCAGACGGGGTCGACGAAGCCGCTCAGGTTGTAGTTGCCGCCGGGTGCACTCGGGCAGCTGGAGTCGGCGCTCAAGTCCCCGCGCAGGGTGAAGGACGTTGCCTGGTAGCAGCCGTGGAAGGAGCTCACGTCCTGCCCCGTCAGCTGCTTCACCTGCGCCAGCAAGTCCGGAGTCTCGCAGCCGCTGTGCGGGTCGTCGTCCGGGTACTCGTACCCGCATTCCGGGATGAAGCCCCTCGTCTCGGTGTCGAGCACCTTCACCTCCACCCCGGGAGGTGCATCCACGCTTTGGGCGTCGTACCCCAGCACGAGGATGTACTGGAGGTCGGCACCGGGCACGGCGCTGACCTTCCAATGCACCGACTCATAAGAGGAGAGCACGAGCACCTGCGAGCCTGTCCGCTCCACGTGGACGGTGGCCTCGCCCGTGGACGTGTGGTCCCCACTCGCTTCGTACACCCCGAAGACGTGCACCTCCGGATTGCCGCACGTCTGGCCGCCGTCGTTGCCCTGGCCGCCGTCGCTGCCCTGGCCGCCGTCGTTGCCCTGGCCGCCGTCGTTGCCCTGGCCGCCGTCGTTGCCCTGGCCGCCGTCGCCCCCATTGGTCGAGCAGACGGGGCTGACGAAGCCGCTCAGGTTGTAGTTGCCGCCGGGTGCATTCGGGCAGCTGGAGTCGGCGCTCAAGTCCCCGCGCAGGGTGAAGGACGTTGCCTGGTAGCAGCCGTGGAAGGAGCTCACGTCCTGCCCCGTCAGCTGCTTCACCTGCGCCAGCAAGTCCGGAGTCTCGCAGCCGCTGT